>JAFSTA010000269.1 GCA_017450695.1 Kiritimatiellia bacterium | reverse complement strand
TATCATAACAGGGATTATGCGACATTGAGTGTTGCAAGTATTTGGCGTTGTATAATTTGGGAAACGCGGATTACCGAAACTTGAATGTTACAAGTGCTAACCGTTGGACAAGCTGGAGAACCACGGAATACACAGAAAATGATTTGTTTGAGCGGCGATTCCGCGTATTCTGGGTGTTCCGTGGTTGAACAATCGATAGGCGGGAGGTTTTGCAATTGGCTCGAATATCAGAACTGGGAACTTCAGCTTCAGACGAAGGAAAAGCTGAGCGAGCGGTCGGCCCAGTCACGGACGTGCATATCCCATTCGGCCGGGCGTTCTGCTTTCGGTTTGGGTAACGGATAATAGAAGTCGCGTGCGTTGCAGAAAAGCGTGGCACCTTTTGCCGTGGTGCGCATCAGTCCCCACCCCACGTCCCACTCGAATCCGAGTGTCGGGATTCCGACCTCCCGAAGCATACGCGCATTCTCATCGAAATCCCCGCGCAGATACCCGGTCGTCCACTGGTGCGTATGCCCGTGCAAATAACCGGGTACAATCCGGTTCTTAAAGACGGACATCGGAATGCCAAGTCCAGCCGCCGGATGATGGGCGCAGAGAAACGTGGGACGTGTAGCCGCATGGATCGTCGCAAGTAACCAGTCGAGTTGTTCTTTCCCGAGTCCCTTTTTCGTACAGGCACCATAGTTGCCGCGTTTCGACGGTTCCGGCTCCACCAGGGAGTCGAGCAAAATGAAATCCGCATGAGGCGTATTGACGACTGAGACAAACCGTCCCGGAACCTTGGTAGTTTTGTCGTAGCCGGGAAAATACTTGAGGAACTCAGAACGGATATCATGATTCCCCATCGCACACGTCACCTGAATACCTGCGTCCGTAAGTGGCTTCAGTGTTTCGGCGGCGATTGCGTAGTCATCCGGCTCGGCAAACGCCAAGGAAATGTCTCCCAAACAAAGAACATTCGCGGGCGGACGTGGCAACGCAAGAATCTCACGGACAAGCGCTTGGGTGGCGGCTGGCTGATGCGGATAGTCGCGCATCGTCTTGTACTTCTGTTTCGCAAGAGGCAGCCCGACGTGGAGATCGGAGATGAATCCGATCGCCTCGGGATCAAGCGCACGAGAAATCCCCTGAACATCCGTGCTCGGTTTCTCGATTGCGCCATGCGCCCCCATCACGACCCATGCCGCCGTTCCGCCAAGAAACCCTCTCCGTGTCGTCATCATTCCTTTCGCATTCATCGTCTTCTCCATGAAGCAATTCTCCTGATTTTACATGGCATACATGATTGCACCCGTCCACAAGAACATTCGCAGAATAACAAACCGATACGGCAAAGACAAGTGAAATGTCGATCCGGCAATTGGCTGTTCCCACGTCATCCACGCTGTGAGCAAGACGGAGTGTTTCACAAACACGAGGAAAACGTAGTGGGAAACAGGTCGCCAAATTGAGAAATCGAAACTCCTGTTCCGACAGAACCGAATGAAGCGGCAAGAGTGCCGCTTCCCCGAACGCCATACTCAGAACTGATGGGCAAGGCGTGTTCAGAATTGCGGACGCGACGGGGCGCTCCCACCGTGAGCGGTAAAAGACACGCGACATGCGGCAGCAGTCCCAGTTGTCCCATTCGTCCCAGTTGCCCACTCTCTCTCGCGCCTCTGCGGGAAGAACGGGCGCTGGCTAAACCACCCACCTAACTACCAAACCGTAGAACTCATGGGCAGGAGTTTACTCGTCGCGGAGGGTGGTATGTCCGGGTGATCCGCCAGCGAGGTAACCACGGCTTTCTCCCTTTTCACCGGAGAACCAGAAGGAATACAGCTGGGTCTCGCGCGCGTGGAAGCGGATGCGGATGGGTTTGTCGCGGAACGACGCCAAGCTGCCGCCTTTCCAGTGGAGTTCGGCGTGGGTGGAATTGACGGAGATCGGTTCTGCGTCATCCAGTCCGAAACCCGGTAACACGTTTCCTTCGTTGTCGAGAAGTTCGGCGCGTAACGTACCACCTGCGGAATTCGCGTTCACGAAAAGTCGATCGGCTGTCGAGAATGTGAGCGGACGAGTCGTAAGCGTCGCCTCGGACGCGCCGCTGTCCATAGAGGCGAAACCGTCACGCCGGATGCGTGCAATGCCGCATGAGGCGTTGCAGTACATTCCGCTCTTGTTCTTGCGCGTGGTGTCGCCAGCGAATCCCGTGTAGTAGAACCAAAGTTCATCGCCCATGACTAGGCAAAGCGCCGAGTTGGAATGCAGGTATCCCCTATCCCACGTGCCTTCCTTGCGGGAGGCTCCGATGAACGGGGAACGGTCGTCGGGACGCGACCAGTGGAAGCCGTCGCGACTGAACGCCAAATGAATCTCCGTCATCTTGGGTACGCCTTCGGCCTCGCAAAAGTTGTTTTCCGGTCCCTGCATAATCGTCGCCGCGCCGAGCATGATCGACTCGTACGCCACCGCGTCGAAGTTGTACAGGGCTGGCACGAACTGAGTTCCTTTGCGTTCCGGGAACGCATAGAAAAAGGTCTCGCCCGGCTGGTCGCGGTTGTCCGCGCGCAACCACTTGACATGCGTCCGCAGATTCGCCATCGCGCGGAAATCGGGCGACTCCACATATTCGCGACTGCGCGCATGCCAACCGGAACGGTCGCTCAACACCCAGACCTTTCGGAACGGGTTGTAATGAATGGTGGAACGGTCTCCCTTCGAGGTGTTGGGAATCGGTTCGCTCCATTCCGTCCCGTTGCGCGAGAGGAAATACTCGCCACCCTGCGGACGCGACCAGACCAGCATCTTGAATCGGTAGCCGTCCGGAGCATCGGGATCCATCACCACGGACGCGGAATCGCGCCGTCCCTTGTACGGAATGATACGGTTCGTCCCCTTCTCTGCCGTAAGTTCCGGTCGAATCCAGTTGACGCCGTTCGTGCTGTAGGCGTAACCCGTTCCGTCAAACCATCCGGCGCAGTACCACATTTTGAAAAGGCCGTCTGTACCGTCGTACCAGACGCCGCCGCTGAACGGCGCGGCCATCGGACAGGTATTGTGCGGCAACCCCATCTCCAGCGGGGTTTCCGGTTTGAGGACGGGATTGCGTTCGTCCTTCGCCGCCTTGTGCCAGGTACGGGTCATGGTTGTGCGTTCGATCAGGAAGTCATCGACGAAAAGCTGCCGACCGATTTCCGCGCGGATTGTCTGCGGCGGATTTTTCAGGTACGGCACCGGCAACGGCGAGTTGCCGTACGAGGCCATGTTCTCGCGGTCTTCCGGATCGACGGGCAGCTCGATGTTGTTGTACAGGCGTTCGGTCTGGATTTCAGCACGTGGCCGCAGACAGGATTCGGGATCGAAGGCGATGGGAATGCAGAATTTCCCGAAGTCTATCGTCTCGCCTTCCTTCACGAGTTTCTGATAAGTCAGGACGCGGTCGATCTCGTTCTTCCCGAAAAGCTGGAAGAGGCCGATCCCCTCCAGACGCTTGAATCCCGCCTTCTCCAGCGCTTCTGCGCAAGAGGCGGAACCGGTTACGCGTTGCGGCGTCAGCACCGTCAACGCGCCTTCGCGCGCAACCGTGTAGCGCAACCCTAAGATCGACCCGCGCAGGAACGGCTTGCCGGCCAACGCCTCCGGTACCGTCGCCAGCGTATAGGTCCGGTCCGAGAACAACGTGACATCCTGCGTAAACGTATCGATCTCCGCGTCCGCGCGGAAATGCAGCAGGGCGGGATTCCCCCACGCCACAACTTCCGACACCGCAATCACGGCGCCTGTTACCAAACTTTGCAATCCTGTGCGCATCGTTTCTCTTTCCTTTCTGCTTCGTGTGTCCAGTCAACGGAATGTGATGATTGTCCCCTCTGGGTAACGGACATAGAGGAAGTCTGCGGGGGCGAGAACACCGTCGCTCAAGCGCCAGCAATCAAGCAGACCGTCGAACGGCGTGTAATTCGATTGCGCACCGATCCCGAAGGATCCGTTCACCCCGTCCGTCACGCGGGGCGCGTAGGCGTTTTCGACGGTGCCCAGCGACTTGCCGTCCAGAAAGACCTCCCAGCCTCCGCACTTCCCCATTGCGCGGGAATAGGTGACCGCGACATGCCGCCACCGATCCGCCAAGGAAACGTTACCCGTGTCGAAAATACGGTTCGCGAGTTCCCAACCCTGTGCCTCTTGGACAATCAACCGCAGTTGCTTCTCGCCCGTCAGCGAAAGCGACCAGCCGCAGACGTATTCGAGGTGATTCCCAACGATCGCTTGCGGGAGAGTCCCCTGCCCGCTCCAGCGAATCCATCCCTCCGCCGTGAATGCGGGAGAAAAAACACTGACCGCAGCGCGCAAGCCGGTTGAATGCAAGACACAGGCTAGCGTGTTCAGTACGGATCCGGCATTATTGGTCGGGTTCCCGATGAAACCTTCCGTCTTGTCCGGATTACCCACCTCGGCACGGAACTGGAGGTTCGTACCGACGGGTGCCGCCGCATAGGTGAAGGGAAACTTTCCGGTAATCTTGTCGGAGGCATCCACGCTGGTTCCGTCGTACTCCAATGGCCAATACGCCAGAGTCTTTGGGGCATCGGCGATAGGCTGGTTGCCGACGTTCGCGTTGAGGAAACGTTCGGGCGTGAGCGCAACCCGGGAAACGCGCAACTGATCGATATTGGCGATTAAGGAATGGTTGTCAATCGGACGTCCGCCGACAAACAGGTCGCCGGTAATACCGGTTCCCTCTGCGGGCGGCGCGCTCAGCAATTCGATTGTCCCTTTGGAAATGCCGTCGATAAACAGCTCGAAAGTCCCGTTCCCCTCATCCGCACGATAGACCAGCGCCACATGGTGCCAAAGATTCAGATCGGCGCTGGTGATGGCGGCATTCACACCATTCTTCGCGAAAAACGTATTGTCGTTCACGAGATAGGAGCCGCCGGTCTTTTGCGCAATCATCATGTACTTCACGACATCGTTGTTGTTGCGGATCCACAGCCCCCAGCGGGGGGCATTGTATCCCGCGCCGTACACGATACTCCACCCGGTCGGCAGCTTCTGGTAGTTGATCCAGCTCTCTACCGTAAAGTCATTCGTGAGACTCAGAAAAGACCTTCCAATGTTGTCCATCACGCACAGGTAATTCGGTTTGCCGGAGTCAGGGAATGACACGGAACCGTGATTGCCCGCCGGCGCTCCGAAGAGAACGGAAGCGTCCGGATTCGGCACGGTCTCGACTGCCTGTTCCGACGAAGTAGTCACGCGACCGCTGAAGTCCGTGAATTTGCCGAATGGATAGTTTCCGCGAATGTCATGGAGATCGAGGTAGAGGCCGTTGTTGATTGTGTCCAACGGCCAAAACGCGAGGATGTCGGTCGAGGCGACAGCGACACCGTTCGTCGCGTTCAGAAACTCGTTCGGTGACAATACGCGCGAGCAAACACGGAAACAGTCATAGTATCCGGCACCCAGCGCGTCATTCGGTCGGGACCCGATGTAAAATAATTTTTGGTTCGTCAGATTCGCGGACGCGATTACACCGGTCACGCACCCCATCGACTCGCCGTCCAGAAAGAGTTCCCACACCGTCTTGTCATCGCAACCGTTCGGCGTTTGCGTGAGAGCAATGTGCTTCCACTCATTTTCGAAAGCGGTGCTCGAAGCTTTTGGGAACCGAATGTCGGCTCGCATGACACCACCTGTCGTGTCATAGTACATTCCGAAACCAGGCTTTCCTCCCAACCCATACCAGAGCGCGAACCCCGTATTCCGGGCCCGTGTTCCGAACATCATCGTCCAGCCACGCAAGTTCGACGGTGCTCCGATCCGGTACACCCACCCCTCAATGGTGAACGGCTTGTCCGCTTCCAGCATCTCGCCCAATTTGGTGTCAACCAATCGGGAGTCTGTTCCGTAGATGCGGACGCTGCCGGAATTCACCAGGTCAACGGAGGGATTCGGGCATCGGTCAAACGGTTGCATCATCGACGGAGCAAGGTTGAGTCCGGGAATGTAGTTGAAGGCCTGGGAAAGGGAATCCCCGAATGGGAAATCAGCGGAGAGCCGGTAGGCACTTCCCGCCACGTTGTTGAACTCCCCCTCCTGATCAAGGCGGTAGTACGCCACCGTGTCGGATACCGATGTAGGCTTGACACCCGATGCGTTCAGGAACTGTTCGGGCGTCAGAACGCCACGGGTCACGCGCCAATAGTCGGCGGAGAAGGTGGATGTATTGTTTGATCCGCTCCCGCGACCGCCGATGTAGAATGCGCTGTTGTTGATCTTGCCCGTCACGGCTGTACGGTTCGTCACGGTGGCTGTATTCTCGCCATCCACATAGAATTTCCAGACACCCTTGCCGGGAGTGCCCGTCCCGTCCGCGTCGTAGGTGAGCGCGAGGTGTTTCCAGGTGTTGGTCAACTCTTCGGGAATGTTGCCCCAGAGAACCGTTCCGTCCGTAATCGCATCTCCTGAAGTCCCCTGCGAATACAACTCAAACTGCAAAACACCGCCATGATTCCGGTGGGTGACGAACCAACCGTCACCGCTATTCCGCGTGCCGAAAACGATTCTCCAGGAACCGGAGGCAGGATGATTGGGCCAAGAGTACCATCCCTCAACCGTCCAGCTGTTCGTCAACTCCAGGTACGGGATGATTCCTGAATTCCTCAGCACTCCTCCCGAGACTTTCACGGCACTCTGGTTGTCCGTATCCTCCAAGAAAGCGAGACCGTCCGGCAAGGTCGCGGGCGTTCCGGTGAACGGTGCCGCAATCCGCCCGCAACTGCCCGCGGAAGAGAAGTCATACACCTGGTTCAGCAGACTGTTGCAGTCCGTCTTCCCGCTATTGTAGATGTCGCGTTCCAATTTCCAGACAGACACCGTCTCCGCTTCGCTTTGGGCATCAACCGCCAACGTCATGCCCAACGAAAGGAAACAAACGATTCCTGTCATCCAGTGTCCGATACGAGTACACATGTTTTCCATCCTTTCGATCCTTCCTGATTGTGTGTGTAGTAGAGAGCGCACACGCAAACTCCATCCTTCCACCGGAACGAGATTTCCGGATTGATTCCGGATGAATCCAGCCCGCCAGCAACAATCTATCACTTTATCATATCCCCCTTCCATACGCAAGTCTAAAAACAATAGATTTGAAAATATGCACGGGGGGGTATTTTATGTCTAAAAAATCATTCCGATGAATACAGAGCAAGTTATCTGAAAAAATCACTCACGCAAGGCGTGAGCGGGGGGTTAAAAGCTACCAGCTAACTCCTACCAGCTACCAAGCTAATTCTCCGTACCTTTCCAGCCGTGACGGTCGGCGAAGTCCAAATACACACCCCAGTCATAAGGCGTGAGGTCATGTTTCCCGGAGCGGATATGGTATGAGATATCACCTTCCTGTTGGGGCGATTCAGGACTGGGGAATCCGCTGGAAACAAATCCTTTCTTGCCGAAGACCTCCCAGGCGGGCGAGGCGTAACGGGCGGTACAGTATTCGCCGAAAGGCCCCGCATGGGAATCCTCTGTGGCCGATCCGATGCAGACAAGGCGCGGCGCGATGAGAGCGACAAGCATGTGTTGGTCGAACGGAGCTTGCGCATCACGGTTCACCCATTGCGTGTAGCGACGGCAATACCAAAACTGGTGGGAGGAGACGGAGAGGACAATATGTTCGGAGGCGGGCAGATCAACATGGTTCAATTTTGCGCCGCCAGTACCGGAGCAACTGGAGCAAGCCATGGCGAAACGTTCATCCCAGGCTGCCGCCACGAGAGCAGTCTTGCCGCCGCGCGAATGTCCGATCACGGCGACATGGCTCGCGTCAAGCGTCGGTTCTGTCTCAATCCAGTCGAGAACGCGGCTGGCGGCCCACGCCCAAACCGAAAGGGCGCCCCAAGAGGTTTGCGACCGATACTGCCGCTCCACGTCCTCGAAAGCCGCGAAGGCGCCACGTGTGTTGCCATGCTGCTTATCGGGCGCGACATCACCGATGAAGAAAGTAATCGCCGCATATCCGCGGGCAACAATTTCCTCAGCGGGCCAAAACCCGCTCTTCACCTTGCGCGTGGGATCGATGTTCTCTTCCGGCGGACGGTTGTTGATGAAGAGAAACGAGGGCGCAGGTTTCTTGACGCGCGGGATAAACGCCGTCAGAACAAAACTGTTCGTTCCGTACCTGCCGCCGTACTCAATACGGATCCGTTTGCGTAAAGCCGATCCGTCCATCATCACAGCATCCGGTTCCGCACCGGTGAACACGAGATGCTGCGGACGTTCCACAGGCCGCTGACCATAGACTTCCGTTGCAAGCAGTTTCAGCAACTCCGGACGGCGTATTTCACGCCAAGACTTTTCAGAACGGCCTGGACCGCCAATCTCGAAAAGCGGGGGCACGTTCTGCGGCGTGGCAAACTCAATCGCTGTCGCGTAGAAAACTACATGGACCGCCAACACGGCCAATCCATGTCGTAGATAAGAGATACTCTTGATCATCGATTGCTCCTTTTATCGTGCGCTTTGTGTCGCTGAATTTACTTGACGGGAACTATTCTGCCACCTTTCCGCCTCCCGCGCAAGCCGATTCCGGTTTCGCGGGACCGCCCTGCCGGAGACGGTCAGTTTGACGACGCGGGATGCGGGGTCACGGGAGAAGGTCACGACGTACACGCTCACGTT
>JAFSTA010000268.1 GCA_017450695.1 Kiritimatiellia bacterium | reverse complement strand
CTCACGCCAAGCTCGCGAAGTCCGCGAAGTTGCCGGTTATTCCTCTTGTTCATTTCATCTGTCTGTGGTTTTGATCTCTCGCGGAGGCGCGGAGATTTTGTGGGTTTCCGGCGGTTTCCCGAACGAGGTTCGATTCACCTGTTGGGTGAAGGATCATCTCCTTCCGTTCGGCTCGACAATCCCGCTTCTTCATTTGAAAAAACTCTGTTCCCAGACTGATCTCCACGTGCTCTGCGCCCGCGGCGGCTCTGCGTGAGAACCCAAACGAGGGAAGCTGGGGGTATTCCCCCTTCGCGAACATTGCGGACTTTGCGTGAGGTTGAATCTCCGCGTTCGGTATCGCAGGCATCTGCATGGATCACGGTGAAAAACGCAGATGCGCCCCGATTTTCTGGGGCTCCATCGAGACGGTGATGACCTTGAGGAGGAGATCGACAATGTAGCGGGGATTGTTGGATTCCGCTAGCCAGAGGTTGGGGGCGTTGACGATGCCGGAGTCTTTGTTGGTGGTGATCTGGTACCGATCCATCACCCACTCGATCGCGCTCTTGCCGTTGACGACGTAGTCATACGCCGCAAGCGGAATGCCACGAATCGTGATGCGGTCGTTGTAGAGGATGCGGTTTCTGTCGTCATCCTTGGTGCCGTCCTTCTTCGCAAAGCGCATCTTCGTGACGCGATAGGGAGAATTCTCACGTAGAGACGCGGAGGCGCGGAGTGTTCCCTGCACAGGGGCTACATCGACCACGCACTCTTTCCACGGCTTCGCAGATTCGTAGCCGCAGTGTAGGTCGCCTAGTTTCCGTCCCGCCTTGACGAACGCCGCGAAGTCCCCCTTCTCCGATTCCGAAAGGAACTCGTCGCGATATCTTTTCATCACGTCGTCAAATGTGGTTGTCATCAGGTGTCCAGCCAATCACGCTTGTATTCGTCGCGGACACCATATCCATGTATGAAAAGAGCGCATTATCTTTCATGCACTCGACCGCAGCCCTTCCACAGGCTTACCAGAAAACATGAAGAGACAATACGCCCGTACGGGCGCATCATCACTTACATTCCGCTCTGGAAAATGTTTGTGGAAGTATTTCGGTCGAACGACGTGTAGCTCAGATGCTACATTGTTTCTATGTCCGAAGGGTGGAGGGGGAGGTCGGCTTCCATACGTCGCTTGACGCTCCCGATCAGTTCCTCGGACTGTCTTGTCTCCAGTCGGGAAACCCCGAACTGAAAACGCGAAGATAGTACCAAATCCCGTCCTGTGAAACAAGAGGGAATTCGGAACAATAAGTTGGGTGGTTAGGTAGTTGGGTGGTTAGGTGGTGGGGTAGTTGGGTAGTTAGGTAGTCGACTTGGGTGGTTGGGGGAAATTCCTCTGTTGGATTTTATATTGAACCACAAAGGTCACAAAGAAAACAGGAGGGGGCAGGAAGAAGAACGGGAAACGCGTTGACGAACCACGGGCAGACACGGACACGCCGCGCTTACGCTTGCGCCAATCTAAATCAGTGCGAGCGTCAGCAAAGCTCTCCGGAACAAGACGACTTTTCTCCAGTTGGGGGAATCGCTTTTCTGTTGTAATATGCACATTTGTGGGCGAAAAGTCGTTGTTTTCAACCTCTGCGCATCCGGTGTCTTTCGTGGTCGCGCGAGGCGCCCACAGCGGTATATTCCGTGTGTTCCGTGGTTTCCAAATTGTCCAACAGAGGAATTTCCGTTTCGAACTCTGGACTCCGAATTGCGTTACTCGACGAGCTTGAAGGTGACGGTGATTCCTGCCTCGCCGGAAGCGGGCGCGGTAAGCAGAAGACGGACTTGGGTGAATCCCTTGTTCGGCGAGTTCCAGTCGGCTTCGGCTGGTCCCGCGGCGGGAACCGCTTCCCACTTGACCGCTGGCGTTGTCTCCGCCACGAGGTGGAGCGTCCTCCCGCTTTCCGCCAGGAACAGATCCTGTCCCTGGAAGGTCGGCTGGGCCGCCGTGACCATCGCCCAGCGCACCGTGTCTCCGGGCTTGAGGCCGCGTAGCGTGTCCGTCATCGTGTAGGTGCCGGTATGCGTGTCGAGCGTGCCGGAACGCACGACCCGCGTCGCGTTCGTGTAGAGTCCCGAGAGGTCTAGTTCCACGCGCTGACGGTCACCCGCCTGCTCGCAGACCGTCACTTTGGCGGCACCCTTGACCCGCTGCTGGCAACCGTTGATCATCAGGGTGTTGTGGGAGTCCGTCGCCAGACGGTAGATGCGCCAACGGTCTGAGTTCTGTCGCATATCCCAGAGCCTCATGTTCCGTGACTCGATCTTGTGGTAGTTCTCTCCACCTAGATCATACGCCCAGCGGATTCCGGCTGCGTCCAGTACGAACGAACCGCCGTCCATGTGACCGTGGTTGCCGGAAGGGGAGCCAGCCTTCAGTCCCACGAAGAAAGCGGAACGGTTGTCCCAGCCGTTGCGCTGGATCGTGATCGGTTGTGGCCCGCCCGAATTCCACAGAAGCGGAGCCTTGGGCTGGAGTCCGTCCGGTACCGGCTGGAGCCAGAAGAGCGTCAGCGGGAAGAGACGGTTCCCGCCGCCCGATTCGGAGACGCGACCGCGTTTCCGCGGCTGGACGCAATCGCGGTAGGCGGCGCGCTCGAAGTAGGCGAGCAGATCGGGACGCGCGAACCGTTTGGCGAACCACCAGATGGCGCAGTTGCTCCCACGAGTCGAACCGCCGTCGGCGTAGTTGAAGGTTTTTCCCGACGGTCCCGTTACGAGATCAAGGTACGCGCCTGTCTCCCGGAATCCCGGGAGCGACGTGAGACCGAAGTCGGTACCGAGGCACTTTTCGAGCAGGTCGATGGCAATCACGTTGAAATCCGTTCCGTACGACCAGTAGCCGGGCCCTTCCGGGTAACAGCCGTTCGGCGCGTAGGCGGACATGGGGCGCGGCAGGTTCGTGACGGCGCGGTGGATGACCGTGGCGGCAGCATCGGTGTCGCGTTCCGCCAACGCGAGGGATGCGGCGATCAATCCCGCGTGGCAGACCTGTCCCCAGTTGTTCCCGGCGCGAACCCACCAGCCGACCGGCGGACGGAGCGAAGTCTGGATTCCGTGGCGTGTCAGTCCGGCGGCGATCTCCTCTCGCGCGGCGGCGTCCAGTTCGTTGTACAGCCAGTCATAGCCGATGGCCGTGGCGAGCGACATTTCGGCGACATCCAGGAAGTGCGAGGGATTCCAGTCGGAAAAACGCGCGACCGCGAGCAATTCCTCACGCGCCCGGTTCAAGTAGGTGTCGCCGCCGTAGAGACGATAGGTCATCGCGAGCGTCGAAATGCGGTACAGGGCATTCCGCGAAACGGTGAGCAGCCGCCGTCCGGTCTGGATTCGCGTGAGCGGTTTGAACGAGAGAATCTGGTTGGCATCGGCCCGGACCGCTTCGGCCCCGAGACGCAACAGTTCCTCGCCGGGAATCCGCGCTTTCAGTTCCGCGAATCCTTCCGCCGTCGCGAACAACCGGGGATGCGGCGACTTCGCCACCGTTTCCATCTGCCGTGCCACCTCATCCCTTGTCACGGACTGGTCGGCAAACGCCGCCACCGCGAACCCCATCAGACAAACGCAAAGATATTTCATGGAGAACAGAATATCGTTTTCCACCCATTTCTGCGAGACAAAAAATGTGGAGGGCAGGGATTCACGATTCACCACGGAACACACGGAACGGGAGTTATCCTCTTTTGACACTTGCGTACTCTGCGGAACGCTCTGCGTGAGAACCCAAACGAGGAATCTAGGGCAACCGTGGTGATTGGGATACTACCTGCAGTCGCCTCTATTCGGGGAAACGGTACGCCTGTTGGTTCACATCGCATAGTTTGTTGTTTTGCCTCAAGCAGAGTCGCGTAGTGTGCAGAGTACGCAAGAACGGGATGGCGCACTCCGTCGCAACCACGATGCTCGATACGCTTCCCCGGCTTAACACGCCTTGCCCGCCAACCTATCGGGCGCATCTGTATAATTCAACAAAGGTCTGCCGTGTTTAAACCCAGAAGTTTTCACGTCATGGTCTCACGCGAAGTTCGCCAAGTACGCGAAGTTGCCGACATCCTTCCCTTTGCGAACTTTGCGGACTTTGCGTGAGGT
>JAFSTA010000267.1 GCA_017450695.1 Kiritimatiellia bacterium | reverse complement strand
CTTTTTCCGGCAATTTCTCTGCGTACTCCGCGACCTCAGCGGCTCTGCGTGAGAACCCAAACGAGGAATCCAGGTAAAATCTTCGCGTTTCGGTATCGCAGGCATCTACCTAGATCACGGTGAAAAACGCAGATGCGCCCCAGCGTGTTCGGCAGTGCGGACGCGACGGAGCGCGTCCCTCCCGTTCGCTGCGAACGCGGGCTGACAAGTTACTCGCTACAAGCCAACAGCTAAGGTAGAAAGGAAACACGAGAACAATTTCAAGGACAACTGTCATTGGAAGCGCGGTCTAACCTGCCCGCGCCCATTCCAAAATCCGGCTGTCGGCTGAACGGAACACTGGTTTTAGGAGAGGGAACACGCGGGCGAGTTAGCCCGCGTGCCTTCTACACGGTTGTTCTCGATGTCGTCTCCGTTGTTTCCCAATCCTTCCTGTTACAACGTATCGGAGGCGACGGAGCGCGTCCCTCCCAATCTCTGCGCACTTTGCGAGCGCGGGCGGCGGGGTATCCGATTTAACTTGGACGGCCCCGTATTTGACGAAGAAGGCGCATCCGCTGGAGAACGGATGCGCCTGGACTGAAACTTCTTTCCGTCGCTTGTTGCGTACTACTTCAGCAGGTTTTCCTCAATCCACTTTTCGGCCTCTTGCACGAGAACGCGGTTTTTCTCCACCAGTTCGGGCTTTTTCTTGAAGGAGGCGTAGAGCGCGTCGAGCAGATGCTCGCGCTGCAATCCCGTCACGCCCAACTTCATCAGCGCTGCCAACATCATGGTGTTGGCGGCCTTCGGTACGCCCAGTTGCAGCGAGAGGTCGATGGCGGGCATCCGGTGGACGGTGACGCCTTCCGGGGGTGCCACCTCCAACGGAACCGTGCTATCGACAATCGCCACGCCGCCCGGAACGACATCGCCGATGTAACGTTCGTAAGAGGGCTGGTTCATACAGACCAGGACGTCGGGGTGATCGACCGCAGGGCTGCCGATGGGTTTGCCAGAAATCACAACGGAACACTGCGCGGAACCGCCGCGTTGTTCGGGTCCGTAACTCGGATACCAGCTGGTGAAACGACGTTCTTCACGCGCCGCCTCCGCCACGCAGATTCCCAGGGAGAGGATTCCCTGTCCGCCGAATCCGGTAAACTTGAGCCGCAATTCTTTCGCCGTCGGATCGACCACGGCGGGCGGAATCTGATGGCTGTCGTCCTCGAAGTATTCCTTCGGGGAAGGCTTCCCGGTCACGGGCTGGCGCACTTCAGCGGTCGCCGTCTCGTCGCGGAAAGTTCCGAGCGGGTATTCCTTTTCCATCTGCTCGATACAGAACTGCGCGGCCTTCAGTGCGTTGACGCCGAGGTTGGTCGGGCAGGGGGAAATCAGCTCGACGAAGGCGTAACCTTTCTTGTCGCGCTGGATTTCCAGCGCCTTGCGGATGGCGGCCTTCGCCTGCATAATCCGTTTGGTGTCAGCCACACTGACGCGGGCAATGAACACGGGGGCCTTCAACTGGTTGAAGATTTCGCAGACGTGCGTCGGGTATCCCATCGTCAACGGATCGCGGCCGAACGGGGAGGTCTTCGTCTTCATTCCCACGAGCGAGGTCGGTGCCATCTGTCCGCCGGTCATGCCGTAAATCGCGTTGTTGACAAAGAACACCGCCATGTGTTCACCTCGGTTCGCAGCCTGGAAGGTGTGGTTGAAACCGATCGCCGCGAGGTCACCGTCCCCCTGATACGAGATGACGACCGCGTCCTTCTTCACGCGGTTGATCGCCGTGCCGACGGCGGAGGCGCGCCCGTGCGCCGCGCCGACGTTGCCGCAGTCCCAGTAGTAATACCCGAAAACGGAGCAGCCGATCGGGTTGACGATGACCGTGCGATCCTGAATGCCGAGATCGACCATCGCCTCGGTGATCAATTTATGAATGATGCCGTGCCCGCAACCCGCGCAGTAATGCGTCGCGCGTGTCTCTTTCCCGCTACGCGAGAAGACCGGATACATTCCAACAGTCTGAATTGTTTTCATTTCACAAATCCTCTTGCCAATCTTGGACTCGACCTACGCCCAGTTCATGTACTTCTTGGCGGCCGCGACCACCTCATCCACACTGACCACAATTCCGCCCATGTGGTTGCACAGGCCGATTTCCTGATACCGTTTGGCATC
Organism: Kiritimatiellia bacterium; assembly: GCA_017450695.1. GTDB lineage: Bacteria > Verrucomicrobiota > Kiritimatiellia > RFP12 > UBA1067 > RGIG8368. Next base: position 4,904 of record JAFSTA010000267.1, on the reverse strand, counting down.
GCGCGACAGGTGCATCAGCGCGTCGTCGCGGAACTGACCGCAACTCAATTCCACAGCCATCGCACGACGTCCGTCCAATGCCTTCGCCATCGCGTCGATCGGGAACGGGTTGAGCGTAATCGGACGAAAGACGCCGACCTTGTAGCCCTGCGCCCGAAGCGCTTCCGCCGCCGTGCGGGCAATACGACTGGAAATGCCGTAACCGAGCAAGACCAGATCGGCATCCTCGGTCAGGTACTCTTCACTCTCCACTTCCACCTTCATCCGTTCGTACTTCGCCTGCAGACGGATGTTGTGTTCCTCCTGTGCGGGAGCATCGAGGAAGATGGAGGTGATGAGATTCGGGCGTGTTTCGGCATCGCCGTGAACAGCCCAACTCGCCGTTTCCGGACGCGGCATCTCGCGTTCTGGAAGAGTAAGCGTTTCCATCATCTGTCCGAGCAAACCGTCGCACAGAACGATCGCGGGCGTCAGGTACTTGAAGCTGAGTTCAAACGCCTTCATCGTGAGGTCGCACATTTCCTGCGCACTGTTCGGCGCCAGGCAGATGCACTGGTAGTTGCCGTGTCCGCCACCCTTGACAGCCTGGTTGTAGTCGCCCTGTTCCGGATAGACATTTCCGAGACCGGGTCCGGCGCGCATCACCGTCACGATGACGCCGGGGAGGTTGGCGCCCGCCATGTACGAGATCGCTTCCTGCATCAAGCTCATGCCGGGACCGCTCGTCGCGGTCATCGCTAGGGAACCGGTTGCCGCCGCGCCATAAAGCATATTCAAACTTGCGGTCTCGCACTCCGCCTGTAGAAATTCACGGCCCACGGATGGGAACCACTTGGCGGCGGCGTGGGCGATTTCGCTGGCCGGCGTAATGGGATAACCGAAGTAGGCATCGCAGCCGGCGTAGAGCGCACCGATGATAATCGCCTCATTTCCCTTGATAAACTTTGTCGTCATCTTCTCTCTCCGTTCTGCCTTAGGGTTTCTGGATTTGGATCGCGTAGGGTTCCGGGCAATTGTAGAAACAAATCGCGCAACCGATGCAACCATCGCCCTTGTACTGGGCGGGTTTGACACCGCGGCGGTTCAGATGGTTGGCGATGACCAAACACTGCTTCGGACAGGCCTGCACACAGCGTTCGCACCCTTTGCACTCATCCGCATCGATCTGCGGACGCGGAAGCTTAACCTCGCTTCCCGAGACAATTTCTTCGCTCATATTCCATTCTCCGTAAAAAGGAAGCGAATAGTTTACACCCGATTCAGGAAAAAAACAAACAGGAAGTTTACGCAGTTTGCCTGTTTGGCAGGGGAAGCCGGGTAAGCGTGTTAAGCCGGTTAGGCGAGAGGCTGAGAAGCGGAAAAGCTGAGAGGTTGAGAAGCGAGCGGGGAGGGATAAGTGGCGGCGCGGCTTTTGTTGGTTAAAAGATTCAATGGTTCAATCGCCTCTTTCAGAGGCTTTAAATTGGCCTGATCCGCCCTCGCCGTCGGCTTTCGTGGAAGCGACGCTCCTGTCGCTTTTCGGCGGGTCGTCAATTGAACCATTGAACCATTTCAAAGCGCAGCGATTTAACTTTCTTGAGCGGGAGGGGCGCGCCCCGTCGCGACCGATTCGGTAGGGCGGGAGGGATTTGGAAACAACGGAGACAACATCGAGAACAACTTGAATCTAGGCGTCTCGCAACCGCGAAGACGGATGAAAACCGTCGCGTGGTTGCGTGACGGCCGCCGACGTGTTGTTGATCTGTTGTTCCAATTGTTGTCCTTTCGCCTTCTGAACAAAAGAGGCGGGGGAATTGCGGCGATACTCCGTTGTATGAGTTTTCATAAAAATTGACTTTTCCCTTGCCTGATTTTTGCTAAACTAAACGACGTGCAAGGGGGTACGAAGTGAAGCAGGGAAAGAAGAAAAAAAAGATTTTTTGGCTTGCGATCGGGGCTGTCGCGTTGGTGATCGTCGGCTGGATTTTCTTGCGTGGAGGGAAGCAAGCCGAGGAGGAGATTCCGCTGTTTGCCGTTCGCAAGGGACCGTTGACGATTTCGGTTACATCCGGCGGTTCTATCCAGAGCCGCGACAAGGTGATTATCCAGAGCGAGCTGGAAGGGAACAACACGGTCATCTGGGTAATTGACGAGGGCACGAACGTACAGGCGGGTGATCTTCTGCTGGAGTTCGACGCGAACGATCTTCTTGACAAACGGAAAGAGCAGGAAGTCGTGGTCGCGAATGCGGAGGCGGCGGTGATCTTCTCGGAAGAAAAGCTGAGCATTACGGAAGGTGACTGCGAAGCGGCCATGCTGGACCGCGAGACGGACAAGATGCTGGCGAAAATGGCGCAGGACAAATACCAGAAGGGTGACTATCCGCAGACGGTACGCCAGCATGAATCCGACATCGCGTTGGCCGAGGAGGATGTGAATCGCGCCGCCGAGACGTTGGAGTGGTCGCAGAAACTAGCCGAGCAAGGCTTTTTGACAAGGACGGAGCTTCAGGCTGACGAACTGGCTCTGAAACGCAAGCAAATCGCCTTGGAGATGGCGCAGACGAAAATGGATGTCTTGACAAACTACACGGTCGTGCAGGAGAACGCCAAGCTCAGCACGAGCCTTCGTCGTGCCGATCGCGCGCTCACGCGCACGGCCTTCCAGAACAAGGCCTCTTTGCGTCAGGTGGAGACGGAATTGCGCGCCCGGCGTCGGGAACGTGACCGCGCGACAAACCGCTTGGCGGAACTGAATTTCCAGATTGAAAAGAGCAAGATTTACGCGCCGACGAACGGGATTGTCCTGTATGCTTCCACAGAACAGATTGCGCATCGCCGTTGGTGGATCAAGCCTCTTGCGGTCGGTTCCACCGCAACGTGGCGTTCGGAGTTGATTCACATCCCGTTGGAGTCCGGCATGATCGTCGAAGTGATGATCCCGGAAGCGAGCCTGAACAAGATTTTCCAAGGTATGCCGGCCAAGGTCAAGATCGATGCGTTTCCCGGAGAGGTTTTCGATGGCCATCTCGTGAAGATCGCGATTCTCCCCGATGGGCAAAGCTCGCAGCTGAATCCCGACTTGAAACTCTACAAGTGCGAGATCGAGTGCGATTTCAAGAACACCGTGATTCGTCCCGGAATGAGCTGCGATGTCGAGTTGATCAAAGAGTCGTTCGAGTCCGCTCTGTACGTCCCCGTTCAGTGTGTGGTCCGCATCGACGGAAAACCGCGCGTGTACGTGAAGGAGGGGAGCGAATACAAGCCGCGCGATGTGGAGGTGGGACTGGACAACAATCGCATGATCCGTATCTTGAGCGGTCTGAAGGAAGGCGAGACGGTGATGCTGGCGCCGCCCGTGAAGGAATCCAAGGCGAAAGAAGAGGGCGAGGCGGAAAAGGAGAAGGGGGAAGCATCAGCCGAACCATCCGCGTCGCCGCCCGAAAATGGGAAGCCGGGAAAACGCCGAATGCGGAATGGGGGGCGTGAGAAACGCGCCGCCGCCCAGCAGCCTCGCGAAGCTAAGGCAGAAGAAAAGTAGGCACTGCTAGGCGCGTAGCGCCTCTGTGCATTCCCGTGCGGGCTTTGGGCTAGCAACTATCCGCAGTTCCCCCCATTCCAGCTACCCCAGTTCGTCAAGTAGAAAGGACACTCTTTGATGGTTTGTTCTTTCATTGCGTTCGTCAAATACTGGACACTTTCTTGAAGGATTGAGTTGGTTTGATGCGGCGTTGTCCCGCCCCGTCCCCGTAAGCGAAGGCCGTCCCCGAAGGGGTGGCGCCGTCAGGCGCCAAGGCCGAGCTGACGGGGACGGGGGAAGGTTCATCCGACAGGCTCTGAATCCGCCTGATGCGGCGCAGTCTTTTCAGGATGCGGTGGTAGAACTCGATGCCGTTGATCTTCTCCTTTCGCCGCCGGAGGGCGTCCTTGGCGTCCTTCGGCACGGAGGGGTCCGCGAGAACCCTGGCGTATGGCGTCTGCGGCTTGTCGTAGCGGCACGTGAACCCCTTGCCGTCCTCGCGCTTGACCTTCGCCACGAGCATCTTGCACGGGACGCAGAAGTTACGATAGGCGGAATAGTCCTCGCACAGTCGCCGCAGCTCCGACTCCAGCCCTCTCTTGTCGAGGCGGCTTTCGCCGAACAGGGTGCGCACGACGGAGCCGTTCTTCTGCTCGGCGTGCGCGTTGTCGTTCTTCTGGTACGGGCGAGACCTCGAGAATGGCATCTTCCAGCGCTCGCCGCGCCATTCGGCGATGGCGTTGCTCACGTACTCCTTGCCGTTGTCGTGGTGGACGCTCCAGGCCTCGAAGGGGATGCGCCCCAGCGCGGCGGCAAGCGCGTCGCGCGTGGCGTACATGCCCCTGTTCCACACCGGCTGGAGTTCCGTCCACTGCGTCTTGCGGCCTGTCGCCGTGAGCGTCCACCAGAAGTTCCCGCCCATGTCCCCGCCGCAGTGCGCCACCGTGTCGGTCTGTATGTCGCCAGGCGGAACGTCGCATCCCATGACGAGCTCGCCCGACTTGCATTCGATGGCTTTGAGCAGCTCGTCGTTGCGGCCAGACCTGCGGTTGCGCTGCATGGACCCGGGCTTGTCGCGCCTGACGCCCTTGAGCAGGCGGTCCATCGTCGACGCGCTCATCGCGAGAAGGTGTGCGGCGACGTCGTCTGGCACGTGCGCGACGCAGGTTCGGTACTCCCGCAGCCATTCCTCGATGTTCGCCTGGAAGTAGGTCGTGCAGGGGCATCCGACCTCCCGCCATATCCGCTCCAGAACGGCCTTGTCCCGCTCGGTGTAGGTCGGTCTGCGCCCCTTGCGTTCCCTGAACTTGCGGTTACCCGTCAGGAGCCGGTTCGCGTACTTTCGCGAGTAGCCCGTCGTCTCGCATACCTCGTCGAGAATGAGCCTTCGCTTCTCGGGTTTGGCG
>JAFSTA010000266.1 GCA_017450695.1 Kiritimatiellia bacterium | reverse complement strand
CCCGAGGCGAAGGCGCGCGCCGCCGCCGCGAAGACCGCCGCCGCCCGCGCCGCGCTGGAGAAGTGGGAGGTGGCCTCCCTCCCCGCCGAGGCGGCGACCGTCCGGAAGGCCCGCCGCGCCGCTGCCGCAGTCACCAACGAGGTCACCGTCCGCCTCGTGCCCGGCTCGTCCCGCTGACGATTCAACCCTTATTCCTTCTGACGCGATTACGATTCCCCACCCAAACCATTACTTTCCAGCCGTTACACCCCCTCCCCCGTCCGGCCCTGCGGCCAGCCGTGGTCCAGCGCTTCCCGGCGTTTTATCTGAGGTGGCCAGGCGAACCCCGGCGGGCTCACCCCGTCGCCAGGTCCCGCTCGTACCCGTGGTTGAGGTACACCGTGACGGTCTCCATCCCGCTGAAGTCGTAGTGGTGCAGCGCCTCGCAGAGCTTCCTCGCCCACAGGCCCTGCGTCGGCCGGCTCACGCCTTTTGACAGGTTCCTGACGATTCCGGACTCGAACACCTGCCAGAGGTTGTGCGCGGGCTGCATCAGCATGTGCGCCGCGCGGCTCGCGCGCTCGTCCTTGCAGAACGTGTGCTCCAGCCCGAACCCGTCCCCGCCCCCGCGCTTCTGCGTCTTGAAGCTGTTCTCGATGACCCAGCGGAGCCGTCCCCGGCGGGCGACCTCCGCCGCGCGCCTCGCGTCGTTGACGTCGAGGTCGGTCATGAACTGCCCGTAGTGCGTGCCCGCGTCGTCCGACGCCAGCAGCTGGCTGCATTCCACGACGTTGACGGAGTGGGCGCCGAACTCCACCGCGTTCGCCCACCTGACGCCGCCGACCACCGTCCTGCCCCTGTCGCGGCATCTGCCGGCCATCGGCCCCCACTTCTCCGGGTCGAGGTCCATGAGTGCCTGCGCCTCCCTGAACACGGCGGGGGAACGCCCCTCCTTGAACACGAAGACGTAGTGCCGGCCGTTCTTCCTGCAGGTGTCCATCCCCCTCTGGCAGGCGTACAGGGCGTCGCCCATGATGATCACGCCCCTGCGCCCGAACACCCGCCTGAGCCTCTTCGCCATGAGGTCAAGGGCCTTGAGCTCGCAGTCCTGCTTCTCGGCGTCGTCCCGCCACGGCTTGATCGGCACGGCCGCGACGGTCAGCGCCCACTTCCACGGCGTGATCACCTTCGCCTCGAGAGCCATGCGGTTGCGCCTGTGTCCGGAAAGGCCGGACCCCCACCGCCCGTCGACCTTCGTCCCGTCCAGGGCCACGGCGAAGCGCCCGCGGAAGAGGGCCTTCTCCAGCAGCTTCGCCCCGGCGAACGACCTGAACACCTCGGCGAGGAGGATGTCGAGGTAGCGCGTCTTCGCCTTCTTCAGCCAGTTGAACGCCAGCCGCGTGCAGGGGACGGTCCTCTCCCCGCCCCCCGCCCAGTCCGTCTGCCGCGACAGCCGCATGAGGTTCAGGGCGTACGCCGGGTCGTTCCTGTCGCCGTCCATCCTGTTGCGCGTCGTCCGGCGGCAGAGAAGTCCCAGCGTGACCGTCCAGAGGAGCGTCGCGTTGTCGTACAGGGCCTTCGCCTCGCTCCGCGCCTTCAGCGCGAGCGAGAACAGCCCGTTTATGCCGGACAGGATCGGGTGTATCCAGCAGGGGAACTTCTCCGCCGCGTTCCGCCCGCAGGGGTTCTCCCCCGGCCTCCTGCCCGGGCGCCCCTTCAGGTTGCGCTGCGGCTTCTCCGCCCCGCGGACTTTCCGGCGGCCTTTCGGCCGGCGCCCGTTGCGCCTTTGCGCCCGCCTTTTCCCGCGCCCGCGCCTCTTCCCGTCGCCGCGGCGATCTCCTCCGCGAGGAGCCTCCGCGTCCACTCGCTCATCTCCAGCATGAGCGACTTCAGCTCCCTCCAGTTCTGCGCGTACCGGCGGACTTCCGCCTCCATCGACACGGGGACGTATAGGCAGCGGGTCTTCCCGCCCACCTTGTCCGTCAGCGTGTAGCGCCTGGCGTTGCCCACCGCCTGCACGTTGAGCGTCCCCGACACAACCCTCTCGCGCAGCAGGAGCGTCCGCAGCCGCGAGACCGTCGCCTTGTACCCAGTCAGGTCTTTCTTTTTTTTCATAGTCGGTAATTATACCGACTATTTTGCCGAAAGTCAAGGGGGTAACGCGAAAAAATGCGAAAAAATTTTTTCGGGGCGGGCGCGCCCCCCGCGCCCCCGCCCCGGTGCCGACGGCGCGAATCCGCCCGCCGGTTTTCCCGACAAATCGGGGATTTGTAATTTCTGACTATTCCTTGGGCGAAAGAAATTCATAGATGGAGATGGCGATTCGAATTGCCAGGATAGCTAGGAGGAGAATGCACCACATCCACCGAAGGACTCTCTTCCAAGCGGGAATGTATTTCGCCATCGGTGATTTCCGAGCTGGATCTGGTTCCCCGATCTGAAACGAGCCAGCACGGATACCGTACTTGAAATCAACAAATAGGGAATACAGATAGAATAACTGTTCGCCCGACATCGGAAAAGGCAGGATGATGACTTCCGGCTCACGGTGAGGTGATAAGAGATTCATCGCCCATTGCGCCGGAGCAAAAGTAGTTTCCCTGTCAAAAGTGAATTCCCGTACGCGCGATTTGAAGAAAGTGGGTAGGATGGAAATGGAACAACATCCGGGGCTGAACCGGAATACCATGTGGAGCTTCCACTCGTTTCGAAGCTCCAACAAGGTCAAAATTTCCAAGGTTGCCAAGACAATGACAAAACCAACAGTAAAAAGATTGGAGACGCAGTGTCCTGCAACCAGATGATAAATCGCCCAAGGAATCGGAATCGCGAACAGGATTGAAAAGATCACACCGAACAGGCGCAGCCCCGTTCGGACGCTCTTAAACGAAATGGTCAACGAACTCCCTGAATCGGAGAGGATGGAAAAACCGGTCGGCAACGGTTCTTTTCTTTTGGACAGCACAAATATAGTCCATCACTTCGACAAAGGACATCTCCCTGCCGCATGCCGAACAACAAATAGAATCATTCTCTACATTGATCCCGCCTGTGAGGATTTCCATTCCGCATTCAGGACAAACGGGCGTTACCGAGAAAGCAATCGTTTGATCAGCAAACATACATATCCTCCCGAGATCAAAAGGGTGAACGGCGAAATCTCGCACATTCCAAGTAAGACAATACGGCCAACAGCCTCATGTATGACCATGCTACTCAACGGACGACCTCCCAATGTCCGCCCTTGTCGGGACCTTTACGGATGAGGAATCCCTTTTTCTTGAGACCTGTCAGAAGCCGCTCGGCCTGTCTTGTGGAGATTGAATAGGTCTCGGCTATTCGCGCAGCCGTCAATGTCCCGTCGAGCCGCAGCAGTTCCAGGAGATCGCGCTCGCGGGCGGACAGTTTTACACCGACATTTACACCGACATTTACACCGACATTCTTGAGTTCCTCACCCTTGACCTTGATTGCCTGTAGGATGCGCTCAAGCATGAAGTCGATGAACGGTTCCGAATTGCCCAGAAGCGTTGAACGCCGTATGGCGAGGTAGTAACCGCTCTGGTTCTCCCAGACGATGTTTTCGATG
>JAFSTA010000265.1 GCA_017450695.1 Kiritimatiellia bacterium | reverse complement strand
TCTTGGGAATCGTGTCCAGCACGTCGAGCTTCGTGAGCGCCCAGTAGTCGATGCCGTTCACCTGCTGCGCGTAGCGGGCGATCACGGCGTCGTACCAGCCCGTGCGGCGCGGACGCTTCGTGACGGCGCCGAACTCATGCCCGACCTCGGCCATCGTCTTGCCGTCTGGATCCATCTTGTCCACGGCGTTGTAGAGCTCGGTGGGGAACGGTCCCTCGCCCACGCGCGTCGTGTAGGCCTTCACCACGCCCACCACGCAGTCGATGTCGCGCGGGGAGAGGCCCGAGCCGATGCACGCGCCTCCGGAGGTCGGGTTCGAGCTCGTCACGAACGGATACGTGCCGAAGTCGATGTCGAGCATCGTGCCCTGCGCACCTTCGCAGAGGATGGACTTCCCGGCGGCCTTCGCGGCGTGGAGGTAGGGGACCGTATCGATGATATAGGGGGAGAGCTTCTCCTTCGCAACCGCGTAGATGCGCGCGAACTCGTCCGCATCGAGCTGGTAGTCCTTCACCGTGCAACCGGGCACGTCGATCTGGTCGCCCGCGTCCACGCGCTCGGCGCGGAGCATCTTCAGCTTGCGGTTCGTCTCTTCGACCTGCTCGCGTACGATGTCGGTGAAGTCGTCGCGCAGCATGTCACCGCAACGGAGCCCCGTGCGGCTCACCTTCGCGGCGTAGGCGGGGCCGATCCCGCGGCCCGTCGTGCCGATCTTCTTCCCCGGCGCGCGCGCGGCCTCCTCGGCCTTGTCGAGCGCACGATGGTAGAGCATCACCATCTGCGTGCGAGTGGAGATGAAGAGGCGCCCCTTCGGCTCCACGCCCGAGGCGCGCATCGCCTCGATCTCCTCGATGAGGTCGAGCGGGTTCATCACCACGCCGTTGCCGATGATGCACGTCTTTCCTTCGTGCAGGATGCCGCTCGGGATGAGGCGCAGCACGCGCTTCTTGCCCTCCGCGATCACGGTGTGGCCGGCGTTCGAGCCGCCTTGGTAGCGCACCACCACGTCCGCCTTGTCCGTCAGGACGTCAATAACTTTTCCTTTGCCTTCGTCTCCCCACTGGGAGCCAATAAGAACGGTATTCACAATCTACTTCTCCTTCAACGCGGCATAGTATACCACATTTACCCGCGTCGTGGGGGCTCCACCTGAAAAGCAATCGCGCCGGATAACCGGCGCGACCACTGACTCAAAACGGCATCGGTGTCACTTCTTGCCCGTCGGGTCGAGTTCCAGGCATTTGGCCTTTGCCGCCTCGGCCGCTGCGGCGTCTCCCGCCGCGCGCGCCAGCTCCATCTCCTTGCGCCAGGCGGCCAGCAGCTTCGGATTGAGCGTCCGAGCCTTCACGTACGCCGCGCGCGCGTCGACTGGACGCTTGAGCTTTTCAAGCACGGCACCCTTCTGGAGCCAGAACCGCTCTGGCTTGTAGGCGGAGACCTCAATCGCCTTCTCGATGACGACCAGCGCATCGGCGTCGCGGCCCATCCCGGCCAGCGCATCGGCCTTGCGGGCGTAGGCGTCGTCGTACTTCTGGTTGAGGGCGATGGCCTTGTCGTAGTAACCGATTGCCTGCTGCGCCTGGCCCGCCTTCACGTACACGTTGCCGAGATAGAGGAGCGTGCGAACCGCGTCGGGCTCGAGGTCGTAGGCGAACCGCAGGTCGCGCAGGGCGTCGTCGAGGCGACCGAGGCTTTCGTTCTGCTTGGCGCGCCGCACGTAGAGGTCGGCGTTCATCGGATCGAGCTGGATGGCGGCGTTGAAGTCGCGCACGGCGTCCTCGTAGTTCTTCATCTCGCCGTTGACGATGCCGCGCCACTTGTAGGCCGTCAGGAAGTTGCCGTCGATCGCGATCGCCTTGTCCATCCAGACCTTCGCGACGGGATAGTTGTCCTCGTAGCCGTAGCACTTTCCGATCTGGTAGCAGGCCTCCTTGTAGTCGGGGTTAATGCGCAGGGCCCTCTGCATGAGTTCGCGGGCCTTGGCGTAGTCCTTCTCCTTGCCGTATATCCAGGTGGCGCCCATGTTGAAGATCGCCATGTCGAAACGGGGATCCAGCTCGAGCGCCTTCTCGTAGCACGCACGCGCGGCGACCTTGTCCTTCCGGCAGTCGTTGGCCAGGACGCCCTTCCACAGCCAGGCCCACTTCGACCGGGGGTTGAGCTCCAGCGCGCGGTCCAGGGACTTCTCGGCGCCCTCCACGTCCTTGCGCTCCATCTGCAGCAGGGCCATGCGCAGATGGACGAAGTCGTTCTGGGGATCGAGCTTGAGCGCGTGGACGAGGTTCGTCTCGGCCCGCTCCGTTTCCTTCAGCGCCGCCAGCACCTGCGCCTGCAGGATGTAGGGTTCGGGCCGGTTGGGCTTGAGCTCCTGCAGGAATCGTGCCTCGGCGTACGCCTCGTGCACGCTGTCCAGTTCGCTTTTCAGGAAGGGACGGTCCAGGTTCAGCAGCAGGCGGGTGGCCGCCATGCCCTTGATGTACGCCCTCTGGAAACGGTACTCGGCGTCGCCGTCGCGCAACGCGATCGCCTTGTCCAGGAACTGCACGGCCACGTCGGGGTTGCCCTCCTGGTAGTAGAGGACCTTCGCCACCTCCACGTAGCGGTCGGCCATCACCTTCACCTCGTGGCGTGCCATCACCCACGCGATCACGTCCCACAGCCCGCCGATGAACGCCACGAGCGCGATGACCTTCACCAGGGGCGTGACGACGTACTTGGCGAACCGCTTGAAGCGCGCCTCCTCCTCCGGGATGAAGTAGTTGCGGATTTCATGCAGGTACTCGGTCTGCCTCCGGATGGCCTCGGCGTTGGCCGCGATGCCCTCGGCGTTGGCCGCGATCCGCTCGTCCTGCTTTTCGTCATGTTCGGTCTGCATCGTGGCATCCTCCTTGAAAAAGCGACGAAACGCCGGTTACTTCCCGACCGCGGCCTTGTAGCGCGCCGCACGCACGGCACGCCCGGGGGCCGCCCCGTCCGGACAGCCGAGCTGCTGGCGGTACTTCAGCACGTCCTTGCCGCGCTCCGCCGGATAGCTGGCGCCGCCGTACGACCCCTTCGTCGCCTTGAAGCGCTCGAGGACGTCGTAGAGGGCCTTCGTGTCGTATCCAAGCGTGTGCGACAGCTGGATGGACCGCCAGTCGGCCTGGCTTTCCGTCTCGATGCCGTAGCCGTTGCGGACGGACGTGAACATTTTCTCGAACACCTCGTCGACCAGTTGCTTGACCTGGGCCACGAGCAGTTCCTGCCCGTTCCCCTGTTCCTTGGCGGTGCCGAGTTCCTTCAACAGGGAAAACAGTTTGAGTATCTTCTCCGTCCCGACCGCGCGCATGCCGTGGCGCAGCTCGATGTGGCCCATTTCGTGCCCGAGGATCGCCGCCAGTTCGTCTTCGTCCTTGAGGAACTTCAGCATGCCCGTCGTCACGAACACGAATCCGCCCGGAACGGCAAAGGCGTTCACCTCGTCGCTGTCGAGCATCACGAAGCAGTAGCCGTGGTACGGCATCGGATCGTTCGACGCGGCGACGATCGCGTGCCCGAGCTTGTTGACGTAGACCGTGCGCGGGTCGGTCTGCGGGAGAACCGGGTAGAGCGGAAGCACGCGCGCGGCCACCGCACGGCCCAGCTGGAACTCCTGGACGGGGCCGATCTCGCTGTAGACGAGGCCCGACGCCGTCTTGCCGGCGGTTGAGACCAGTTTGGCACCCTCTCCCTCCGACTGCCCGGCAGCGTCCGACACCGCCCCAAGACCGGCTGCGCCGAGCTTCTTCGTCCCCGACAGCAACGACGCCCCGGCACCGGGTCCGTCGATCTGCAGCACCTCGGGCTTCACCGGATTCCCCTTCAACTCACCCGCGCGGATGAACTCGGCGCGTTCCGCGTCCGGCATCGGCTTGTAGGCGGCGAGCACGCGCGCGACTGCGGCCGGATCGGCCTTGGCGGCCGCCTTGCCGGCTCCTGCCGCGCCGCGCATCGAAGCCAGCTCCTCGTCGGTCTCGGATTCCGAGAACCCTCTCTTCGCGGCCGTCATGCCCTCGGCGGAAATCTCCTCGTCGGGGTTCTGGTTCGAGATCAACCAGTCGCTCGCGAGTCCGGGCACGGCCAGATAACCGCCGCCCTTCAGCTGCACCCAACCCGGAATCAACTCCTCGGGGAAAAGCTTCCGGTCACCCGAAAACGGCGGCGACACGCGCACGTCCTTCGCCACGGGAACCGCGTCCTTGTAGGCCAGCGTCTTCACCGCCGGCGAAAGTTCGTTCGGCGACTGACGGACTACCGCCCGCTCGGTCGAGACGTACCACGTCTCACCAGGCTTCGGACCATTGAACTTGGGGCCAGAGGCACAGCCTGCGACTAAGCCAACGGCGCCAAGTAAAACCACTTGCAGGTTACATGTTTTCATCTTGCTTTCTCCTTTTCCGTTCTTTCTTGACAATCATGTTGACCGGATATCCGATCAAACGCTTTTTCAAACTGCTCCATCTGCTTCTTCAGTTTCTCAAATTCGCGCCGCACACTCCCCTGGGCGTCATCTGCCGCGTCTTCTTTCTTGACGCTGTCGGCAATCGACGTCAACACGATTCCGACGACGATGTTCATCACCACGAACGACGAAAAGAGAATGTAACTCACAAAATAAATCCAGGCGTACGGATGTACTTCAATGACAGGCCGCGCAATCCCCATTGACCAGCTCTCAAGCGTCATGATCTGGAAGAGTGAATAGACGGAGCCGCCTAACGTCCCGAACCACTGCGGATGCGTCTTTCCAAAAAGATTCGTGCCGATGATACCATAGACGTAATAGACCAGAAGCAAAATGACAGACGCCCACATCACGCCCGGTATCGACCGGATGACGGCCGACAGAATCACGCGAAGGGGACGAACGCCCGAAATCAACTTGAACACGCGTAGGACACGAAAAAGCCGAAGTGCCGAAAACATGCCCATGTCCGGCACAAACGACACCGCAACGATAATGAAGTCAAAAATGTTCCAGGGATCATGGCAGAATCGCTTGTTGTAGACAATGATCTTCAAGACCAATTCAACGGTAAACACGCCGAGGCAGAATTGGTCAAACAAATTCAGCGTTCGTCCAAAACGTTCCATCAATCCTTGTGACGTCTGCAGCCCGAAAACGACAGAATTCAGCAGGATTACCGCAATGACAAACGCCTGAAACCACCTTGATTCAACAAGGCTCTTTATTTTCCAGTTTCCCATCAACTCTCCAAGCAACTCGACCTTTTATATAGCCCGTTGGCTTAGTTCATCCAGGTCTCTTTTTCTGTCGCGCTTGCGTCGACTTTCCATTCACCCTCAAATTTTAGCAGATGTACCTTTATTCTGAGGTCTTTTCCCTTCAACGACACAGAGGCCACAACAGTGGCCTTGTTGCCGTCGACTTTTGTTTCAATCTCCTTCATTTCGTTCAAGGCTTGCTCCACCATCGACCAGACATCATCAGACCAACTCTCAAATGCCCAGCTGTCAGTATTGCTGTCCAGCCGGTCCTGGATTAAAATCCTGGCGAGATTGTGTTCTTCCCTCCATTCTTTTTTCATGTGCAGGGAAAATAACTTGAACTCTTCGTCTGACATCGTAGATTCCGCCTCGTCCATTTGCTCCTTCAACTTTTTCATTAGTATCGAGGCTGCGAGGCGCTGCTCTTCAGACGCAGAAGAATCGTCGCATAACGACAAGTAAGTTATACCATCCCCGCTCGCACATGCCACTAAAGCTTTCTTGGCGACACCGAAAGGAGTATTCCCTCCTGCCCACTGATTAGCTGATTTATTTCCGGAACTGCTATTTGCCCCACCAGAACCACTGCTATTTGTCGAATTACCACCATTAACCAAACTCGTGATGCCATAGAAAAACAAGGAAACCAGCAACACGCAGATTACGCCCGCAACTCCCCACGCAATCTTCTTGTAGAGAGGATTTTTCAAAAAGGGAACTTTATCCATCAACTCGTTGCCTTTGTTATACAACGCTTGGGTTTTTTCCTTTCCCTGTGCGGTCCAACCTCCTGACTTCCCTGCATCCTCGTTCATTTCGTTAATCCTTATTTGCTCATTCAACTTAGGCCAGACACCCAGCCGTTTTTGTTGTATACGCACGCGCGAGCGGTGCGTTATGCGGGAAAATAAAAAATCAGGGAAGAGAGGGTAGGACGAGTAGGAGGATAGGACTTTCAACTTTTCGACCTTTCAACTTATAGGCAAGCCAAAAGACCATAGTCTCGATCATGCTAAAAATGAAGGAATGAGATTGTCGCCCCTTGCCTCTTTTGCCAACAAATGATATAATTATTTCCAACTTCAAGGAGCAACAGCGATGAAAACATCCTTCTATGGGCGAGAGGACATTCTCGAACAATTATCGGAGTTCTGGAAAAGAAAGCACGCATCGCTCATAGCTTGCCGTGGCCGCCGCCGAATCGGGAAAAGTACGTTGATAGCGCATTTCGCAGCTTTCAACGATGCACGCCTCTTCGCCTTCGAGGGACTCTCTCCGCACCCAAAGATGCACAACGAAGACCAACTGGCAGCATTCGGGCGGCAATTGTCTGAACAGACCATGACAGATCTGAAGATTCCGCAGTCGTGGTTCGATGCCTTTCGTATGCTGTCC
>JAFSTA010000264.1 GCA_017450695.1 Kiritimatiellia bacterium | reverse complement strand
TTGTTCACAAATCTCAAATGCTCACAAATGCCAACCATGTCACAAATCACAATGCCATTTCAATTTGTATTTGTGGCAATGATGACAATTGTGCCAATTGTGAACAATCGGAGAAGTTATCTGAATCGAATCACTCACGCAGCGCACGAGCGGGGGGTTAAAAGCTAATAACTACAAGCTGACACCTATCAGTTCAAGGTTAGACCGCTAGGCGGTTTAGTGAACCACGGACGTACACGGACTGGCGTCGCTCACGTTTGCCCTGGTTGGGAAATGCGCAAGCGTAAGCGTGGCGCGTCCGTGTTGGTCGGCGGTTTAGTGATTTGGCTCAATGTTCGTGGAATAGTAACTTGTCGATCAGTTCAAGGTTGAGTGGTTGGGTGGAAAGCGATCAAAAGGATAGAAGGGCTGGGTGGGTTTGGAAAGCCGTGAAAGCGCCCAGAACAGACACCAGAACAGAAACAGATTGCCGTGCAGGCGGGGCTTTGCTAGAATGGGCCGCGTGATGAGGGGAATGGATGGACTGTCATTTCCCACGCGCAATCGACATGAAAACAATTTCAGAAAATTTTGATGACAATCCACCGGTTGTCTTGCAGCTGACCGGTTCGACACGCGGGCCTTTTTCCCACGCGGAGTGGTGTTTCCATCGCGGCGAACAGTGGGTCGTAATGGGACCGAACAACTCCGGCAAAACCTATCTCGCTTCGCTGCTGGCCGACCAGGCGCCGTCTCGCGGCGTTTCCGTGGAATTGGCGGACGAGGTGGAAGGGCGCGTATCCCTTCTCACCTTCGGGCAACAGCAACTTCAGGCGAGAGACAGCTGGTTGCAGTCGCGCTGGCACGACAGCGTGAGCGAGGACGAACTGACCGTTTCCCGGTTCCTCTCGTTCGAGCAGGTGAATGAGATCAACCCCTTCGAGATTCGGAAGGACGACACGGCGGAACGGAATCGGTTCAACCGGGAACGCAGGCGGCTCTTTCAGATTTTCGGAATCACGGAATTGGCAAAACGGAAACTTGTCCAGTTGTCCAACGGCGAAACACGTCACGTGTTGCTCGTGCGTGCGCTGTTGAAGTTTCCGGAACTCCTCATCTTGGACGATCCGTTCGCGGGACTGGATCCGTTCGCCCGCCTACATCTGAAAGCCTGCCTGGACGGATTGGCGGAAGATGGGATGCACCTGTTGTTGATGTTGCGCAATTCCGACGAAATCCCGTCGTGCGCGACTCACCTGCTTCTGCTGGACAAACTCCGCATCGTCGAACAGCGACCGATCCGCGCTTCCGACCGCCTGGGTGCCGTTGATTCGGATTTCTCCTCGTTCCAACTTCCCAAGCGGAAGCGGAAAGCGTACACGGAGACGGGCGAAGCGGTCATCGAAATGCGGAATATCACCGTCCGGTACGGAAAGCAGACGCTCTTCGAAGGATTCAACTGGACGGTTCGACAGGGCGAGCGCTGGTTACTGGCGGGACCGAACGGATCCGGAAAGACGACGTTGTTGAGTCTGATCGACGGCGACAATCCTGCCGCCTACGGGCAGGATGTGCGTGTTTTCGGACAACCGCGCGAACCGGGACATTCGCTGTGGGAAATCCGCAAGCGGATCGGCGTGGTCTCGCCGGAACTTCAGGTGTACTTTCCGCCCGACGCGACCGTGCGCGAGGCGATCTTCTCCGGGTGCATCCGTGAGGACGGAACGCCGCTGCGCCCGACACCGGCTCACCGAAAGGACTACCGTTCTTTGCTCCATCGTTTCGGTCTGACGAAGGAAGCCAATACCGCGTTCGGTTCGCTCTCGACGGGACAACAGCGGATGGTACTCTTGGCGCGAGCGCTCCTGCCGCGTCCAGACCTGTTGATTCTCGATGAGCCATGCCTGGGGCTGGATCTTCCATCCCAGCGCCTTTTCCTGTCGTTGCTCGAAGGGCAGTTCGAAGAAAGACGAGACGTAACCGTTCTGTATGTTGCACACCGTTCCAGCCAAGCGCCGGACGGCATCACGAACCTGTTGATCTTCGGGAAAGACAGACAGGGAAATTAACATGAAAGACAGACTCGACAATCTATTGGTTCAAGCCGGTCTCGCCGAAAGCAAGGAAAAGGCGCAACGCATGATTCTGGCGGGCGAGGTGCGCGTCAACGGCCAGGTCGAAACCAAGGCCGGCCACAAGTGGGAATCCGATGCCCAGTTGACCGTCGCGGAAAAACAACGGTTCGTCAGTCGCGGCGGGGAAAAGCTCGAAGGCGCGTTCCGCGCGTTTCCCGATTTTCAAGTGGCGGGCAAGGTTTGTCTCGATGTCGGTTCCTCGACAGGCGGATTCACCGACTGCATGCTCCAGCACGGTGCGCTCCGCGTGATCGCCGTGGATGTCGGGAAGGGGCAGCTTCACTGGAAACTGAGACAAGACAGTCGGGTACATGTGATGGAATCGTTCAATGCCCGTTATTTGAAACCGGAAGATTTACCGGAACAACCCGAAGTCGGCGTGACCGATGTCTCCTTCATCTCCCTCAAACTCATCCTGCCGCCGATGGCGAACGTCTTGCCGTCGGGCGCGCAACTCGTCTCCCTCATCAAGCCTCAGTTCGAGGCGGGACGCGAACAGGTGCCGGGAGGCATCGTGCGCGATCCCGCCGTGCGCGA
The DNA here is from genome assembly GCA_017450695.1 of Kiritimatiellia bacterium. Classification (GTDB taxonomy): domain Bacteria; phylum Verrucomicrobiota; class Kiritimatiellia; order RFP12; family UBA1067; genus RGIG8368. The sequence goes on along the minus strand of JAFSTA010000264.1, from coordinate 82,436 downwards.
GGCGGTCGTGGAGGAAATCCGCCGCTTCGGCGTGGAGAAGATCGGTCTGGAATGGCTGGGCGTCGAAACCTCCCCGTTGCTGGGACCGGAGGGAAACGTGGAGTTTTTGGCGCATTGGAGAAAGCCGTAGGAGGGAGGGTAGCGGGTTGCTGGCAAAAACGCAATCGAAAGCTATCGAGGGTAATCGACTGCAATCGATTGTCCCTTTCCCCGATTGCTTTCTTCTCAGCTGGCGCCAGTTGGATCGCGCTTGAAACAGGGGCGAGTCCGTGCTAGACTGGAGGGCGTTTTTCAACACAAGGAGTTTTGGCAATGGCTATGAAAGTTGCAGATTTGAAGGGTAGAACGGTTGGCGTTTGCGTGTCGGGAGGTCTCGACAGCAAGACGATCACCAAGGTGCTGACGAGCGCGGGCGTGAACGTGGTCGCGTTTTCCGCGGACATCGCCCAGCCGGACGAGAAGGACATCAACGACATCAAGAAGCGCATGGCGCCGTGCGGCGTGGAGACCGTCATCGTCGATCTGAAGAACGACATGGCGGACATCTGCTACGAGACGATCAAGTGCCAGGCGATGTACGACGGCGGGTACTGGAATTCGACGGGTATCGCCCGCGCGATCACCGTTCGCGGCATTCTCAAAGAGATGAAGAAGCGGAAATGCTCGGTGCTCGCTCATGGCGCGACGGGACGCGGCAACGACCAGATGCGTTTCGAGCGTTACACCAACGTGCTGGAGCCGAGCTTCCTGGTTTACTCTCCTTGGCGCGACCCGGAACTGCTGGCGAAATTCCCCGGACGCACGGAACAGGTCGCCTACCTAAAGCAGTTCGGGATCGTGGCGTTCGCGGGCGGCAAGAAAAAGTATTCCACCGACGCGAACCTCGCCGGTCTCTCGCACGAGGCCGAAGATCTGGAGAGCATGGAGACGAGCATGTTGATCGTCGAGCCGACGATGGGCGTGTGGCCGAAGGACGCGCCGGACAAGATGGAGAAATTCGTCGTCCGCTTTGACAAGGGCGTCGCCGTGCAGATCAACGGAAAGGACGTCTCCCCGCTCGAAGGCATGTTGCTCGCCAACAAGATCGGCGGACGCAACGGCATCGGTATGAAGCACGCGCTGGAAAACCGTATCATCGGCACGAAGAGCCGCGGCGTGTATGAGGCACCCGGCATGGAACTGCTCGGATGGTGCATCCGTTATCTCTACCAGGCGACAATGGACCGTCGCGCGGGACTGCTCTTCCAGCAGCTCTCCAAGCTGGTGGCGGATCAGGTGTACGACGGACGCTGGTTCGACCCCGCCACGCAGGCGGCTCGCGCCGCAATCGAAGTCTTCGCGAAAAAGGCGAGCGGCACGGTGACGGTGGACCTCTACAAGGGGAACATCTTCTTCCGTTCGCTCACGGGCTGCAAGGCCTCCCTCTATAATGAGGCGGATTCCTCGATGGAGGCGAGCGAAGGGTTGAACCCGGTCAGCTCGCAAGGCTTCGCGGAAATCCAGAGCGTCGAAGCGCGGATGCTGGCGAAAGCCGGCGAAATCGTCGCCAAATAATCCGTGCGCGAAACGCGCTGCGGGGAGAAGGCGGGTGGCAGGCAAAAGGCGCAATCGAAAGCTATCGATGGCAATCGACTGCAATCGAATGCCAGCTTCTCAGCTGGCGCGAAGCGCCCCCGCCCCGGAGTTTGCCTATGCCCCTACGAACGTGCCTGTGTGCTGTTTGCCTGACAATCGGCGTGTGCCTGTCGCGTCCGGTATCTGGACAAGAGATTGCCGGATGCGGATTCACGCAATCGACACGTCCCGTGAATATCGATGACATGGGGAGTTTCCACGGGAGGCTGCCGGGAGGCTGCGGCGAAAACTTCTCCTCGTGGCGGGTTTCGCATGTCCGTACGGAAGAACGGAATGAGAACGGCGTCTCGTTCCTCCGTTTCCATACCGAAGGCGAGCCGGGGCAGTTCATGATCGGGTCATTCCCGGTGAAGGTCCCGCAGGTTTTCCGTCTGCGCGTCAAGTGTCGCGCCGCCGAACCGCTCGCCCTCGCCATCCGCCAGATTGGTTCCCCGTACCGGACGTACTGGAGCGGGGAAGCCAACTCCCCCGACTGGCAGGAGAAGGAGTTCGTCTTCGTCATCCGGGACGCGGCGAAGGATGCCGCCGCGCTCTTCTTTTGGACACCGGCCGGAACGATGGATATCGCATCCCTCTCCCTTTCGCTGACGGATGATTCCGCCATCGCGGAAATGGTCAGGCGTCCGCCGGCGGATCTTCACCAGTTCCTGCGCCATACGCGCTTCCCCTACGGCCTGCCCAACGCCTGGAATGTAGATCGCGACTGTTTCTCCGGCTCGTGCGGAACGGATCCGGAGGTTCGCGCCCCCGACGGAACGCCCGTGTTGAAACTCGCGTCGGCAACTCCGCTCGTCGTATGGAGCGAACCCTTCCAAACCAACGATCCGAAAAAGCCGCTCCACGTCACGATCCGGTACCGGGCGGAAGGCGCCTGGCGTACCGTCATCGTCCAGGGAAACCGTCACCATGTCAGCGCGCTTGACCTGCCGCCTGCGGTGGAATGGTCCACACGTACCGTCTCCTTCAACGCCCCGCCGCTGGCGGAATCGTTCGCGCTCCGGTTTGCCGGAAGCGGCACACTTCGGCTGGATGCCGTGACCGTGTGCCGCAACGACGCCCAAGGGACGACGAACGTTGCGGAAGTCGCGCTCGCCCCGGCGTCCGGCGAGATTGCGCGGCAGACGCGCGTCCTCTTCGCCGACGAACCGGCACTCATTCGCGCCTTTCTCGTCAAGCCGCTGACGGGCGGCGCCAGACTGCGCGCGTTTGGCGTCAATCTCTACGGGGAACGCCAGGAACTCCATGTGCCGCCCCCCGCAAATGAGGGAGGCCGCGAAATCACCCTCCCCTTTCATTGTTTTCCCGACACGCCGCTGGGGCAATTTCGCATCGAGGCGTTCGTCGAGCGGAACGGCCGGCGCATCTCGCCGATCGAAGAGATGATCCTCACCCGCGTCGAACGTCCGGTAGCGTGGGGACGCGACGCCCCCGACTCGCCGTTCGGCTGCCACTTCCTGCCGCGCGAGGAGACGATCCTGACCATGAAGGCGGGCGGAATCAACTGGGCGCGTTTCCACGACGCCTGTACCGAACTCACGGGATGGGCGCACCTAGAACCTCAGAAAGGCACATGGCGATTCCGCGACGAGGACATCCACCGGTTCCGCAAGCACCACATCAAGATCTTCGCGCAACTCGGCACGGCCCCCGCCTGGGCGACGCACTACGGCGATCTCGGTTGCAGCCAGATGGGATATTTCGAACGGTATCTGCGTCCGACCAACACGCTCGACTGGGCCACCTATGTACAAACCGTGGTGAAGCGGTACGACGGCGTGATCGACGAGTACTTCGCCTGGAACGAACCGTGGGGCGAATGGTGGAAAAGCGCGAAAGACAGCCGTTACTATGACAAGGAGAAGGCGGGATACGACTTCGGCGTCTTTTCTCGCCTGACCTACGCGGCGGTAAAGCGCACCAATCCCAACGCGCGAATCTACGGGTACAACACCTACGCCTCCAAGGCTGGGGAGATCTGGACGGAAGAGGTGGACTCGGCGGGAGCGTACGATGCGTGCGACGGGATTGACTTCCACTTCTACACCAACGCCAAGCGCTGCCATCCCGGAGCGGACGTGAAAGTCACGGAGATGCCCTTGCGCCCAATCCGCAAACGCCATCCGGAATGGAACACGAAAACCAAGCCGGTCTATATGAGCGAGGGACAGGGAGCCAGCAGCGGGTCTGGCGGCGGCACCAGTTACCTGAGCGGGATGTACCGCGCCAGCGTTCCGTGGGAGGCGGAAAGCGAACGCGAAAGCATCCGCATCGCCGACGCCCAGTGCCGTTACACCGTGAGCCTGCTGGCGGAGGGGGTTGACAAGGTGTACCTCTACACCGCGCACAGTTACACCGCGCTCGCGGTCAAGCCCGCCTACCTGGCGCTGCTTGCCGGTGACGGATTCCCCCACCCTTCCTATGCCGCCTACGCGAACCTCGCGCGCAAGATCGAAGGCAAGAGATTCGTGCGGATGGAACGCCTCGGGAAAACGGGCGGCAGCTACCTGTTCTCGGACAACAAGACAAGCTGCCGCGTGCTGGCGGACCTCTCACCCGACGAGCTCCAGCAACTGGCAAAAGAAAACCACTGGCGTGTCACCGACCTTTTCGGCAATCCCCTCACCGCCGATCACATCCTGCCCGGAACCCTCGTGTACGCGGAGTAGGCGGCACAAACGACGGAGAGCACTCCGCCCCCAACGCGGGCATGTGCCACGTTCGCAGCCACGTTTCCCCAGCCGCCATGTTCTGTGCCGCGCCGGAAACGGCGCGGTTCTTCTACAGCCCCGCTCACACACGCCCGGTGGAGCACCTTAAATTTCTCAAAATATGGGCTTGTATCTTTCGGGGAAATCGGGCATAATAGAACTTTCTTTTTACGAATGAGAGGCGGTGCCGTGAGGGATCGCCGCGAATGAGAAAGGTTGGGATCTTATGGGTACAGGCCGTACATTAAACAAAGCTCCGCGCACGCGTCCGATCAAAAGTCAGGGCGAGAAACGCCGTCGCGAGAAGGCGCAGCGCGCCCGTCTCGTGAAGATGGGCATGGATGAGGCAGTTGTCGCCAAGATGCAGGCGGAAGACGTCCGCACGCTCGTTCAGAAGCCGGCGGTCGTGAAGAAACAGTTGCAGAAGGCGGCAGCCGCTGCTGCGGCGGCGGAAAAATAAGCCAACGTCCTTTTTTCTTGGTTTGTGTTTCTCCTTTGGCGTCGCCGTCTGAACGGCGACGCATTTTTATTGCCGATGGATCGTTTCTCCTATCTGATTCGACGTCTCCTGCTGGTGATTCCGACTTTCCTCGGAATCACGATCGTCTGCTTTTCCTTGACCCGTTTCCTTCCCGGCGGTCCCGTTGACATCCAGCTGGCGAAACTCCGCGCGGGTTCGGAGGGACCGGCGGCGGCCACGGTGGCGGGCGGGCAGATGCAGGTGACGGAGCAGTACCGCAAGGAGCTGATGCGGCAGTATGGATTCGACAAGCCCGTCCTCCAGCAGTATTGGAACTGGCTGGTCAACCAGCGCATGGGAATGCGGATTCCTTCGTACAGCATCAACCAGAACAAGACCGCGTGGCAGCTCATACGCTCCCGCATCCCGGTCTCCCTGTGGTTCGGCATCACGAGTTTCTTGCTCACCTACCTCATCTGCATCCCGCTCGGAATCGCGAAGGCGTTGCGACACCGGACCACCTTTGACATGGCGTCCAGCGTGATCGTCTTCATCGGCTACGCGATCCCCTCCTTCGCGCTGGCGATGATCCTGAAAATGTTCTTCTGCGGAACGGTAGAGGGACTGGCGGACGTCTTCCCGCTCGGCGGGTTCGAGTCGGACTTCGCGGGCGTCGTGCCGTGGACGACGCGTCTCGCCGACCGCGCCTGGCACATGATTCTGCCCGTCGCGTGTTACGTTTCGGGCAACTTCGCCGTCCTGACGCTGATGATGAAGAACTCGCTGCTGGATCAGATTTCGAGCGACTACGTGCGGACGGTGCTGGCGAAGGGTGCCTCGCGCAAACGCGCGATCTGGGGTCACGCATTCCGCAACGCGTTGATTCCCATCGCCACGGGGTTCGGGCGCGTCCTGAGCGTCCTCTTCGCCGGTTCGATCATCATCGAGACGATCTTCGAGATTCCGGGGATGGGACGACTGAGCTGGGACGCGCTGATCGGCCGCGACTACGCGGTATTCATGGCATTGCTCGCGTTGACCTCCGTCTTCCAGCTGGCGGGCAACCTGCTCTCCGACTTCTGTTACCTGCTGATCGACCCGCGTCTTCACTTTGGAAAGGATTGAGATGTTTTCACCGCTGACAAGGAAACGATTCCGAAACTTCTGGCGAATCCGCCGCGCGCGGGTTTCGCTGATCGTGTTGGCCGTCCTCTTCCTGATCAGCCTCTTCGCGGAATTCGTCTGCCCCTTCCGCCCGAATGACGTCACCAATGTCGCGGAACTGGAACTCTTCCGCACGGTGCGCGTCTCCATCGTGCCGGAAATGCACGTGGGGCGGTTGGACGTGACGCCCGACCTCGCCATCGTGCGCCCCGTCTCCTGCGACACCTTTCTCGCGCCGGGCGAGAGATCCTTCTCCCGCGCATTCACCTTCCCCGACACCCTGCGCGATTCGCTGAGCAGACGATTCGCGGGCAAGGCCTGTGACAAGGAGACCTTCGCGATTACCCCGACCGCCACGGGAACGCAATTCATCCGTTCCGTCCTGGCCGTGCTGCCCGAAATCCCGGCCCGTGAAAAACCCGCCACCGCGCGGATTCTCCTGCGGCAGCCGAACGAAATCGCCGTCCCCTTCCAACTCCGTTTCCGTCGAGACGCCGAGGGCGCCCCCTATTCGATTGACCCGAAAGAATGGCTGGCGAACGTCCCCGAATCCGCACGGACGAAAATCCTGAACATGGTTTCGCGAACCTTCCAGGGGGAGGCGCCGATCCAGCAGTTCGACTGGAGCCAGACGAAGGAAACGCCGCTGGGAAGCGTTTCCGTCTCCTGCGCGCGGGACGAAATCTCCTGGCCCTATCCCCCCGTCGGCAAGCATTTCATGGGCTTCGACGAAGCCGGACACGACGTGTTCGCGCACGTCATCTACGGGATGCGGATCGCCATGCTATTCGGTCTGCTCCTCGTGGTCTGGGCGATTTTCGGCGGTATCGTCTTCGGTTCCCTGCAGGGATATTTCGGTGGCTGGGTCGATATTTTAGGACAGCGCGTGACGGAAATCTGGAGTGCGTTGCCGTTCCTCTACGTCATGATCTTCGTCGGTTCCGCGCTCGGACGATCCTTCGTCCTGCTACTGATCTGCTACGGGCTGTTCAACTGGATCGGGATCGCGGCATACATGCGCGCCGAGTTTCTGCGCCTGCGCCACATGACCTTTGTGGAAGCCGCGAAGTGCCAGGGACTCTCGCCCCGGCGGATTATCTTTTCGCACATCCTGCCCAACGCCCTCACCCCGCTGATCACGCTCTTCCCGTTCATCCTGATCGGCGCGATCAGCTCGTTGACCGCACTCGACTTTCTCGGATTCGGGCTGCCGCCTCTCACCCCCAGTTGGGGCGGGCTGCTGAAACAGGCGCAGGAATACCGTTGGGCCTGGTGGCTCATCCTCTTCCCCTCCCTCGCCCTCTTCACCGTCATGATCCTCTCCGTCCTCGTCGGAGAAGGTCTCCGCGACGCCTTCGACCCGCGCCAGCAAAACCACCTGGAGTAGGCTGAGAAGCGGGGCGCTTCGCGCCAGCTAAGAAGCTGAAAAGCGGGAAAGCTGAGAAGCAAGTGCATGTATGCCGCGCCCGTTCCGTGCCGCTTTACAGCCGCCTGTCCTGTGCCGCGCCGGAAACGGCGCGGAAAGGGCTGCCCCTCAGAAGAAGCTGCGGATATACCGGAGGCCGGCGTCCGTATATTGGCCGTAGGAGACGAACGGAGCGGGCGCGTCCGCCGTCTGGAAGGCGGTGAACAGATCGAGCGTCGGCACGCCCTGCGCATCGGCGGCCCGCATCACGCGCTGGGCGATGCGCCGCGCCTGACTGGCGTGGGGGCAGCTCTTGCCGTCGCGCGGATTGCAGCCGCAGTCGGGCAGGACGTCGCGCGGAGGCGGAATCACCACCAGCAGCGGCTTGTTCCCAGTCGCGGGCGAGGAGAGCAGACCGATCATCGCCGAGACGCGGCATTCGAAGGAGTCCAGATCCTCCACGTCCTTGCGCGTGGCAGTCGGGACATACACAATGCTGCGAATGTCGTCACGGTTCGCCAGACGGGTGTAGGCCAGAAGGGCGTGGTGGCCGGGAATCTCCCCCTCGTCCGCCTGCTCGCCGCCCAAGGTGAGACAGTCGCCGAAACTCGGAAACGCGGTCTTCCAGCCGCCGTCCTCCGTCACCAGCCAGGCCCGCATCCGGTCAAAGGTTTGCTTCTCGTGCCGTTTTCCCGCCAGCTCGACCTGCGAGGCCGCGCGCGGCACGACCAGCGTGGTGAAGACCTCGCCGATCTTCAGCGCCTCGCCCGACACGGAGGTCGGCAGCTCACGGTACGGGACGTGCTGGAGCCGCCAGACGCCGCCGCTCAACTTCTTGCCGCAGTGGAGGAGCGACCACTCGACCTCCCGCGTCTCACGGGCGCAGAATTCGGGCAGATAGACACTCCCCTTCCCGTGGAGGGTACGGACCTGGAGTTTGCGCTTCTCCTCCTCCGAGAGAAAACGCGCACGCCCCTCGCGGTCGGTAATCTTCGCGTCCAGCGAGAAATCGCACTCGTCGGGAGCGGTCGTGCGGACGCTGATGATCGGGGCGATCCGCGCGTTCTCCCAACAGGCGGCGGGAACCCCCGTCACGCGGGTGGAAATCGCGTCCTCGCGCCAAATGCGCCCGCTGAACGAAAGCGGCAGCTCGAACTTCTCGCCCGCGCGGGAAAACGTCACCCGGGAGACCGGATCCGTCGCCTTCGCGGGAATCGCAACCGTGACCGCGCAGTTGGAACTGGCGCCTACCAGGGTGCCGTCCGGCAACGTCCAGCGACGATCTGACGCAGGTGTCTCACCCCAGACCGCACTCGTGTCCCGTAACAGGTACGGAACAAAAATGGTGTCCGGAAGTTCGACAAAACGGTAGGCGTGGCGTTCCTCGGTATGTGCATACAACTGTACCGACCTCGTCCTCTCATCCCAGCGGCCTTTCCGCATGTCCCCGCCGGTAATCATCTTGATGTCGGTCGCCATCCCCTCCTCGTTCGGACGTTTCCACGCCACGCCGAGGTCGATTTTCTCGCGCACGACCGTCACGACCTCCAGTTTGCGGAGACCGGACTTGACGGGAGTAGGGCGGCTCGCGCTCCACTTGTCCGTGTCCAGATACGGCGGATGCTCCATCACATCCCGGCCATCGAGCGAGAGCCAGGCGGGGGCGCCGCCCGCCAAACCGAACTGCAGCACCGTGTTCGTCGGCACCAGCAGCCAAGTCTGTAACCGCACCAGATGACTCTTCCGCTGCCAGTCGCCCCGATACCAAGACTTGAATGTTTCCGGCAAAGCATCGAAGGAATTCGTGTAAAAATAGACAGGGGCGGTATCAAACCGCGTCTCCAGCATCCGAATCCCCGCCTGATTCGTCGGGAAGTCCATGCCGGCGGTACGGGCGGCCATTCCCCGCAGGGGGGCGGGGTCTGTGACGGGTCCCGTCTCCGGCTTATCCTTGGCTACGGGATAGAGGCGGATAGGCATTCCCCGCTTGACGGAGCTGGCATCGACCAAGACAACCGACTGCGTCGCGTCGCGCCAAATCGTCTGGCAGGGAATCCGGTTCGTGCTCACGTACGCGTGCGTATTGTGTACAGTACTAGTGCCTACTCTAGTAGGCAGAGTTGCCAAGAAAAAATCATCCATGCGCTTCCCGATCAGCATCCGTCCCGTCGCCGACGGCACATTCCAATGGGGTTTCGGGACGATTTTCGCCGTCTCTTTGGCAAAAGAAAGGCTTTCCGTCAGCAGAATCACCGCAAACGCCCAAAAAAACCAAAAACTCGCACGTTTTTTCATCTTTTTTCCGCAAGTCCACCCCATCCGCATCCCATCCGGGAGTTGATTTTTCGCCTCAACCCCCTTCCGTGGCACATTTTTTGCTGAAATCAGAAGGGATGGACTTTACCTTCATACAGAAGCAAACAACATGCCAACGGGCGTTCACGTTGATTGAGCTGCTAGTCGTAATTACGATTATTGGGCTCTTGGGGACGGCGTTGTCGGTTTCCGTGCAGTCGGGATATAAGCAGGCGCGGCAGGCGAACTGCAAGTCCAACCTGAAGCAGTTCGGGATCGCCCTGATGATTTACCGGGGAGAGCACGACAACGTGACGCCGGACTGGATTTCCAACCTCTACCCGGACTATGTCGATGACCGGGGGTTGTACGTCTGCCGCGCGGACAGCAACAAGGGCAAGTCCTCGCCGCGTCCGGAGACGCTGGTCCGGCGCGCCCAGGCAAGGAACGACACGGACACCGCGCCATTCTGGGACAACGCAAAGAACAGCGACTCGACCCGCAACCAGACGATCCAGTGCTGCAGTTACCTCTACGAATTTTCCCACGCCACGGCGCCCGGCAGCTGGTGGGGCAGCGTCAACTGGCCGCAGAACCAGAAGCCGACGGGAAAGCTGACGATGGGGCAGTACAAACTGGCGCAGATGCAGTACGGGGACTCGTCCAGCAAGTCGAGCACGGGGGTGATCCTCCCCTACTCCGCGTCGCGCATTCCGATCATCCGTTGCTACCACCACTGGGACGACGAGGTGATCTTGGGTTACAACAGCGGTTCCGCTTCCCGCGAGTCAAAGCAGTTCGTGACGATCAACGTCGCCTACGCGGGGAACGTGTTTGTCGGTCCGTTGTATTGGGAAAAAACGATTTATCCGGGTGAACAGACAAGTTCAAGCGGACAGTGAAGGAGACAGATTACTCATGGCTAAGCAATTTCATTTTTCGGAGACCTCTGGAACCGCGATCTCTCGCCTCACGGGAAACAGGCCCTGGGTCCTTTCCCTCCCGCTTCTCCTGTTGATCGGGTGTGTCGGCCCCAGCCAGCCGCCGATCGAGATGCCGAAGGAGGTGGAGGATGCCCCCGAAGTGGTGCGCGCCCAGACCCTGTTTGACAACGGACGTCTCCAGGACGCCGTCAACGCCTGTGTCGATATCCAGCGCAAGAACCCGGAGGCGCGCGGCCTCCACCGTCTCCAGACGGACATCCGCCGCAAGCTCGCCGAGGAGCGTATGACCAAGGCGTTGGACCATTCGCAGTTCACCTCCAAGGCCAGCACGGCGGACGCCGAGCGTTTCTCCGCCGTTCCGGACACCTATCGGCAGAACAAGTACGTGATGGGCGAGACCGCCCCCCTGCGCTCCGCCCCCACCGAGATGCAGAAGGTGCTGGAGAAGAAGATCAGCATCAACCTGAACAAGGCCGACATCAACGCGATTATCGCGCAGATCGGGCAGTCTGAGGACATCAACATCGTCGCCGACAGCGAGGTCGCCGAGTCGGAGAAGCAGTTGAGCATCGTGGCGCGCGACACCCCGCTGATCGAAATCCTGGAATACATCGGGCGCAACCTGGGCGTCACCTTCTCCGTCGGCAAGAACCTGATCTGGGTCACGCCGAAGGAAGAGCAGACGGTCGGCGTCCCGATGGAGACCCGCGTCTATAAGCTGCGCAAGGGGTTGCTCGGCTCCGAACTGGGCAAGAGCGCCAAGGGCGATTCCCTCTTCAAGGGGCCGGAGGAACGGCGCGGCTCCCGCAACAACAACAACCAGAAGCAGGCAGAGGAGAAGGAAGGCAAGATCGGACTGCTGGAGTCCATCGAACGCTTCGTCCCGCAGCCGGAGGGCGCGGACTTCCTTTTCAACGACCGCGTACACGCCCTCATCGTCAAGAACACGCGCGAGAACCTCGCGCTGGTCGAAGACCTGATCGACGCGATGGACGTCCGCCCCGTGCAGATCCTCATCGAGGCGCGCTTCGTCCGGACGGAGGTGACCGACCTGAGCAAGCTTGGTGTCGAATGGCTGTTCGACAACCGCGGCATCTCGCGTTTCGACTCCGGTTCGCTCGGCACCACAGACCCGTGGGTACGCGGCCAGACAACGGTCGACAACGCACGGCGCGACGTGCTGAGCGGCGCACTCTCCTCCGTCACGACATCCGAACTTTCCGGCAGCGGCGGTGCGAGCTTCGCCTACCAGTTCCTGCTGGGCGACACCGCGCTGAAGGCGGTTCTGAACGCGTTGGAATCGAACGGAGACAGTCAGACGATCGTCGTGCCGCGCGTCACCACGCTGAACAACCGCGAGGCGCGTTTCCGCGTGGGCGAGGACATCGAATACTTTGAAGAGGTCGATACGCAGATCATGACCTCCGGCTCCAGCTACGGCAGCGGGGAGTCCCGCGACAACGTGACCTACGACTACGACGAGCCGACGGTGGTCGAGGTCGGCACCTCCCTGATCGTGACGCCCAGCGTGGGCGCCGACCTCTCGGCGATCAACCTCGTGCTCCGTCCCGAAATCTCCTCCGTCAAGGAATGGCGTAAATACCGTCTGAGCAGTCTCTCCCGGGGAACCGGAGAGGAACCGGCCATCGAGATTCCGACACTCGCCCGCCAGTACATCGAGACTGAGGCGGTCGTGCGCAGTGGCGAGACGGTGGTGCTGGGCGGTCTGGTCGATAACAGCTCCCGCGAGGAAACCTCCGGCACGCCTTGGTTCTCCAAGATTCCGCTGCTCAGTTACCTCTTCAAGACAGAAGAAAAGGGAAAGAAGAACAAGAACCTGCTGATCTTCGTCACCGCGACGCTCATCAGCGATTCCGGCGAGAACCTGATCCCGCTGAATGACTTCGAGCGCTACGGCGTGGAGCTTCCGCCGGAGCAAAAGACCCCCGACGTGATGAAGCCCGGCGCGGACATCCCCCCGCCCGCGGAGAAGCAGGCGATGAAGCCGGACAAGCGCGAGGTCGAGCGCTACCGCGCCCAGCAGCGCGCGGACAGGGCGGCGGCGCACGAGATTCCCGCCGACCAGCCGCTCTCCAACGCCGAGTACCGCAAGCAGCTTTTGGAAAAGCAGCGCGCCCTGAAACAACAGGCGGAGCAACCGGCGGCAGATCCCGCGGCTCCCGCGCCTGCGGCGGAAGCGCCCGCGGCCGCGCCCGCGCCGATTCAGGCCCCGGTGGAAGCGGCGCCGGTACCGGCACCGGCAATCCCGGTGCCCGAGGCGGCCCCGGCGGAAGCCCCTGCACCAGCTCCAGCGCAAGCGGCGCCCGCAGCGGCCCCGGCGGCAGCTCCGGCACCCGCACCCGCTGAAGAGAAAAAGCAGGAAGTGAAACCAATTTTGCAGGACGGCGCACAAGCCCAATAGGCGGAGGGAAGGATGGCCAATTCTTTCGTAGCTCTTGATGTCGGATCCCGTTCCGCGCATGCCGTATGGCTCACGTTGCGCGGAACCCGCCCCGTCATCTCCAAGGCAAAGTCCTTCGCCCTCCCGATGGACGAGGAGAACCCCAACAAGCTCATCTCGCAGTGGGTCGATTCCATCGGGTTGAACCACCATTTCTGCGCGATCGCCCTGCCGGGGGAACAGTCCAATTTCCAGAGCGGGCGCATCATGCCGAACGATCCCCGTTCGGTGGAAGAGGTCGCCAATATGGACATCCTGCAGTTCAGCGAGATGGCCGGCGACACGATGGACCACAGCGTCTTCGGGTTCGAGCCGAAGAACGAACCGAAGGTGCGGCGTTACATCCTCTCGATGGCGCGTCCCCAGGCGGTGCAGGACTCGGCGCGCGAGGCCGAGGCGAGGCACATCCGTCCCTCCGACCTGATCGCCGCGCCGGTCGCGCTCTTCAACGCGGCGGAGTCGATGGCCGGACAGCACGACAAGCCCTGGTGCTACATCTGCATCGGCGATAAGGAAACGCATATCGCCATCGGCGTCCCGGAAGGACTGCTCTTCGCCCGTTCGATTCCCGTCGGCGGGAAAATGTTCACCGACGCGATCGTCAGCGCCACGGGGCTTCCCCCCGTCCAGGCGGAAGTGCAGAAACACGCGGGCGGGCTCGGCGATTTCGAGAAGCACACGGAGGAACTGCACCAGGCGACCGACCGCTGGATCGCCCAGCTCAACGCCGCGCTCGGCGTGTACCGCAACTCCTTCGCCGACCGCAAGTTCGCGATCGACGCATTTTACCTGACGGGCGGCGGCGCCTTGTTGAAGGGACTGCCCGCCTACCTGACGACGAAACTCGCCGCGCCCGTGCGGCTCGTGTCGGAGCTGCCGCACGTGCCCTCCGCGCTGAAGAAAGAGCCGTGCGTCTTCGACATCGCCTACGGACTGGCGCTGACGGCCAGCCGCGCCTGCATTTCCTACCTTTCCCTCTTGCCCGACAGCCTGAAAGACGAGGTCGCATTCCGGCAGAAGAAGCCCTGGTGGATTCTTTCCGCCCTCCTGCTGCTCGCCTCCCTCGGGGTTTACTCGGCGACGGGACTCTATTTGCTGCAATCCAATTCCGAGTTGCTGGACAACGAGAAGAAAAAGCTGGCAACCCAAGAGGATATCGATAAGAGCATCCAGGCACTGCGCAAGCAGAGCCTGCAGTTCGTGACGAACGAAGTGCCGCTTCAAGACCTGCTGGTCAACGGCCCGCTCGCCCGCGAGGTGCTCTCACTAGTCTGCGCCAGCGTCGATCCGAATGACTGGATCACGCTCTTCTGTGACGACGCGTTCTACAACGCACAGGAACAGCAGGTCGAGGAATCCGCCGCGCAACCGGTACAAGCGCCGGCGGCATCCCCGTTCTCGCTCTTCCGCACGTTGCGTCCTGCACCGGTTGCCACACCCCAGCAACCGCAGGAGGTAGATACGCAGCAGAAGCGAGAGACGTTGGCCACCATTACCAATGTCTTCATTGTGGAAGGGTACACGCCCAACCCCAATCTGACGACCGTGAAAGAAATGATCAAGCGCCTTCGCACCGCGCCTGAAATCACGAAGGTGGACGTCCGGAGCGACAGCAAGGTGCTGACGCCGACCGGATTGCCGGATTTGAAAGATGCCAATCTTCCAAGTTTCAAACGCTTCGTTCTGGAAATCGAGGTGAAGCGCCCATGAACATGAATCTGAGTTCACTGCAAATCCTGAAAACCGAGCGCATGCAGGTTGTGTACATCCTGCTGGCGATCGTTTTCGGCATCATCCTGACGTTCAACTACGTCTGGTCGCCCCTGCAGGAAAAGAAAGAGGAGTTGGAATCCGTCCGCGAGGGGCTGGAGCGGAACCGCTTCGCGAACGTCTCGCCGATCGAGATCAAGGCGCTTCGCAACGCGGAGATGAAGAACTACAGCTCCCTCTCGAACGAGTGGGAGCGCATCCGCCAGCGCATGGAGACTTTCCCGAGCCAAATCCTGACGCCCGGCGCGGAGATGGACCGCATCGATTTCAAGGTCGAGCTGTACGCCATCCGCCAGCGCCTCCAGCAGAAGTCGGAGGAACTGAAGATCCAGCTCATGCCGAAGGAACTGGGGTTGGACGAGACGCTGGATGATGCGGACGACCCGCGTGTCCGGATGCTCCAGCTGAAGGCGGTGGAGAAGCTCGCCGACCTGACGCTCGACCGGCAGATCCAGCGGCTCAACGCCATCTACCCCCTGCCCCCCATCGTCCACTACGAGAACGACGCGAAGAAGAATGACGACAAGAATAAGGCAAACGCGCGGAGTGACAAGGAGGTTAAACCGAAGGGCAAGAAGATTTTCGAAGAGTATCCCGTGCGCATCGAGTGCGATGTCGATTTCGACCACCTCTTCACTTTCTTCCAGTCGATCTTCGAGGAAAACCAGGTGTTTATATTCCGGAACATCCGCATCGAGTCGGGACCGACATTCGACTCGAAACTGCGGGTCAAGGCGATTCTGAGCGCGCTGCTCTTCAACTGAGGAAGGAGAGACGAAATGGACAAGATTTGGAAATGGATATTGAAAATCAACGCCAAGGTCTTCTGCCTGGCGTGTACGGTCGTATTCTTCTTGGTTGCAGCCTGGTGCGGACAGATGTACCTGAACCCGATGCAACCGTTCCCGGAGGGGAAAAACGCCCTGAAGGAGAAGGCGAGCGACTTCGAGCTTCGCACGCTGGCGTTCGTCTCCAACGAGCTGGCGCAGGAAAACATCACGATCCCGATCGATCCCTTCCGCCCCACGATGGAGGCGATCTTTACGAATGACGAGGAGCGTGCCGCGTTCCTCGCGGCGTACAAGGCGCAGCAAGCTGCCGCCCTGGCGGCAGCGAAGGCCGCCGCGGAAGGAGGCGCCGCCGGAGCGGCGGGCGCCGCAGGGGGAGCCGGTGGCGCGGCGGGGAACAACGCGGCCGCCGCCGCGGCTGCCGCGGAGGCCGACAAGGCGAAAGCCGCCGCGGATCCCTTCGCCGCCCTGCGCAAGAAGGCGCAGGTTCCCGGTCAGGTCGTCGGCCCAAACGGAGAGAAGATGGTCATTCCCAAAATCACCTTCCTCGGATTCATGGAGCGCACGGACGGTTCGCGCGTGGCGGTCTTCAGCGACTCTTCCGACCATTCCACCCACTTCTACAACGCTGGGGGCAAGGTTCACGGCGTGGAGATCAGCGACGTCTCGCTGAAGTCCGCATCGATGAAACTGCCCGACGGTTCAACCGTGAAGGTCGGGATCGGGGAGCCGGTCAGTCTCTCGCCCGAACCCATGAAGAAGCCTGCCGGACAGAAGGTCGCAGCAACCGCCGCCAAGGGCGGGAAACCGCAACCGAACGCCGCCAAGGGCGCCGCCGCCAATGACAAGGCCGCCAAGATTCGCGCGATGAACAACCGCAAACTGGCGCAGCAGCAACAGAAGAGAAAGTGATTTGTTTCCAAGATGGTCCGTTATTACACACAGGAACTCCTCGCCGAGGTCACCCAGAAGCTGATTGAAATGGGACTGCTCACCAACGAGAAGTTGGGTGAGTTGCAGGGGCGCGCCGCGCTGACGATGCAGCCCGTCGATAAACTGCTGATGGACGAGTCCATCGTCAACGAGCAGGATCTCCTCAAGGTCTTTTCCGAGGCCAGCGAAATCCCCTACCACAACATCGGCGACTTCAAAATCGAACAGGAGGCGATTGATCGGATCAACGCCAAGCTCGCCCTGCGCCACAGGATCGTCCCGATCCACGAGAGAAACGGCGTGATGACCGTGGCGGTGAACCGTGTGCCGACGCTCGCCACAGTGGATGGCCTGCGCATGGTGCTGGGCATCGGCGTCGATTTCGTCCTCTGTTCCGAGACCGATGTCAGCCGTTCCCTCACCCATTTCTACGGACTGGGCGCGGAGACGATCGACCAGCTGATCGCCGAGGCGAAGGCGGAGGAGGCGAAGGACAACACGCCGAAGGAAACGGACATCGCCGTCGCCACGCAGGAGACGGGCATGGTGCGGTTCATCAACCTCATCATCGCCGAGGCGATCAAGATGGACTGTACGGATATCCACATCGAGCCGTTTGAGCACACCCTCCGTCTGCGCTACCGCATCGACGGCATTTTGCAGGAGATTCCCCTTCCCAAGGGCGTCGAGGCGCTGCGCAACTCGGTCAGCTCCGCCGTGAAGATCATGGGCAACATGGATATCGCGGAACACCGCAAGACGCACGACGGTCGTATCAAGGTGAACTACGACGGTCGCGACTACGACTTGCGTGTCTCCATCCTGCCGACGCCGTGGGGCGAGACGAGCTGCTTGCGTATCCTGAACCGCGGCAGCACGAAGGTCGATCTCGACCAGCTCGGCCTCTCCGAGAACCAGCTGCCGAAGATCAAGCAGTTGATCGAGCTGCCGCACGGGGTTATCCTGATGACCGGGCCGACCGGCTCCGGAAAAACGACCACCCTGTACGCGATCCTCGCACGGTTGAACAAGACCGGCACGAAGATCATCACCGTCGAAGACCCGATCGAATACCAGATGCAGGGCATCAGCCAGGTGCAGACCAACGCCAAGATCGGCCTGACCTTCGCCGCCGTCCTCCGCTCGATCCTGCGTCACGACCCCGACGTGATCCTCATCGGGGAAATCCGTGACTCGGAGACCGCCGACATCGCGATCCGTTCCTCGCTGACCGGTCACCTGGTGCTCTCCACCCTGCACACGAACGACGCGCCCAGCGCCGTGACGCGCTTGACCGATATGGGCGTCGAGCCGTACCTGATCTCCTCCTGCGTGGAGGGCATCATCGCCCAGCGTCTCGTGCGCCGCGTCTGCAAGCATTGCAACCACCCCTACAACCCGCCGGAAGACATTGTCGATGAAATCCGTACCCTCTACCCGCAGAAGATGGCGAACGCGCAGTTCCTCATCGGCAACGGTTGCCCGTCCTGCGGATTCACGGGATACAGAGGCCGCAGCGCAATCAACGAGGCGATGATCATGTCCGACCCGATTCGCGCCCTCGTGGTTTCGCGCACGCCCGCGAACATCATCAAGGACGAGGCGATGAAGGAGGGCATGGTGACGCTCCGTCAGGACGGGTGGCTGCGCGTCGCCGAAGGACGCACCTCGGTTGAGGAAGTCCTCCGCGTCGCGGGACGTCAGGAGGAGTAGCATGAACCGCGGCATGACACTCGTCGAACTATCCTTGACTATGGCGATTGCCGCGATTCTCTTCGGGATGATTCTGGGGCTGAGTCGGCACGTCGATGAGTCAGTCCATATCCAGCAGGCCCAGGTGCAGCTCGGTGCCTGGGCGACCACGCTGGAAAGGTGGCGCGAACGGTACGGCGAGTATCCGCACTTCAACGGCAACAACGGCTCGGAAATCACCTTCTATGACGGAAGGCAGGCGCGCTTCAATCTCTCGAACCTGCTGCTGGAAGCCGGTGTCCAGCTGCCCAACACCAACGACCTTTTCCGCTACTACCTGCAGCCGAAGGCCAACCTGTTCGACCCGTGGGGCGTCCCCTACGTGTACATCCCCGAAGTGGGATTCCAATCGTACCAGCTGTTCTCCTGCGGTCCGGACCGGAAGACGGAGGAGTTCAACGACGGGCGTTATTCCTCGCTGGACGACATTCATTTGGAGAGGTAAGACGATGAAGAGGAAAGGTTTCACACTGATCGAGATGCTGGTCGTGATCGCCATCATCAGTACCCTGCTCGCCTTGCTGTACGGCGCGTTGGACCGCTCCCGCAAATTCAGCAAGCGCGTCATCGTCTTCACCGAAATGAAGAACCTGGAAGCCGCCTTCCGCCAGTACTACGCGCATTACCACTGCTGGCCGACCAACGAGCTGGCGACCACGAAAATCACCGTTTCGGGAACATCCGGCGCCACGGGAGACGATGAGGGATTCGCCATCAACGAGTTGATCGGCAAGCTCCTGCGCGGCGTGAACGAGTCGCAGGCCGAGGCGAACTGGCGGTTCAACCCGGAGATGATCCCCTTCATCGAGTTCTCCCGCCTCCGCAACGGGATCCCCGTCAACGCGTTCTCCGCGCGCGAGCCGAGCGAGACCCTGCGCGCCTACAAGGTCCTGTTCGACACGAACGGCGACCACCAGCTGACGGTCAGCAAAGACCCCGACATGCCCAATTTCTCCACCAACATCATCGCCGACATCGCCATCTGGACGATTATCCCCGGCACGCGCAAGGGGACCTCGAACCAAGAGGACCAGAACGATACCGTGCCGGATGAGGTGGTCGGCACATGGGATAAGTTTAGCGTCAAATGAAAACAAGGGCACAGAGCGTTGGGCACGGCGGAAACCAAGGGTTTACCTTGCTGGAACTCCTGGTCGCCATCAGCGTACTCGCCGTTCTGTTCGCGATCGTCCTGCCGTCGATCCGCGCCGCCCGCACCGCCGCGCTCAAGCGCCGCGCCCAAGCGGATGCGACCGCACTCGCGCAGGCGGCCATCCGCTACAAAGGCGAGTACGGCTTCTGGCCCGGACAGGTTGTCCTCCAGTCGCCATCCGACAAGTCTGTGCGGCTCCATACGAAAACGCAGTCTTCACTCGGCGCGAATGGGTTTCTCTCCTGCATCATCTCCGCCCCCGCATCCTTCCTTGAAAATTTCAACACCTCTTCCGGGTCGGGCAATTCGACGCAGACGGGATGCCTGGAATTGGACACGAACGAGGTTTACCGCTGCTTCGCACGAGTCAATATGCAGCAGGCCACCCAAGATCACCAGAACCCGCTGAATCCGAAAGGCATCTCGTTCATCGAACTCTCCGAAGAACTGGATTGGAATCGCGTCTATAAGAAAGATCCGTGGGACAACCCGTACATCCTGATCATGGGGCTGAACCCCCGCTCTTCCTTCTTCCTTCGCAACAAGGTTACGGGTTCCATCATCACGGCGGCATCCAACGTCACCGCGATGGCCTTCTCCATGGGGCCGCCCGAACTGCAATACACCAATTACCTTTTCAGCGCGGGGGTGGCAAAATGAAACACACGCAGCAGACAACCAACTCCCGCCGTCAGCCGACCTCTCAGCTTCCCAGCTTCTCAGCTTCTCAGCCGACCTCTCAGCCTCCTAGCTTCTCAACCTCTCAGCTAAAGAAAGGTTATTCCATCTTCGAGCTGTTGGCGGTCTTGACGGTTATCGGGATGGTGCTTGCCATCACGCTCGGGTCCTTCCGTTACTGGAACGCGATACGCGCCATCAACGGGGCGGAGAAGGTTGTTGTCTCCGGGATCCGCGCGGCACGTACCCTCGCCATGTCGCAGGGCAAATACGTTTGCTTTACCTTCGGCAACATCTATACGAATAACATCAAGGTGCAGCATGCCTTCCGGATCCTCGTCTGCACCAACCGCTCCGACGTGATCGAGTCGCTCGGCAAGGCAAACTACCCGCCCCAAGAGTTGATCCAGATGAGCTATCCCGCGTCTCCCACGCAGCGTCTGAACGGGGAAGTCTCGATGCACCACATGGACAATTACGACGCCACGTTGCATTCCTCCGTCCTGACCGACGAAATCGAACCGTACTTCTTCTTCCGTCCGGACGGGACCCTGCTCCAGTTCTATTCGACCAACCAGACGGATCCGTACCAGATCGCCTTGCTCACCAAAACCTCGCTCCGGGATAAAAGCGGTTGGTCCAGAAGTATGTTCGTCCACATCTGCATCGATCCCATCACGGGGATCGTGACCTCGGAGGAGGTGCCTCCGCCATGATGAAACTTTCGAATCCAACAACACCGCGCAGCTCCTCTTCCGGGTTCACGCTCGTAGAAATCGCCATCGCCCTGCTCGCCATCGGGCTGGGACTGGTCACGATTTTCGGGCTGGGAAACCAAGGGCTGGAGAATTCGCGCGAAGTGGTGAACGAGACGCGCTGCCAGCAGTTCGCCGACACCGTTTTCTCGACGCTCCAGAGCTACAACACCTCGTTCATCCAGTACGCCTGTACCAATGCGAACAACCGCACCTATCACTGGCAGCGCATCTGGCGCGAGGCGATCCAAGAGGGATTGGACTTCCCCGAGATTGCGGGAATCAACAACAGCACCAACATCATGCGGCTGAAAATCTCCAGCGCGGGCGACACCATTCTCTATCCCGCTTTCGATCCGAACGACATCTCCCTCCTGGAGTGGAACCCCTACTACAAGCTCTCCCTCACCCAGGGGAACTCTTCCACCGTCGCACGGGGCGTCAACTACCTCAATGCCTCACTGGTCATCTATCCGGACGGCAACACCTATTCCAGTGATGGGCGTACCTATTCAACCGTCCTCCTCTTCACGGGAGGCCTGCCATGACCGCCTATCCTTTCCTCCGCACTTCGCCCCGCTCCGCACCCGCCGCGCCTTGTTCTGTGCGCGAGGCGGCAGCTCCGCGCCCCCCCCGCCCCGCGTCTTGTTCTGTGCGCGAGGCGGCAGCTCCGCGCCCCCCCCGCCCCGCGTCTTGTTCTGTGCGCGAGGCGGCAGCCTCGCGTTCCGGCATGACGCTCGTCGAACTGATTGCCGCGCTCTCGATTTTCTCGATGATCGCGCTCATCCTCTTCTCCGTGCTGGAGGCCACCACCCAGCTCTGGCAGCGCCCCGCCTCCGACCAGAACAACCTCGCGGCGGCCGAACAGGTGCTGGACACCCTCGCCGCCGATCTCCGCCAGGCCGTCGGCGACGGCGCGAACATCACCAACGGCGTCTTCTTCGCCTGGGATCCCCCCGAACGCCCGGACCTGGCGACCGTCCATCCCATCTTGCGTTTCCTGCGTCCCGCTTCACCCCATCTGCCGATCCAGACATCGGAAAGCCGACTCTCGCTGGACTGCGTGACTTACTCCCTTGCGACGGGAATGCTCTACCGTTCCGTGACCGTACTGCGTCCCCCGAAAGTCGAAGACAACGAAACAATGGGCGACCTGCTGAAAAAAATCTCCGCCACGGGAACCGAAGGTTCCACCATCTCCTCCCTGCTGGCGGAACGCGTCTGCCTGACGGCGATCGGCTGCACCTACACCAACGCCGTCGTCCTCCCGCTCGAAACCAACCTGCCACCGATGGCGGTCAATCTCTCGCTCACCGTATTCAGCGAAGATGACTGGGCAACCTTTCTCCAGCTCTACGACAAGACAAGCGACGAAGCGGTCCGTCGCAAAAAGACGCTGGGCGTCTCGCGTTCCCGCATGATCGACCTGCCGGCCTTTGGAGGAGGTGCCCTGCCATGACCATTCCCCTTTTCAAACGTGCCAATCACAAGCAGCGGTTTGACCGTTCCTGCAAGCTCTCGAATGCATTCGATTGTATTCGATTGCGTTCGGTTTCCCATTCCGCAACTTCGCCCGAAGCGAACGTCCGCGGAGCCGCGCTGATCATCGTCCTCAGCGTGTTGTCGCTCGTAACGATTGCGGCGGTCGCGTTCTTCACCGTCACCACGCAAAACAAGCGAACGGTGAGGACGCAGTATGAACAGTTCGACGCGAGACAGGAACTGAATCTCGCCCTCTGGCTGGCGATGAAGTATGTCGAAGACGCGATGGTCGTGACCAACGCGGAATCGGAAGAGGCCGTGCAACAGTCGGAGTCCCAATCCAAAGAGTCGGTCAGCGGGCGCCGCGTCGCCCCCGTCGGCGTCTGGTTCTCCGAGCGTCATGCGCGCGATGAAAAGTGGCGGAAAGAGGGAGGCAAGGAGTACGCCTTCCAGTCGGGAAGTTTTCTGGCATCCCCCTCGTCCAGCGAACAGGATGGCGATTATGTGAATCTGTTGACGCCGGAGGTACTCAAGCTGCTCCCGACCGCCGTCACGAATGATCTCGTGCTGGATCCCACCGACGAACACCGGATGCTCAGCGGCTGGTCTTGGCTCACCAAACCATCGACGGGACTCGGAAACAAGTACCACCGCATCGCCTTTACGGTTGTCGATTGTTCGGGCTTCCTCGACGCCAACTACCTTGATTCGGGTCCGACCGACTTCCAGCACTCCCGCCGCCTCTTTTTCCAGAGCGACGTGAGCAACTGGATGCACAATGCGGAAAGCTCGATTCGCGGCAAGAAGACGGACGACCTCATCAAGTTGCTGGAAGAATCTACAGACCTCGATGCCGATTGCCCCTTCGGCACGCTTTCCTACGACCCGACCCCGAACGTGATTCCGCTCGGCGGGACCAGCAATGCCGTTGCCAATACGCTAGGCACCGCCGCGTTCAATACGCGCACCCCGAAATTCAACCTCAACAGCGTCACCAACATCGACAGCTGGACGATCACGCAATACGAGGAGGGCAACAACGAGGTCTCCCCTTGGTTCAACGACGCCCAGTTCAAATCCGAATGGCTCGACCCCGTCACCTCCTACATCAACCGCATGGCGGGATCACAGCCGCCAGACACCAGTTACCGGATGCCGGAAGGCCACGCCATTCCCTATACACTCGCCAATGCGCTGGACTCCGACCGCATCCCGCAAATCTCCTATTTCGAGACGGACGGCGATGGCGACAACGCGGCACAGCTGCTCGCTACCCGCGTCGATTACGCGGTCGAGGCCGTCCCGCTCATCAACAAGATCTCGATCTTCAACATCTTCGCGCCCGAAGGCGGGAAAGAGAATCCGAAACTGCCCGAAGACGTGAAGTTCAACGACTACGACATCGACCCCACGCTAAGCAACCATTACGCCGTCGCCATCGAATACTGGTATCCCTTCACCCCGCAGTCACCGTTCCGCGACTCGGACGGTTCGGAACTGAACTTCGCCGCCTACGTCGGCATCTACACCAACGAGAACGATGTCGTCACCACCACCAACCGTCCGTGGAACTCCAGCCTGTTGCGCGACTGGCTCCGGTGGAACTACACCGACAACAGCGAGACGGTCTTGCAGACCTTCTTCAACACGTGGAAAAACGCCTATCTGGATGAGGTCGGTCCCTCCGTCTATTCCAACCCGCTTTGGCTGGCGGCGAACTTCCAGCAGGATCTCTGGTTCACCTCCTCCATGACCAACCACGCCTATTGGCCTTCTGCCGACACGAACGGTATGTTCGCCCCCTACGTGGAGCAGTTCTTCACCCCGCTCGGTCTCGAACAGTGGCCGATCGTCGATACCAACGGCACCTTCGATATCACGCAGACTCCGATGTGGCTCGCCTTCCATCCCGCCACCACGAATATCGTCGAACTCGAAACGAACCTGGTCTGGGTAGTCACGGAATCCAATGAGCTGGAGAACGTCATCACCACGAACGCGCTCGTGGAAGGACATGAGGCGGAAATCGCGATCACCAACCTCTTCTGGGAGGAGACCGCATCGAACCTGGTGGAACAAGTCGTCACCGTCACCAACGAGTACACCTACCTGACCGTCACCAACCCCATCATCACCTGGCTTCCCGACGAGGAGAATTCCTACCGTCTGCGCTATGCCGAGAATCCCAGCAAGGATCACCCCGCCACCTGGACGCTCTGGGAGGCGGAGGACGGCAGCTTCCTCACCAACGATGTCATCTCTCTCACCGATGTCTTCGGCACGGAGATCCCCTTCACTTCGACCAACCAGTTCTCCGAGTTCTGGCTCGACGAGACGAACCAGGTGCTGGTCACGGTCACGGCAGTCGAGCACTCCGTCACCAACGAGGACGAGACCGTGGAGACCACCTATGAAATGGTGACCAACGTTGTCATCGGATTGACCTTGCAGGAGACCGGCACGACCAACGAGTGGTATCTGACGACCAACTCGATCATGACGGCCACGGAGGTGCAGCGCGTCAAGCCGCTTCCGATGTCGCTGGAAATGGGACTCGTCCTGGACGAACTCTTCTACCTGCTGCCGACAAACTCGCCCGACGCGCTCTATATGGCGCTGATGGCGACCCCGGAGGACGATCTGAACTGGGATGATCTCCTGCGCGTATTCTCCCAGTTCCCCCGCCAGATGAACAAGGTCTTTCCGTCCTTGCAAGAGCCGACGCTCGGCAACCTGACCGACAAGGATCGCTTCTACCTGCGTGAAGGAACGGACAACGGAAACGAGGATGGCGGACTGAACGTCTTCGACGATACGCGCGTCCGTGCCGACAAAGATTTCCAAGGTTACTTCTGGACTGTCTATCCCAAGCAAACTGTCAACTTCATGGTGGTCGAAGAAATCAAAGATCCCGCGAACGAATCGACCGTCATTGAGGTCGTCACCAACTACTACGCGCTCGGCGACCCGAAATTCCCCGGCGACACGAAACCTACCATCTGGGTGCGCCCGGTCACGACCGTACTCCCGAACGGTTCCGACTACGACCAGGATCAGATTGTCGATGAGGCCCTGCTCACCTCGGACGGACTGAAGGTACTCGGTTTTACCTCCGTCACCAACCTCTACGCACCCGATCCTCGCCGCAATGCCCACTACACGCAGTGGCGCGGTTTCCCGACCGAACTGGACTGGACGGGCGAGAGCATCCGCAGCACGAACCTCACCGCCGTGTGCGAACTGCCCTTTATCCTCACCGACCGACCGATGGAGAAAATCGGCGAAATCGGCAACCTCTTCGCCTCCTACCTCGCCAGCAACAAGCCTGAAGAAGAGGAGGAAGGAAAACGCGACCGGTACGATACCATCACCTTCTCCACGCGCGCCGGCGCCTCCCTGCTCGATGTCTTCACCGTCGCCCCCACCAACAACCCGCCCATCCGTGGCCTGGTGCAGGCGAACACGCCGCATAACGCCGTCGTGCAGGCGTTGCTCGCCGATGTCCATCCCGGCTGGACGAACGCCTGGGACGGCATCGCAGCCGAGAACGAAAGCGGAACCATGCCGACTTTCGAAACCGATAAGACCCTGCGCGAAAACTGGTCGCAGGTCTATCGCGAGGCGTTGACCAACCGCCTCGACAACGCGGGCTGGCGCTGCTTCGCCGACATGATGCCGGAACTGTTGACCAACCGGTACAACGAAGCCTCCGACCACGCGAACCAGATGAAAGATCCGTGGCTGAACGCCAACGCGCAACTGCACCCGATGCACGACTACGACGAAGACGTGGCGGCAGCTCTCATCGACAAGCTCTCGTTCCGTCAGAATGTCCTGACCGTGATCGTCGCCGCGCAGACGCTGGCGACCGGTTCGACGCCCGCGCATCCCGTTGTCCTCTCCGAACAACGTGCCGCCGCCACCATCCTCCGTGACGCCTATACCGGCCGCTGGGCCATCACTTCCTGGCGCACCCTCTCCGCGCAAGAGTAGGGCGAAACGCGACAGGCGCTTCGCGCCAGCTGAGAAGCGGGAGGTGCTTCGCACCAGCTGAGAGGCTGAGAAGCGGGGAAGCTGAGAAGTGGCGGCTGCGCCCCTGAGTTTGATTTGGCGAAGAAGGGACAAGCGACACGCGACGAGCGACACGCATGTCGGAAAGTCGTCGCGCATGTCGCGTGTCGCATGTCTCACGCAGAGTGGTCGCGCCCCGTCGCGACCGCACCGCGTGAAGCGGCAGGAGTGCCGCCTCCCCGAATTTCCCGTGCAGAACGGCGGCGTTGCCAATGCCGACAATGCCACAAATCACCATTCCTTTCGGTACCGGGAGTTTGGGTGGCTTGTAGTAAAGCAGCCCCCGTCTCCGAAACCCCGAGACCTCCCGCGGTGAAAGCAATGTCCGACCTGCGCAAGCGGACGCGACGAAGCGCGTCTCCCAATTCAGGCAACGAGGACGTTGCCCCTCCCGTTCTCTGCGTGAGGGATAAGACACGCGCCCGTCGCCTGTCGCGTGTCCCTTCTTTTCAGCTTCTCAACCTCTCAACCTCTCAGCTTCCCCGCCTCTCAGCTGGCGCGAAGCGCCCTGCAGCGCCCCGCTGTTTTCCGAAATGCGTACTCGACAATGTGGTGGAAAATCGGTAAAATTATAGGAATGAAAATGAGAGAGTTAGTTGCTTTATCCTGGGCGGTCTGCGGTCTTTGCCTCTTGGCGTCCGCCGCTGATTGGCACGTGCCGAACGCGGCGGTGCGCGTGACCGTGAGCGTCGGCCATTCCCCCGAAGACCCCCAGCTCGGCGTCTTTGTAAAAGTTCCGGACGGCGGACTCCTGCCATCCCCCTGGGCCGTTCCCCAAGCCTTCGATGACGAGGGCAAGCAGTTGGAGACGGTTCTCGTCGGCTACAACCAGAAAGACGGCGTCGGCGTCCTTTTCGAGCCGCCGAAGAACGACCGCGCGTTTGTTTACTTCTCGCCTTCGCAACGCGTGCCGGCGAAACCCGCCAACGCGAAAATCTTTCCGAGCCTGATCCTCTACACGAAGAACGGGCGTCCGGGACTCGACAACGCGAAGGCGATGTCCACGCAGTACCCGCCCGCGCAAGGCGCCTTCTTCGCCAGCTGGGACTGGGCGGGCAGCATGGTCAATCCCTTCGGCCCGGACGACAACTACAACCTCTGGTTTGTCGGCGCGTTCATTTTGGAAAAGCCGGAGAAGATTTACTTCGCCACCGTCTCCGATGAAGGATCGGAGTTTTCCATCGACGGCAAAAAGGTCGCCGCGTGGCCCGGCAAGCACACCCGCGATGGCGGCGCCAAGGGCCAGCATGGCGACCACGTGCAGTTGGGCAAAGGGCTGCACCGTTTCGATTACTACCAGTTTGAAATGACCGGCAAGCAAGAGGCACAGCTCGTCTGGAAGCGTCCCGGTATCGAAACCAAGAGCGGGCTACCCGAACTGGTGGATTCGATCGCGAAATCGGGCGTGGGCGACATCGAGCGTATCGAGCTGAAGGACGGAAGGGCCTGCACCACCATCAACATCTCGGGGCTTGGCAAATCGGGCTTCGCCTCCGTTCCGCAAGCCGCAAGCTACTTCTGGTTCGGCGACCAGCCGATCACCCTTTTCAAGCTGACGGCGGGACCGTTCCAGCGGGATGAAAAGGTTTTCTGGGAGTTCGGAAAAGGGAAGCGGCTGCCGGGACACGAGTTCGCCTGTCTGGTTTCCGGACAGCACGACCCGATGGCGTATCCGATCACGCTGGCGTTGGAAAACGCCGCAGGGACCGCGAAAACGACGCGCCTTCTCCAGTCGCCCTGGACGCCGAACGCGGCCTCCATCGACAACCCCGACGACCGTCTGGAATACCGCAAGGCATTCTACGACCTGGTAAAGGCGGTACCTGCGCCGAACGATCCGTGCGCCGACTGGTCGAACGATTTCTGGGGACTCTTCTGCGAGTTGCTGGAACCCTACAAGTCCGGTACGATTCTCACCGACCTCTTCACGCGCGGCTTCGCCTCCATCCAGAAGCGTCCCGACAAAGAACGCTGGATGATGCAGGACCGGCTGATCGAGTTTCTGCGTGTGGCGCGCAAGGACAAAGAACTGCTGGAGTGGATCGCGACATTCGAAAAGGCCGAGCATAACAACGCGCGCAAGTTCCACTGGAAGGAGGAACGGATTGCGACGTACCTGTTCGACCTCAACGCGCCGGAACAGGCGAAGCGCGAAATCTCCTCGCTGAAGGACAACGCTGCCTCGCCCGACCAGTTGCAGTACGCCGCGCTCCGCGCGGGCGACGTGGCGTATGCGACGGGCGATTTGGAAGCGGCGCTGAAACACTACAAGGATGCCGAAGACCGGTACCGTTCCCGCAACAAGACCGGCATGGCGGGCGGACGCCTCTCGTATGTCGGCGGACGCAAGGCCCGCGCCTCCACCAACGACGTGCCGAAAAAGGCGAGCGCGAAGGAGAGCCGCTATCCGCAAGCGGAGAAGAACACGGCATCCGCCAAGTTCAAGCTGCCGACCGCGCCGAAGGGAGAAGAGTGGAAGATCTACACCGTCCGCAACTCCTCCCGCTACGCGACCGTCTCCTCCCTGCTGGAGCAGGACGCGTTGCCCGAAGCGTTGCAGGAAATGGCGAACTGGGAAAGCGAATCACCCACCTCCAAGCTGGAGGGCGAATACCCGATCGCGGCGGCGCGGGTCTATCAGAAGGCGAAAGATTTCCGGAGGGCGGCGAACATCCTCGACCTCTACACCCGCAACACGGGAATGTCCGCGCAGTTGCCGGACGCCATCAAGCTGGAGGTCGAATGTCTCGGTGAACTGAACGACACCGAACGGCAGCGCAAGCTGGCGAAGGATTTCCTCAAGCGTTTCCCGGGGCATCCGTTTGAAGAAGAGATGAAAGGAATCGCGCAATGAAGCAAACGCTCTCCGTCCTGTGCCTGTTCGCCGCGTTTTCGGGATTCGCCGAACCCGGCATCAAAATCGTACCGGGTAATATGTCGCCCTACACGAAAACGCACGTGGGCATCAACCTCTACACCAAGCCCGACTACTCCGCGACAGGGGGAATCAAGGGTGCGCTGACAGACGCGCCCTCCAAAGTGCTGGGCGTCATCTGCATGCCGCAGAAATTCCCGAACATCCGTTCCCTCCAGTTCGTCGAAGGCGGCACCTCCGCGAAGAACGCGGGCAATGTCAACACCGACATGACGAACCAGTGTTATCTGGCGCAGCTCTCCGATGACAACCGTTTCGAGTTTTACGGGCTTCCGTCCGGGAAATACGACCTCTTCATCATGTGCGAGAACTGTTTCTACGAGGGGCTGAAACTCAACCGCGAAGAGGAGTCCCTGACCGACTCCGACCGCCAGTCCATCAAGGCGAAGCTGGTCGAGTCCAACCCGTTCTTCGACCTGAAGCACCAGCACCGCATCGAGGGACAGACCGGACGTTTCGGACGGGCGCGGGTATTGGAGCAGGAGGTGCGCACGCGCCCCGTCACCGACCAAGGCGCGAACGTCCACAAGAACGTCCAGATCCGCAGCATCAAGCTCTGCCTGGTGGACAGTGTCGGCGGCGGTTCGCTCGGCACACATTGGGACATCCGCAAAACGCGTGAGATCACCCGTCAGGAACTGGGACCGCCGGAAACCAAGGGGCTGATCCCCGGATTCTTCCGTCCCGACCTGCAGGGCATCCGCATCACCGGCAAGGTGAAAGACCTCGGAACCATCTCGTTGAAAAAAGAAGAAGAAGGAAAGTAACTATGGCGAAACTGTTTCTCCAGCAACCCGAAGGCGACCAGCTCCTGGCGGAGCTTGACACCGCGCAAACGTATGTGATCGGACGCGCCGAAGACTGCATCATCCCGATTCAGGCAGACGCGATTTCCGGACACCATCTGGAACTGCTCTTCACCGAACAAGGGTGGGCGGCGCAGGATCTGGGCAGTTCCAACGGCAGCACGATCAACGGACAGGCGCTCGAACCGAACCAGCCCGTGCTGCTCGCGGACGGACTCCAGATCGTGCTGGGCGAACAGGTCGGACTCATCTTCCAGGACGACGCGGCGGAATTCCCGCAAGAGGGGGAAGCGGGGGCGGCACCCGCCGAGGCCGAACCCGCGCCGGAAGCGGAACCCGCCACCGAAGCAGCGGCGGAGCCGGCGAAGAAAGGGAAGCGTTCCTCCGCCGTCGCAGGCGCCTCGGCAGAAGACCTCGCGCTCGTGCAGTCCATGGCCAAGTTGTCGAACAAGATCCGCGAAGAGATCGCGAAGGTGATCGTGGGCCAGGTGGAAATCATCAACCAGGTGATGATGGTCATCATCGCCGGCGGCCACGGCCTGCTCGTCGGGATGCCCGGCATGGCGAAAACCACGCTCTGCTCGACCATCGCGAAGGTGCTGGACATGGAGTTCAAGCGCGTGCAGTTCACGCCGGACCTGATGCCGACCGACATCACCGGATCCGAAATCCTCGAACACGATCCCGTGACCGACAAGAAGTCCTTCCGCTTCATCAAGGGACCGATCTTCACGAACATGTTGCTCGCCGACGAAATCAACCGTACCCCGCCGAAGACGCAGGCCTCCCTGCTGGAGGCGATGCAGGAGAAGTGCGTGACCGTCGGCAACCAGACCTACAAGCTGGAGCCGCCGTTCTTCGTGCTCGCCACGCAGAACCCGGTGGAACAGGAAGGAACCTATCCCCTGCCGGAAGCGCAGCAGGACCGTTTCATGTTCAACCTCTGGGTCGATTACCCGCAGGAGGATGAAGAGGTCACCGTCATCAAATCGACCACTTCGGGCAAGCACAGCACGCCCGAAAAGGTACTCTCGCAGGAACAGCTGTTGCAGCTGCAGTCGGTCGTGCGCAAGATCCCGGTCTCCGACCATGTGATCAAGTACGCCGTCCGTCTAGTGCGCGCCACGCGCCCGCAGGACGAGAAGAGTCCCGACTTCATCAAGAAGTACGTGCAGAACGGAGCCGGTCCCCGTGCCGGACAGTATCTCGTCCTGGCCGCGAAGGCGCGCGCCGTGCTGGAAGGGCGCATCCACGTCTCGTGCAACGATGTGATCAAGGCCGCGATTCCGGTTCTGCGTCACCGCATCCAGTCCAACTTCGCCGCCGACTCCGAAGGGATCTCCACCATTGACCTCGTCAACCGACTGGTCAAGGAAATCCCGCAGCCGGGCGAAGAGGATTATCCAGCCTAACCGATTTTCATTCACTCAAAACAAGGAGAACTCCATGAATAATCAGGGTACTACACGCCGTTCGTTTCTGGCCTCCAGTGCGATGGCGGGTTTCTTTATCAGCGCCAGCTCGATCTACGGGCAGGCCGTCAAAGCCGGTGACGACAAACTCCGCATTCTGAAAGTCGGTTCAGGCGGCATGGGCGGCGGCGACATCAACTCGCTCATCGGGAACGGCGGAATCATCACGGGCATCTGCGACGTGAATCCGTACGAACTGGAAAACCGGAAGAAGAAATTCCCCGGCATCCCGACCTTCTCGGATTACCGCAAGATGCTCTCTACGATCAATCCCTCGACGTATGACGCGGTCTGCGTCTCCACCGCCGACCACACCCACGCGACGATCGCCCTCGCCGCGATGCGCCTGAAGAAGCATGTCTATGTGCAGAAGCCGCTCGCGCACACCTACGAGGAATGCGAGATGCTGATCGCCGCCGCCAAGAAGTACGGCGTCGTGACGCAGATGGGCAACCAGGGCCATCCGGGCGTCTATCGCTACGAGCGTCTGCTGCAAAACAATTTCTGGGGTGAAATTCTCTCCGTCCATTCCTGGACGGACCGCGCCAAGGGCTGGTGGCCGCAGGGCATGACCGGTCCCGCGAAAGAGGAGAAGATCCCCGACGGATACAACTGGGATGCGTGGCTCGGCCCCGCGCAGATGCGCCCCTACTCTTCCGCCTACACCCCGTTCAAGTGGCGCGGCTGGTGCGACTTCGGCTGCGGCGCGATCGGCGACATGGCCGTACACAATTTCGACCCGGCGTTCTGGGTGCTCCAGCTCGACCTTCCGCTGACGGTCAGGGCGTGGGTGGACAGTCCGGCGAAGTTCGGATTCCCGCTGATCTCCACGATTGACTTCAACTTCGGCCCGACCCCGGTCTGCCCGAAGGGCGTGAACGTCTATTGGTACGAGAGCAAGCTGCTGCCGAAACCGCCAGCCGGTTCGCACCAGAAGCTCGACGTCGGCGGCAACGGCCTGATCATCGAAGGTTCCAAGGCCACGACGCTCGGCGGCTCGCACGCCAACAAGCCACGCTGCATCGCCCTCCCCGGCAAGGCGTTCGGCCCCGAAACGAAGGAGATGGAGAAGTTCGGAAACGACCTGCTCAAGGATCCCGGCAAGTGGCAGTACAACCACTACAAGGAATGGGTCGATGCCTGCAAGGCGGGCGACACCAAGAAATGCGGCAGCCGTTTCGAGTACGCGGCGAAATTGACCGAGGCGCTTCTCTTCGGCTGCATCGCGCAGCACTTCCCGAACGAGACGCTCTCCTGGGACAACGCGAAGCAAGAGTTCAACAAACCGGAAGCGACCGCGATGCTGAAAGGCTCCAAGCGCGCCGGATTTGAACCTCTGGTGTAACGCGATTCCCACTCGCTGACAGACGCATCCGCAACCTCGTTGCGGATGCGTTTTTTGTCGCTGAAACGGAAACAACTTGTACAACGGATCAACAACACACCGGCGGTCGTCGCGCAACCGCGCGACGGTTCTCATCCGGCTCGCGGTTGCGCCCCGTCCATTAGATGGGTAGCGGTTCGGTGGTTGGGTGGGTTTTGTTTTGCCTCACAGAGTGGGGGACGCGCCCCGTCGCATCCCCTGCGTGAGACAAGCGACATACGACATGCGCGACGACATTTCGCCTTTCCGACATGCGTGTCGCCCGTCGCGTGTCGCACGTCCCCAATTTCTGGCCAAGTCAACTTAGGGGCGCAGCCCCATTTAGACCGCAAGGCCACTTAGGCCCGGCGCAGCCGCCACTTTTCCATTGTCCCCTTGCCTTTTATCTGTTACAATATTCTCCGTTCTATCGACTGTGGGTGTTCCGCAGGGCTCATGCGGAATCGGCCGATACAAATCAAGAATAAGGTTTTGCCATGAAAAAGTTGCTTGCGGCCCTGCTTCTGGGCGTTACGGGTTTTTGTTTTGCGGAAACGACGCCGTTGATGGTCTCGTTCATCACACCTCTCCAAGAGCCGATTCCCGACTATGACGTCACCGGGTTGCGTCTCTCGCTGATTTACGGAGAGTGCAACGATTTCGCGGGCTTGGATATCGGGTTCGTCAATCGCACGCTGGGCGATTTTGCCGGCGTTTCGATCAGTGCCGGGAACATCGCGGACAACAAACTCTACGGCATACAGCTGGGAGCCGTCAACTATGCGCAGACTTTCTACGGTCTCCAGCTTTCCGCCCTGAACCTCGCGAATGAAGAGTTCGAGGGAGTCCAGCTGGGCGGCGTCAACTGCACGAAAAACATGGCTGGCATCCAGCTCGGCGGCATAAGTGTGGCAGACGACGGAAAGGCGAGCGGACTACAGTGGAGCGCGATCAACTACGTGGGCACGATGGATATCGGTCTGCAACTCGGCGCCATCAACTGCGCGAAAGAATTGGACGGCCTCCAGATTGGTGCCTGGAACATGGTTGTGGATGAAGGGAAGGCTCGCGGCCTACAGCTCGGTGCCATCAACTACACGAGAACGATGGAAGGCGGAGTTCAGATCGGCGCCATCAACTGCGCGAAAAACCTGAGCGGCGTCCAGGCCGGTTGCCTGAACGTAGTGTACGACGGGAAAACGAGCGGCCTGCAACTCGGCGTGATCAACTACTCGCGAATGATGAACGGCGGCCTTCAGATCGGGCTTCTCAATTTCATCGCGAACAATGAAGCAGTCCCCTTCCTGCCGCTGATCAACGGCAATTTCTAAGCTCGCCGATCAGTTGGCTTGTTCCGCGCTGCGGTCGCGCCCCTTCCTACGCAAGACTACGGAGGACAGGCAGCGCGACCCTCCCAATTCGGGCAACGAGGACGTTGCCCCTCCCGTTCTCTGCGTGAGACAAGCGACGCGCGACACGCGCGACAACACACCGACTTTCCAACATGCGTGTCGCACGTCCCTTCTTCCCCGTCAAGTCAACTTAGGGGCGCCGCCCCATTTAGGCCCGCAGGACCACTTAGGCGGCGCAGCCGCCACTTATCTGCTTCTCGCCTACAACTGCTTGAATTTCAAACCGAACTTTGCCAGGTACTTGGAGAGGCGGTCTGAATCGTTGACGGATTTCTTTGCCTTCCGGGAGACGGCGAAGAGCTTCTTCGCGGCTTCCGACATCGAGGCTGATTCGCGGCAGACCGAGACGACGTAGGCGAGCTGCGCCAAGTCGAAGGCATCAAAGCGATTCTCGTATCCGGCACCGAGAAGCGGCTCCAGATCAGAAGCGCCCAGGGCGGAACGGGAACGCGAAGGATCGTTCCGAAAACGTTCGATTTCCTCACCGACCAAAGGCGCGGTGATACGGCCGCCTTCGGAAAGCGTCGCCATTCGCACGACCATCGCGTTGAGGTCGCGGAAATTCCCCTCCCAGTTGTTCGCGGGATCGAATGCGAAGGCGAGGAAACGGGCGCGCGCCTCCCGGTTGAACGAGACATTCTTCCCCGTGCGCTGAAAATACTTCTGCAGCTCGTAATCCAGATTCGGTTCGATGTCCTCCCGCCTGTCGGCAAGACCGGGTAAACGGAAACTCCACAGGTTGATACGCGCGAGCAGGTCGCGACGGAACTTGCCCGACTCGACGTCCTCCGCCAAATCGCGATTCGTACCGCAGATCAGCTGGAAGTTGCTTTCTTCGTCCTCCACTGCTCCGAGCGGACGGAATCTTTTTTCCTCGATCGCCTTGAGGAGCATCGTCTGCGCCTCCATCGGCAGTTCCCCGATTTCATCGAGGAAGATGATGCCTCCGTCCGCCTCTTTCAGGAAGCCGACATGTTCCGCGCCTGCCCCTGAAAAAGCCCCCTTCTTGTGTCCGAACAACGCGGACTTCGCCAGATCGCCGCCCAGCGTGGCGCAGTTGACGGCAACGAATTTTCCTTTCACCTTCCCGTTTGGCGGTTTCTTTTTGAGCTGGTAGATCTGCTTCGCGAGCTGGCTCTTTCCCGCGCCGGTCGGACCAGTCAGCAGGATCGGGTCGGAGGAACGGACCGCCACGCGCTCGATGGTCTCGATCAACTTGTTGAACGCGGCGTTACGGGTCTCGATGCCCTGCTTGAGGAACGAGAGATCGTTCAACCGGTCACGTTCAAAACGCTTGGCGAGCTTGTCGTACCGCGAAAGGTCGAGGTCGATGATGGTGCAGATCCCCTTCGGATCGTTCGAGTGGCGGACATGTCCTTCCTTCGGAGTCGTCTGCACAAGTTTCGCGCGAATGCAGTGGGACTCCGCGAGCAGGAAGAGACAGATCTGCTCGACATGCGAACCAGTTGACATGTGGATGTAGTACTGGCGCTTGTCGTCATGGAAACAGCGCGACTGAATGTAGTCGTAAAACTTCTCGAACACCTCCTCGAAATCCCACGGGTTCACCAGCTCGATAATGTCAAAGATGACCGTTGTCTTGGGCGACACCAGTTTGATGTCCGCCTGAATACGCTCGGCAAGTTCCCTGAACTCCTCGTTGAAAATTAGATGCAACTCGTCGATCGGAAGATCCTCCTGTTGGACGAGTCCGATCGTTGGACGCCATGTATCCCAGCGCTGCGGCCCAGCCCCGCCATGCGCGTCTTTCTGGGTTCCTAAAACTGATATGACTGTTGTTTTCATGATACCAATATAACAAATTTCCTTCCCTCTTTCTAGAAAAATCGTAAAATGCTACGCGCCAGTATGTTACACACGGCTATTATGACCACCCGCGCACTCCGGTCCCGTGGCCTGTTCTGTGGCGCGGCATAATCGCCGCCAGCCCGCTCCCCTCCCGTGGCCTGTTCTGTGGCGCGGCATAATTGCCGCGCAAAAAACTACCGCTTCGCGCCGCGCTGGCGAACGATTTCGTAGAGGGTGATGGCACCGGCGATGGCCGCGTTCAAAGAGGCGACGGCGCCGTTCATCGGAAGCGTCGCGATGAAATCGCAGGAGTCGCGGACGAGGCGGGAAAGCCCGTTCCCTTCCGCGCCGATGACGAGGCCGACCGGTCCCGTGAAATCGATTTGCGAATAGGGCTGGGACTTGGGGCCTTCCATGTCGAGTCCCGTCAACCAGACCCCCTCCTCCTTCAGGAGCTGCATGGCGCGCGTGACATTGACGACACGCGCCACGCACAGGTGTTCGGAAGCACCCGCGGAGGCACGGACTGCGGCGGGCGTGACACCGGAAGAGCGATCGCCGGGCAGGATCACGGCGGTTACCCCGGCGGCATCTGCGGTTCGCAGTAAGGACCCGACATTCTGCGGGTCCTCCAGATGATCCAGCACCAGATAAATCGGGTTCTTGACCTCCCTGCCCTGCGCCAGAGCCTCTTCCATCGCGACATACGGGTATGGATCCGTGCGCAACGCGACAGACTGGTGGTTACCGCCGTGGCAGAGGCGATCCATCTGGTTCCGCTCCATCGTCTTGCAGACGACGCGCCGTTCCCGGAGCAGGGCGCGGATCTCGTCGAGGTCGTCGCTGGAATGGGCGGAAAGCGGCGGAAGAACCGCCTCATAGACCTGACGGCGTTCCGCGCGCAAAACCTCCATTACCGGGCGACGCCCGTAAATCCACTCGCTGCCGCGTCCGCTCGGTTTCATGTTATCCCTGCTGCTGTCCCTTCACGAGCTGATAGACGCGCATATACCGGTTCTGGATGTCCTCGAAGCCGATATCCGCAACATACACTTCCTTGTAGTAGTTCGCGGCTTTCGTGAGGTCTCCGGCCTGCTCCGCCAGTTCACCCAGCTCGTAGCAAATCTGCTTCTTGAGGTCGTTCATGATGTCGATGGAATCGTACGCCGTTTCCAGCTGCATGACCGCCATGTCCGGCTGTCCCTTCTTGGCGAAGCACATGCCGATGTAGTACAGCGAATCGAGACGATCCTTCGGGCTGCGCTGCGAAATCTGGAACTGCGAAATCGCGTCGTCGTAATACTCGTACTTGTAGTACTGCTGCCCCAGCTCGAAATGGAGGCGCAGGTCGTTGGGGTAACGCTGCACGCGGTCCAGCAGGTCGTCGAAGATAAACTGGTCGCGCTCCTGCATCTTTTCCACAACCGCATTCTCGTCGCCCGTCGCCTGCAGGCGCTCGATCTCCTGGTTGAAAAAGTTGATCTTCGTCGCGGTCAAGTTGCGGTCCAGTTCCGGGTCGGTGGGGTTGACCTTGCGGGCCGCCTCCAACGTCTCGATCGCCTCCGCATACCGCTTGTTCTGCGAGTAAATACGCGCCAACGCGCGGTACAGGTTCAGGTTGCCCGGTTCCTTCTCCACCTTCTCCTTCGCCTCGGCGATCAACGCCTCGGCGTCATCGCCCGCGGCGATCTGCTTGTTCTTCGCGTCCAGTTTCGCGGCCTTTTCCTTGTCGCGGATCAGGTCGCGGTACCCGCCCTTCTTTCCGGCGGCGTCTTCCCAGCCTCCGTCCTTCATGGTGCTGCGCGCCTCCGCGTCCTTCAGCTTCTTCAGGATGTCCTGATCCATCGGACGGCTGGCGTTCAGTTTCACGTAGGCGTCGCGGGCCTTGGCGTATTCGCCGACGCGCATATAGAAATCCGCCACGCGCAGGAGCATGTCCATGTCGTTCGGATTGTTCTCATACGCCGCCTCCACCGTAAAGAGCGCCGCGTCCGGCATATCGCACGCCTCCGCGCATTCGATAGCCAGATTCACATTGTCCGCCAGCAACGGGTTCATCGCCATCAGCTTCTCGCACTCGAACAGGGCGGTCTCTTTCTTGCCGGCCTTGAGATATCCCTGAATCTTCACGCGCAGCATCTTGCACTTGAAATCCAGAACCTGCAGCGCGAAGCTCCCCTTCCGCTCGGAACGGAAACGGGCGATCTGGGCGTCGCGCAAAACCTTCCGCGCCTTCGAAAAACCGGGGACCAGTTTCACGCACTGCGTGAGAAGATCGACGGCGATATCCCAATTGTGCCGCTGAAACGCGGTCTGTCCTTTCGCAAAGAAATTCTGAGCCTGCTGCTGTACCACATCACTTTTCGGTGTATCCATAATTCAACCCTCAACAAAATCGAAGAACCGATTATACTCCCTTTAGGAGTGAACGGTCAAGGAGAAACAACACCGATGTTGGAAGGCGTGTTCAGCCGAGTAAGCGTGGGTGGTTGGGCGGTTCGGTGGTTGGGTGGTAGCTGTTAGCCCCTCGCTCAGGCGTTGCGTGAGTGATTCTATTCAGATAACTTGCTATGCTACACGCCGGAGGTTGAAGTTATAGACGAGCTGTTAGGTGAGCGGGTTTTGTTTTTGGGGACGCGCCCCGTCGCGTCCGCCGCATAGGACAAGCGACACGCGACACGCAACATGCGCAACGACACCCCGACTTTTTGTCGCTGGAAAAGGAAACAACTTGGACAACGGATCAACAACACACTGGCGGTCGTCGCGCAACCGCGCGACGGTTCGTTTCCGGCTCGCGGTTGCGAGCCGTCCATTTTCAGTTGTGTTCTAAATTGTCCCTGTTGTTTCCTTGCCGAAAAGTTGGCAGGTTGGATAGCTAGGTGGTTGAGCCGGATATTCCGGATATTCCGGATAGGCGTTGCGGTCGCGACGGGGCGCGACCCTCCCGATCTACACGCGACGTGCGACATGCGCGTCGCAAGTCCCTTCTTCCCCGCCAAGTCAACTTAGGGGCGTAGCCCCATTTAGGCCCGCAGGGCCACTTAGGCGGCGCAGCGCCACTTATCTCCTTCCCCGAAAGCCGACGGCGTTGGCGCCGTCGCTACGCAGCGGACGCGACACTCGCTTCTCAGCCTCTCAGCTTCTCAGCCCCTGAATGTACCGCGCAGTGGAATCAGCAAGAATCGTCATCGAGGACTTTGGCCACGGTCCGGCGCATTCCGGATGCGCGTATCCAGCCGATGAACGACGCGACTTCCCCGGCGAAACCTTCGGGCTGGCTGTCGGTCAACGGCGTTCCCCACAGCGCGGCGTTCGCCAGCGTTTCCCGAACAAAGCGCACGGTGGCATCTTGCGAGCGGAACGCGTCCGTCCGCCAGGCGCGGAAGAAAGCGAGCGCCGTTTCGTCATCGCGGAGGGTGACGAGCGGCTTTTTCCCGGTATCGACGGATTCGTTCTCGACATAGAGCACGAGCAGTGCCGCCAGCGAGAGCGTCAGAAGCGGCGCGGGCATCCCTCCGTTTCGTTTCGCCCAGTCGAGTAAGACCGGCCAGTCCCGTACGCGCCACTTGGAAATGGAGTTGAGCGCGATACTCTCCAGCCGATGGTGCAGGAATGGATTGGAGAAGCGTTCCCAGACGGCATCCGCGAAGCCGCGTTTCTCGTCCATCGGGAGCGGAACGGTCGGCAGGATTTCACGGAACATCAACCTGTGAAGGAACGCGGTGAAGAGTCGGTCGCGCGTCATCTCCCCGACCTCGGTCAAACCGGACAGCAGCGCGATCGCGACACTCCCTGTATGCGTCCCGTTGAGCAGTCGTATCTTGCGCTCGCGGTAGGGACGGATGTCCGGCACGAAGCGGACATTCAATCCCGCCGCTTCCAGCGGCAGAAGCGCCTTCGCCTTTTCGCTTCCCTCCACGGCGAGGAAATGGAATGGTTCCGCACAGACGAGCAAGGGGGAATCAACCCCGTGCTTGACGCGGATCGCTTCTCGTTCCGCCTCCGTTTTCGGCACCCCCGGAACAATCCGATCGACGAGCGTGTTGCAGAACTCGCATTCGTCGTCCAGCCAGTTGAAGAAAGCGGAAGGCAACCTCCATTCGTCTGAAACTCGCTGCACAATCCGCTTCAGGGTTGCGCCGTTACGGTCGATCAGCTCGCACGGAAAGACGGTCACGCCGGGCAGTCGGGCGCAAAACCGATACCAGAGCAGGGAGGCCAGTTTTCCGGGAAAGGAGCGCGGACTTGGGGAGGGGGCATCCCCTACCCCCGCCTCGTCCATTCCCTCACACGCGCTACGGTTCAGCGGATCCGCGTGAGGCTGGAAAATATCGGCTGGCGGTTCCTCCGCGAGATAGGCGATTCCCGCCTCCGTCGTGTTGGAAAAGACGCAGCTCAAATCGGGATCCAGCGCGGCGCGAACGACCTCGTTCCATTCCGTCTCGGCGGAATAGCAGACCCGGATGCAGGAGACTTCCGACAGTTCTTCGACGACCTCTCCGTCCACCACGCCGCGTATCAACAGCGGATAACGTCCGTCTGCCTCCTTGAGCAACTTCCCCGTACCGGACGGAGTGGATTGCACGACCGTGACCTCCGCGTTCAAACCGCACCGTTCGTTCATCCGCTGAATCATCCAGTCGAGAAACGCGCGAAGGAAACACCCCGTACCGAATTGCAGGATTTTCATCTCTTTTCCTTGTTAGTAAGTTGGCCGGTTACGCGTGTTAAGCCGGTTAAGCATTGCGCCCCCTGCTGTTTTGTGCCGCGCCGGAAACGGCGCGGTTCCAGCGGTTCCACCTCGTCCGCCTAGCCCCCACGCCTCTCGCCTCGCCTACTCCCCTTTCTTGACCGGCGCACGCTCGATCAAGTCCGCCATCGCGTCGCGCCACTGGTACACGGCGGCAGGATCGTAGGTAAAGGTTTTCATGTCCTGCATGACGGAGATCGGGACGGCGAGCTGTTCCTTCGCGGCTTTCGCCCATTCGCAATCCGGGCGCGGACAGGCCTTGAGCCGCTCCTCCAAAATCTTCGCGTAGGCGAAGTCTTCCAGACCGTCGCGGAAGTTTTCCAGCCGCTGGGTGGTCAACGGCGTCCCGTCCGGACCGACGCACGTCCACGCGCCGTCGCCGTGATAGGTCGTCCAACTCCGCGCGTCCCACTCGGTGAATGGCCCGGAGGTGATGCAGTTCATCGAGTTCCAGATCGTGATCTCGTAGTAGAGGAATCCGTCGGGACGCATCCGCGTGGTCATCGCGCCCATAAGGATGCGCCCTTCGATGGCGGGGCATTCCACGAACATATTCGCGTGCGGCGTATGCGGGCCGCAACAGATGTACCACCAGACCTTACGGCCTTCGGCACGCGCCTTTTCCGCCTTTTCGCAGTCGAACTTCGGCGTGAGCGGGGTGAACACGTCCATGTTCGCCAGCGGGGAACCGACGCCGAACTCGTGGTCGTAAGCGGTCGTCGCGATCGGTACGCCGGGGAGTTCTTTTTTCAGGACGGAGACGGCATACTGGATGTTGGTGAAGTACTGCGCGCTGATCTCGTCGCATCCGTACACATAGGCATGATCGAGCATTCCGTTTTCCTTCGCGCCGTCATACGCCTTCTTTAATTTCGGGATCGTGTATTCGCGCCATTTCTTAACAGATTCCTCCGAGAGGTCTTTCGGGTATCCCCAGTAGCCGAGGTTGAAAATGCCGAGGCGTCCCTGTTCCCGGAGCCGCCGCAACACGTCGAAGTGCGGATACTCGCCGCCGTGGTGATAGAGGCTATCCATCGTGATGTAATGATCGGCGAGGAAATCGCCCCATTCCTGCTTGTGGCGTTTCCAGCTGTTGACGGGCGAATCCGGGTTTTTCTTGACGGCATCGACCTGCGCCGCAAACTCGTTGTAGCGGTTGACGCCCGGCGAGAAGGTGATCGCCAACGGCAACGGCGATTCGCGCGGCAACGTGAAATCGTTGACGCGCACGGTGAACGGGATCGTGACGGCCGGCGCGTTATCCGCCGTGATCTCCACCTTTCCGCGATAGGTGCCGGCCTTTTGATCCTCCGGGCAACGGATATTGATCCAAAAACTCTGGACGTCCTGCTCGGCGATATCCGTCCCCTTCAGGAAGTTCAAGATCGGGTCAGGCCACCAGCCGACGAAAGCCGCGCGGCTCTTCTTCGCATAGAACGGAGCTTCGTTGGTGGCAACATTGTACCCAACGCGGTACGGCGGGGCTTTCTTCGTATCCACATACCCCACGATGTCGCAGGTGACGGCGGATGCGGGAATTTTCGCCCACGTGAAAAAACCGGTGTGCTTCAAAGCCGAAACGGAGACTGTCACGTTCTGCAGCTTACCCTCCGTCGGCGTAACCGCCAGCTGCAAGCCTTCCGTCTCGTTCCGCGCCAAGCGAATCGCCAAATCCGTGGCGGGCTTGAGCGTGTATGCCGCGCCACGCGGCATGACCTGCTCCATCGTGGTGGCAGTCCCGACCAGCATTCCCTCCGTCTTCTGCCCGGCGCGAACGCAGTCGGCCCAGAAACGGAAACGGGAGATGACGGAATCGCGTTTTCTCTGAAGTTGCGCGACCGCATCCTGCAGCGAGATCAAGAGGGAGAGTTCGCGAATCTCGCCATCGAGCTTTTTCCGGAAGGCGTCCATCTCCTCCCGAAACTTCGACAGGAAATAATCGCGCTCCTTGCGGATCTGCCCCGTGACGCAAAACGGTTCCGTCTCCGCCTTCAGGCTCTCGACCTCGCGGCTGGCGATTTCGAACTGGTCGCGCGTGAACGGCACCAGTTCCTTCACCAACGCCGGAGAGGGGGTTGGCAGCGGCTCGCCCTTCTTCAGCAGCGTGATACGGTCCAGAAAAACATCCAGACATTGCGGTTCACTCGCGAAAAAGTGGAGGCGCGAAATCTGTTTCGGGTTGCAGGTTTTCGGCCACTTGTCCAACTGGATGACCCACTGCAGATACCCTTTCGCCGGCAGCATGATGTGGCGCGAAAGTCCGTTCTGGATGCGTCCGGGAGGATCGGTGAAGAAAGAGGAGAGGCCCTGCGGGTTCTCACCCACGCTGACCAGATCCACCACGAGACGGTCATACTTCGTCCAGTCTGTCGGTTGGGTCGTCAGGGTAAACGACGGCCATTGCGGCAACCCCTTCCGCCACGGCACCGCGCTGAAATGCAACGAGGTTTCGCCCGAACTGGCGAAGTGGTTGGTCACGCAGACCTGGAACGATTTCTTGTCCCAACTCTTCGGCACGGACTTCCGTTCCGCCTCCGTCTCAAAGTCAAACAGTGTGACCGCCGCGAACGCCGAAACCGCGCAACACACCTGCACGGATACAATCCCCAGCAGCTTCTTCATCTCTCCAATTCCCTTTCCACGGATTTCCATCTCATGTAAATCGGAGGGAACATCCGTCCCCTCCGATCCTCGAATCCCCCTACCATCCCGTGCGGTAGGTGCGGCGAAGGAAGCGGTTCACGTCCGCGCCGTCGCCCTTGAACGCAAGCGCGGGGGCGTCCCACGCCAGCTCGCGGTCGGGCGCACGGATGGCGACGGTACCGAGGATGATCGTCTCCGCCATCGGTCCCGTCTGCACGAAGTGGGACTCGCACATCTCCTTCCCCAGACAGGCGTCCAGGAAGTGGTGGTAATGGTTTCGTCCCTCCAGTTTCGGTTTCGGGTAGTCCTTGAACTTCTCCACCGGCCAGAGCCGGGGACCGGACGTATGCGGCAACACCAGTGCGCCTTCCGTGCCGAAGACCATCATGCCCTCATCCGGGAAATGGTCAAATCCGA
Source organism: Kiritimatiellia bacterium (assembly GCA_017450695.1). GTDB lineage: Bacteria > Verrucomicrobiota > Kiritimatiellia > RFP12 > UBA1067 > RGIG8368. Next base: position 38,372 of record JAFSTA010000264.1, on the reverse strand, counting down.
CCTCGCGCGCGATCTTCTGCCCGTCTTCCGGCGGGAAGATCAGCCCGTCGAACCATTCCATCGTGAAGGGCTTGCCGCCGCTCGCCGCGTTCCCGGCAAAGGTCCAGGTGATGTGGTCGCTCTGCGGCCAGGTGTCGGCGAAACGCGCCGCATCCTTCTTCCACGACTCCTGCACCTCGGCCTTGACCGTCAACGGCGCCTGGGCACCCATATTCAGTCCTTTCCAGACCGCGTCGAAAATGTGGCACCCGATGTCGCCGGACCACCCGGTCCCGAAATCCTGCCACGCGCGCCACAACATCGGATGGTAGATTTTCGGGGAGAACTCGCGCGCCGGGGCGGTCCCCAGCCAGAGATCCCACGCCAGCGTGGATGGCGGCGTCTCGCCCTTCGCCGGACGCGGACCGAGAAGGCGGTATGTCTCGATCGCCGCCGGACGGTTGGAGCAGAGATACACCTTCTTCACCTGACCGATCGCGCCCTGGCGCAACCACGCCACCGCCAGACGGTCGCCGATGCCCGCCGCGTATTGCGTACCCAGCTGCGAAACAAGCCCCGTGCGCTTCACCGTCTCCGCCAGCTTGCGGCACTCGGCGACATCGTGACAGAGCGGCTTCTGGCAATAGACACTTTTGCCGTGCTCCAACGCGGTCGTGGCGACCAGCGCGTGCATGTGGTCGGGAATGGCGATGTTCACGGAATCAATCCGGTCTCCCTCCTTCTCCAGCATCGTGCGCCAGTCGGTGTATTTCCGCGCATTCGGCACCAGCTGGGCGGCGGCGTTCAAGTGGTTCTGATCCACATCGCAGATGGCGACAATCTCCGTCCCCGGATGCGAATGGAAGTTGCGGATATCCACTCCCCCCATTCCGCCCACGCCGATACAGGCGTGGCACAGTTTCTCATTGGCAGCGACCTGCCGCCGCGCCCGGAACGGCTGCGCGAAACTTCCCATCGCGCCCGCAGCCACCGCGCTCATCATAAACGACCTTCTGCTGATCTCCATCGCAATCTCCCTTCTTCCCCAAAACAATCCTTCGTACAAACGGAACCGTTTCCGTAAATCCACCCTAGTATACACGCTTTCTGCCCCGGAAACAAGCCATTTATCCTTTCTCTGTTGGATAACATGAAAAACCACTGAATACACGGAACTCACGGAATTTGCCGCCGGGGGCACTTCGCACATGAGGAAATGGAACGGCGGACATGCGACACGCGACACGCACAACGACATTCGGAATTTTTGTCACTGAAAAAGGAAACCATTCGAACAACTGATAAACAACACACAGGCGGTCGTCGCGCAACCGCACGACGGTGCCCATCCGGCTCGCGGTTGCGAGCCGCCCCGATTCAAGTTGTTCTCGATGTTGTCCCCGTTGTTTCCTTGCCTTTTAGTTGGGAGGTTAGGTGGTTCGGTGGTTGGGTAGGTGTCTGGGTATGCCAGATTTTCCGGACAATCCGGACATTCCGGATATTCCGGGTAGGCGTTACGGTCGCGACGGGGCGCGACCCTCCCGATCTACACGCGACATCCGCGACAACACCCCGACTTTCCGACATGCGTGTCGTGCGTCGCTTGTCGCACGTCCCATTCCTTGCCCCCGGCAACTTAGGGGCGTAGCCCCATGTAGGCCCACAAGGCCACTTAGGCGGCGCAGCCGCCACCTATCTGCTTCTCAGTCTCCCCGCTTCTCAGCCTCCCCGCTTCTCAGCCTCCCCGCTTCTCAGCTGGCAGCGGCTTTGCCGCTGCCACGCCTCGCTATCCAGTGTCTCCGCAAGCGCCTGTTTGGCGGGAGATGACAATGCGGGGTTCCGAGAAAGTCTCTTGAAAAGACTGGCACTATCCTGGTCAAAAATCTTTTTGGGACGCGCGATTCCGATATGTTTTTCCACGGAAAAGGAAACCCCATGCCGAATTGCATTGACAAAGAAAAGCGCATCCACCCTGTCTTTGTCCAGATTCGCACAAGATGCCGCCGCACGAAGAAAATAACGTTGTGCCTGTTCCAAGTCACGGTGGCAACCGTACCCGGCGTAGAGACAGATTCCAAGAAGCAGACTCGTTTCGCCGGGATGTTTCGGGAATGAAGCCGTCAACAGTCGATAGGCCACCTTTCGTCTTCCCAGCGCGGAGGCGGTGATCGCCGCATCGTATTCCGCGAACGAAGCACCCAATTCCATTGCTTTCACTTCCCATGCGAAAGCCTCTTTCCATCGGGGTTCCCCATACGTCGTGATAACAGACGAAAGCTCAAGCATCGCATCTGCATTCCCCTGTTCGGATGCGATACGCAACCAGTACTCGGCGACCTTCCGGTTCTTCCTCACAGGAAGTACCTCACCGGGGATGCAAATACGCCCATCCAGATATCCCTCGCCGATTACCCATGCCAGCTCCGCATCCCCTTTTCTGGCTTGTGACTTCAACCGATCCAATCGGACCTGATTACTCTTGTCAGTCATTTTTTTGATTCCTACAGAACCGCACGGTAACTGTATGGTTGGGTTACTGGGATTCATGATATTTTCTCCCTTTCAACACCACCATTCCAATCACAATCATCACGATACCAGTTACGAAAAGAAAAACAAATATGTCTAAATTTATCGACCGCATCAACTGATAACAGTCTTCTAGCCAGAAGGAAATCTCCCGCAATATCCCGGCGAAATCGTCAGTAACATTCGCATTGGCGTCCAGCATCTCAACGGCATTGCTTAACATCGACAAAGCCGCCGACTCTTTCTTTCGCATGAGGTCAAATATTGTACATGAAAAACTCCATGACAATGAAATCAAAGCAATCCCGAATACAGTATAAATACAACTGTAAGCGACATGCCAAAACGGAATTCGCGCGATTCGAGCGACACGCTTCCAAAAGCTTCCCGCCACATCAGCCGAGGTCGTACCGATTTGCGTATCCAGCGCCGTTTTGACTCGACGAGGCTTGTATGCGGCATAGCAAATAAACAGGCTAAAAATACAAATCGGCGGAAAAACAGCAAAGAGTCCTCGATGACTCGCGTCTATCTCGCCATGCAATGTATCACTGTACCGCTTGAAACGCCGCAAGGTCTCATCCTTGTCAACCGGACTCTTCCGCAGGGGGCGTCCGAAATACACAACCAGCGTCGAATAAATCTGGTCACGATGTTCCTTCACTTCCGCAATGACCGACGCACGACGGATTTCCCAAACGCCCAAGACCACAGAATAGATCAGAACGAGCAACACCAAAGCAAAAACAACAAGATGATAACGACACTTGCAAATGGATACGACTCTCATCCTAAATTCCTTGCCTATAAATTCAAAGATGGGTGGTTAAGCCGGACAGATGACGGATAAGCATTGCGGTCACGACAAAACTCGACCCTCCCAATTCGGGCAACGAAGACGTTGCCCCTCCCGTTCCCCGCAGACTCTGTGTTAGCCGCACCTACTTTCGATTTCCTTCCTTTCGCTTCTCAGCTTCTTCAAGTCAACTTAAGGACGCAGTCCCATTTAGGCCCGCAGGGCCACTTAGGCGGCGCAGCCTCCACTTATCCGCCGCCGCTACTCATGCCGGAGGGCGACGATGGGGTCTAGGTCCGCCGCGCGCATTGCGGGATAGAGTCCAAAGATGATACCGATTCCCACGCTGATCCCGAACGCCAAAATCAGGCTGTACGGCTGGACCAGCGTCGGCATCGCCGTGAAGAGCGTGATCAGCAACGGGATCGACACCCCGACAATCAGCCCCAGAATCCCGCCCGTGATCGACAGTACGCACGTGTTGATCAGGAACTGCACCACGATCAGGGAACGCCTTGCCCCGATCGCGCGGCGGATTCCGATCTCCTTCGTGCGCTCCGTCACGGATGCCAGCATGATATTCATGATGCCGATGCCGCCGACCAGCAGACTGATTCCCGCGATCGCGCCCAGCACGATGTTGTAGGTCTTCTTGCTGCGTTCGGTTTCGCGCAACAAGGCGAGCGGCACATCGATCTTGTAATCCACCTTCTTGTGGAACCGGCGCAAAACGGCTTCGATCGCCTTGCTTCCCGCCTCCACCCGCTCCACGCCGTTCATGCAGACGATGATCTCGCTTAACTCCACGCGTTCCCCTTCCATACCGCCCGCAGAATACCGGATGTTCGCCTCGCCGAAAAGCTTCGTTCCCGTCGAAAGCGGAATGTACACATCCGCCTCGCTGTCCGGTGCGCGTACCGCCCCGCCCGATTCGTTCTGCACAATCCCGACCACCTCGAAGACGCCGGAAGCCAACCGGATCCGCTCGCCGACCATACCCTCCGTCGCCAACAGCCGACGCACCCCGTGTTCGGTCAACACACAGACATTGGCGTACATTTGCAGATCGGTCTCCGTCAGTACGCGGCCGTCCAGTAGCGGACGGCGCACCACGTCAAACCACTTCGGGATTGTCTCCACCACCCGCATCTCCAGCTGCCGCTCACGCACACGCCCGACCCGTTGTGTCATACGCGCGGGGACAATCGTCCGGATGCCCGGAACCGTCTCCTGAATGCGCTTGGCATCCTCGTAGAGCAAACCGTAAACCGCCAGGCTCCCGCGCGACTCGCCGGTGTTCCCGCCCTCCTCGCTAGACGGCTTGATGGAGGTGACCATGATGTTCTCGCTACCCAGTTTCTTGATCGAGTCAATCGACTGCTGGCTCGCGCCCTCGCCCACGGCGAGCATCGCCACCACGCTGCCGACGCCGAAAACGATGCCCAACATCGTCAACAGCGACCGCGTCTTGTGCCGCCAAATGTCCGTCAATCCCAGCTTGACGAACGGCATCAGATACGAAAGCTTATTCATCCTTACCATTTCCCTGCTCGCATGATAGTGGACTTTCCATACTGGAACACCCCCTCCGTGGAATCCTCGTAGCTAGACCGATAGAGAATAGTTCTTCACAATCTTTATTTCGCATATCTCCCCCCAAATAGCGAAACCGAAGGTTTCCACCCAGACGCTACTGCGTCAGCTTTCTCAAGCCATTTTCGTATGCGGTCTTCCGGCTTGACGCTCTCGCCCCAGTATTCAACAAAAAGCGCATCTTCCATCTCGGCGGATGCCGCCAGCATCGCATTTTCGAGAAGTTTCACAGCCCGCTCTATGTACAAACCACCGTTGTCATCATTGTCAGGATTTGCCACACTTCCGGCGGAAAACAAATCCCGCGCCTGATGGCACAGTACACCGTGGTACGACAGCATAAACATGACAACATCGTTGTATTTGTCCCTCACACGGCCAGACTTGAGAACCATGGGACAGAGCAACAACGCTTCCGCACGGTAACGAATCTTCTCCTCGTCTGTCAGATTCGTGTACAGTCGAATATTCAGCGGCAAAGAGTGTTCGTCACCAGCATCATCTCCCATCCACCAAAGACGCTCGTTCGGATGGATTTTTCGCGCGTATGCCCGTACAAACTTCATTTTTTCGGAAATGTCCAATTTCGAAAACGTATCATAAGACACGCCCATCAAGTCAAATAACGAGGGTTTCCCCACGGCACCTTTCGGAGGCAGCTCGACTTCAAATCGCGGCACGTGGGATGTACGCACATGGATGACACTCTTTTCATAGTCTCCCCACCGAACCTCTGGCTTCCCGCCCATTTTCCCAAACACGATATAAATGTATTTTACACTGTCAACTCGTTGTGATTCCTGTATGCTATTAGCTATGCTTTTCCAAGTATCCGAAAGCGTAAACTTCACCTCAACGCCATACTCTCCAATCGCTATATCAGGAAAAGCCTGAGGTGGTGGCGAGAAATCGACGTTCAAGTCGTTTTCATCTCTCAGCAAATCATTCAATACTTCGCGCACTCGGTTCTCGAACTGTTGTGAAGTCTTGAAACCTTCTTTACGTGCCTCATGGGTAAGCGTACCACAGCAGACATCCAGCAATCTTTCAAAATCGCTTTTTTTCATTTCGTTACTTCCAGCACTTTCTGCACCTCGCGTGCGATGTACCACGCCAGCACAGGAGGAACCGCGTTACCGATCTGTCGCTCCGTCTCGCGAATGCCACACGGAAAGACAAAAGAATCTGGAAACGACTGTATGCGCGCCGCCTCTCGCATCGAGAGCCGTCGAGGTAACCTGTAGTGGAATTGGATGTTCCCGTGGCACTCCGCACGGATCGTGTAACCGGGACGGTCTTCGACCATTTTGCGACTACCTTGCTCACCAGAGGGTGCTGCCCTACTCCAGATGTGCGAAAACTCTTTGTCAGCGGACATGCATTCAAGATCGCGCAAAGCTTCCCCACACGTGATAGGCCTACCCGAAACGGGTTCTGGGGGTGTGAACCTTGGCAAATCCTTTCGCGTACCGACGAAAATCACCCTCTCTCGCGTCTGCGGAACTCCATATTGTTCTGCATGATAAACCTTATACGTAACATGGTAGTCAAGGGACTCGAAGTCAGAAAGGATCGTTTTGAAGGAATACTCGTTTTGCCTGAGCATAAGGCTTCCGACATTCTCCGCAAGAAATACCTTCGGACGGCATCTCTTCACCGCTTCCACTATGTAGGAATACAAACCGCTTCGTTTGCCCTTTATGCCAAGCATCTTTCCATTGATGGAAATGTCTTGGCACGGGAAACCTCCCATGACCACATCGACATCCGTCGGCATGGATTTGATTGCGTCCGTTATGTCTCCACACACAATATGCGTACCGAAATTCCGCTCGTAAGTCTTGCAGGCGTTCGGATTCAACTCATTCGCCCAGACGATGTCAAAATTGTTTCTGCCGAACTCTCTCCCAAGGAAATTGAAACCTCCCACAAAACCAAGGTCTAATCCGCCGCAACCTGAAAAGAGGGAAACAATTCGGTATGATGCCTGCTGGGGCTTTGCGTATTGCTTGACGGTATCTTGCACAATCGCATCGAATAAATCCATCTGGATCGCACCCTCGCAGACACATAGCTGTTCAGGATGCAGAACGGTAATCATGTTGGGCAGTTTATTCAAAAGGGACGGATCATTGCGCTCTGGCGATTCAAGAAATGCCTTCAGTTGCTTACGGACATTCGGGGAATGGGAGAAATCTTTAAGCCGTACAATCACCTTGCCCACCTCACCCAACGCATCTTCCGCAACAAACGGATAACGAGTCATCGTCTTGAAGAGAAGGTATTTGCCGCCATGCGCCTTTCCTTTTGCTGGATAACCGTAATCCTTGACCAGTTCCTTGCCGGTCTTCATCCCGAGGAATTCCGCTCGATAAGTATTCGACTCCAGCGCATCATCAAAGAGCCAAATTTCGTTAATCCGCTTTGCATCTTCCTCGGTGATTTTGTCATCACGGGTTACGCGATAAGCGTAGTACCCTGGCATATCTGCTACTCTGTTACTACCAGATAGACCGACCAGCACAACACGGAGTTCAGCATCGCAACGTTTCACGACTGTGCTACCAATATCCATCACAGTTTGTTTCCGTTTATTCATACCTTCTTCCCGTCGTTTCTGCTGATGGACATCAGCTTGCCGTCTTTGAGGACAATGCTGGATTTCGCGTAGGCGGCGATGTCCGGTTCGTGGGTGACAAGGATGATCGTCTTGCCCTGCTCGTAAAGTTCCTGGAAAAGCTCCATGATCTGGATGCTGGTGGCGGTGTCGAGGTTTCCCGTCGGCTCATCGGCGAGAATCACGGGCGGATCGTTGGCCAGCGCGCGCGCGATGGCCACGCGCTGGCGCTGGCCGCCGGAGAGTTCGGCGGGGAGGTGGCGCAGACGATGGGACATGCCGACACGCTCTGCCAGCGCCTCCGCACGGGCGCGACGCTCGGACGGGGAAACGCCGAGGTACATCATCGGCACCTCGATGTTCTCGCACACCGTCAGTTGCGAGATCAGGTTGAAGCTCTGGAAGACGAAACCGAGGTTTTTCAGGCGGTGGTCGCTCAACTCGTCGTCATCCATCTCCGCCACGTTCTCGCCGTTCAACCAGTAGGCACCCGATGTGGGCTGGTCGAGGCAACCGAGGATGTTCAGCATCGTGCTCTTGCCGGAACCGGACGGTCCCATGATCGCCCAGTACCCGCCCTTCTCGATGCTGAACGAAACGCCGTCCAGCGCGCGCACGGTCTCGTCTCCAACCAGATAATGCCGCTTGACATCCTCCAGCCGTACTACATCGCTCTCCGGCAGACGAGCCGCCTGCCCGTCATCTGGTCGCACTTCCCCCGACACATCCAATCTCCTTTATGCTGGCTGTTTGCTTTTAGCTGGTGGCTGTTAGCTTTTCGTTCGTCACTCATAAGCGGAAGTGCCACTTCTCAGCCTCTCAGCTCCCCCGCTTCTCAGCCGGGCGAACAGCTTTACCGGTAAGTCTGACGCAGGTGCATCAGGCTCAGGCTCTTCTTGAACTCGTCGAAAGTACCCTCGCCCTTCCGCTTGAAGGTGAGCAACCTTGACTGCCCCGGCAGCAACAGGAAGCTGTTGTCGCTGAACTCGCCCCGCACGGAGGTGTTCAGCCAGACGAAGAACGCCGGACGATCTGTCGATACCTCGACCGTCCACTCTCCATTCCGTTCCGCCGCCTCGACTTTCACGTCCGCCTTGGCCAAGTTGAGCGTCTTGTACTTCGGAAAGACCCACTCGTTCCGCGAGATTTCGCGCTTGCCATCGACAACCGCGCTGATCTCCAGCGCGAGGAAGCGGGCGAGACGTTCCTTGTCGTCGCCGAAGTCGGAGACGCGTACGCTCTTCAGCTGCTTCGCGGAACGGGGATCGATTTCCGTGGAGAGGTCGAAACGCTGGATCGCGCGTTCGCCATCTACCTGCCACAAATCCACCCGCGCGGCGCAGGTCAACGTCTCGTCGTGGTCGTTGACCGCCCAGATCTCGATCAGGCCCGGATCGTAGTCGGAGGGCGTGGCGCAGATCGCCAGCGGCGCGTAGAACCGCTTGGCGTGGTACTGGAGGTGCTTCCACTTACCGCCGTACTCAATGCTCGACCAGGAGGCGACCGGCCAGTTGTCGTTGAGCTGCCAGAAGATCGTACCCATGCAGCGCGGCTGCAGGTGCCGCCACGCCTCGACGGCGGTACGGATCGCCATCGCCTGCTGCACCTGGGAGAGGTAGAGTACCGAATCCGTCCCTTCCGGAAAACGGAAGTAGTTCGCCATCGTGGAGAGGATGCGCGTGTTGCCGCCCACGTTCTTCTGGTGGTACTCAAAGTCCGGCGCCAAGGGATTCAGGTCTTCCTCCTTGCAGAATTTCAGGGCAACCTCGCGGGACGAGAAAGACTGGAAACCGAACTCGGAGCAGAAGCGAGGCTTCACGCTGTAGTACTTCGCGAACTCCTTGTTGCTGTGCCACACCTCCCAAAAGTGCATGTCGCCGGTACGGTCATTGTGCCAGCCGTCGCCGAAGTCCCCAGGACCGCCGCACGGCGAGGAAGGCCAAAAGACGCGGGAGGGATCCAACTGCTTGCAAGCTGCCGCCAGCACCTGGTTCAGGTGGTCGTAGTTCAGCAAGTAGCGGTCGCGGCTCTTGCGGCTCGCCTCGAACCAGCCCAACGCGCCGATGCACTCGTTGTCGCCGCACCACAAGATGATGGAGGCGTAGTCGCGCAACCGACGGATCTGGTGCTGTAGTTCCGCATGGATCTCATCGAGGAACTCCTGCGTCGCAGGATAGAGCGCGCAGGAGAACATGAAGTCGTGCCAGATCATGATGCCCAGCTCGTCGCAAATCTGGTAAAAGGCGTCGCTCTCGAACTGCCCGCCGCCCCACAACCGGACGATGTTCATGTTCGCGTCCTTCGCCGATTGGAGCAGGTCGCGGATCTTCTCCGGCGTCTGGCGATTGATGAACGCGTCGCAGGGAATCCAGTTCGCGCCCTTGCAGAAGACGTCCCTGCCGTTGATCCGGAAGGACATGCTCGTCCCCCACTGGTCCGGCTTGTTGATCACCTCGACCGTGCGCAGGCCGATCTTGCGCGTGAAGGAGGAATCGCCCACCGTGACCGTGATCGTGTAAAGGTTCTGCTCGCCCGAACCGGACGGCCACCACAGCTTCGGGTTCTCGATCTCGACCGGCGCCGAGAGACTGTTCTTTCCGGGATCGAGCGTGACCGTTCCCTCGACCGTCTCGCCCGTCTCCTCCACCGAGACGCGCATCTTGGTGTCGCCGCCGTTCGGCGAGGTGACATCCGCATGGACGGTGAGCTTCACGACATCCTTCTCGTGCTGCTGGTCGCAATACACGTAGTCGATCCGCGCCGTGTCGGTGGCGATCAGCAGCGGCTCGTCCGCGAACCCCGTGACCATCAACGCCAGACCCCAGTCCCAGCCACCGTGGCAGATCGGCTTGCGGATCAGGTTCATGTGCGGCACGATTCCGTTGTTGACCATCGGGATCTCATACGGCAACATCTCGCCCAGCTCTTCCGTCTTGTTGTCGGCGGAACGGAACAGCGCGGTGAACGTGTTCACGCCAGGCTTCAGAAACCGCTTCACGTCAAAATCATACCGACGGAAATAGTTCGCCGTCTCCCCCACCCTCTCTCCGTTGATCGAAATCTCGCAGAAGGTATCGACGTGCTCCAGACGCAGGATGACCGAATCATGCGACAGCAGACTCGCATCGACATGGAACGAACGCTCGACGATCCAATCCTTCTGCCCGACCCACTGTACATCCAGCTCGTTTCTTCCAAAGAACGGATCCGGGATCTTCTTCGCATCCAGCAACGCCGTGTGGATACCCCCCGGAATGGTCATGTCATACACGGTAGAATCGCCATCCGCCTGACACAGTTTCCACGTACCCGACAACCCGACCTTCTGAAAACCGAACGCGGCACATGCCGCGCAAAGCATCCCCGCCAACAAACAAACCTGTTTCATCCGTACATCCTCCGTTAAGATTGACGCCAGTGTACCATAATTCCAACCATCTTTCACTCGCCAAATTTCGAAAAAATCTCAGACGTTACGCGCCAGTTCCAAATGTTAAGCGCGCGCACGGGAATGGAAATGAGGATAAGTTCCTATCCTTCACCACCAAACCAACCACCTAACCACCCAACCTTGAACCTCTAGGCAAGGGAGAAGAATTCGGGGTTCAGGCGGTTGTAGTCGCTTCAGGTATTTAACACTACCAATGGCATCGGCTGTATCATCCTAGTTTCCTATTCCCTTGCAAGCGTGGGCGGGGGCGAACTACAAACTGGCTTCCAGCGCGGCGATCATTTTGTTCACGCGGAATTTGATCTGGCGGAGCGCGTTGAGCGTGAGACCGTGACGCGCCGCGACTTCCGTTGCCGGCTCTTCGTTGAGCGCGTATTCGCGGTAGGCCGCCACCGTCCTGGGGTCGAGCATCGTCTTGCCCAAGACGTGTTCCACGGCGGCGGCATGGCGCGCGAACCGCAGGCGCAGATCGATCTGGACAACCACGTCGTCATCGCCCCCGACCAACGACGCGCAGGACCCGTCCAGGGAAACCTCGCGCTCCGCCCCGCGAACGAGCGCGCGACGGTAACGGTCGATCAACAGATGCCGGACCATTGTCGCCAGGTAAGTCCGGAAGCGCCCCTTCTCCGACCGGTATGCCTTCTCCCGCAACACTTCCACCAGACGGACGAAAATGTCCTGCACCATGTCATCCACGTCGGCCTTCTTCTGCCTTCCCTTCTCCGAGACGAACTGGCGGATCACCGGCGTGTAGAGTTCCACACAACGCTCCCATTCGGCGGCATCGTCGCCGTTCGCGTGTTCGGCAATCTTGCGAAGCAAGGTCTGTGGCGTATTCGGAATCATCTGCGCAACGTCTCCTTCCAAAGGTTCGTCAAAGCCTGCGGCTCCACCACCGCGACGGGACGGGAAAAGTCATCGTTGGCGGGCCAGCGTACACCCCAGCCCTTCGCGCCGGACCGGACATGGTTCACGAGTGTCGCAGGCGTCCGCACCAGGATGCGCGTACCGAGCTGCTTCGGCGCATCCCCGTTGAAATAGATGTTTTGCAGGTTCTTGCATCCGCCGAAAGCCGCCTGCCCAACTTCCGCCAACCCTGTTCCGCACCAGACCCGGCGCAACCTCACGCAATCGCCGAAAGCGCAGGGACGGATGCTGGTGAGCGAGTCGGGAAACGCCACCGATTCCAAGTTTGTACAACCGAAAAACGCCGCGTCACCGATTCGCCACACGCCCTCCTCCACCGTCATCTGCCGGAGATTCGGCTACTTGCCGAACTGATTGTGCGCGACCTCACCCAGTTTTCCTTTCACGGCCAGCGAGGTCACGCTCCCGATATCCACCCCGTCCAGGTCCGCCGGACCTGAAACTTGCAGCGCGCCCGGCCCCGGCGGGAATTCCTCCGGCGAGTTGGGCGTAGCGAGGAACCAAGATGCCGCCGCGACGCCGCGCGGTCTCCAGCGTTTCCGGCTCACCCTGCGCATTCAGCACAAGGTCCATCGTAAAGAAAGGGGCACCGTCCAGCTCCCCGGCATCATGCACCTTCACAAGGCGAGGATGATCCAAGGTGGTGAGCAGTTTCGCCTCCGCGAGAAAACGTTTTGCCAAAAACGCGCGGTTCTTCTCGGTTACCGTAAAAAGCTTCAGCGCAAACCGTTTGCCGGAGGCATCCTCCACCTCATACACGGCCCCCATGCCGCCGCTTCCCAGCAGACGGCACACGCGATACGCGTCAAGCTGTTTCCCCGCTTCTACTTTCACATCCATCATGGTCTTCCCCGCCAAGCGGTCCGGTTCCGCCAACCATCCAACCGCAACTCCCGCCGCACTCATCTTGACAGGATCGAAGTGTACCACAAACACCCCCGCCATCTAAGCGCAAACTTTTCCTCACACGAGACACAAGGCGGCGCAGCCGCCACTTATCCCCTTGCTTCTCAGCATCACAGCATCTCAGCTGGCGCGAAGCACCCCGCACTTATCCTGTCGCTGGCAAGGCGGCGGCTGAAATCGTACAGACGATTCATGGCGAGTGGAGAGTAGCGCACCTATCATCTCATGGCTTTAGGCACCCGATAGGACAAATCAGCGTCCCGTCCGGCTCTTCATAAGCGAAATCACCTTCAGCCACGACGATCATCCTAAACGCCGGCTCCTTCATCTTCCTGGTGTCGATCTCGTTCGCAAGCCGCTGCAGTTTCGCCCTGCCATCGGCTATCAGCGAGGCCCCTCCAATCTTCACCGCGATGAGGCCGTAGCGACCATCCCTCAAGTGCATCACTGCGTCGCACTCCAGTCCGTTCTTGTCGCGATAGTGGCTGACCCTGCCGTCGTTCGCCGCCGCGTATGTCCGCAAGTCCCTCGCGACCAAGGTCTCGAACAAGAGTCCGAAAGTCTTCAAGTCATCCATCAGGTTCCCGGGACCGAGTCCAAGCGCCGCCGTCGCGATGGATGGATCCGTGAAATACCTTGTGTCCATCGTGCGGATGGGCGTCTTGCAACGGAGGTTAGGACACCACGCGGGCATGTCCTCGACCACAAAAATCTTCTTGAGTGCCCCGACGTATGAATAGACCGTATTCTCATGAACTCCGCCGCCGCAGACATTCGGCGCGAGATCGGACCTTATCGCCGTAACGGACGACTGCGTGCCCTGCAGTCTGGCGAGAGATGTCATTATCCTCATCGCAAGGTCAGGATCGCGCTGCACTTCGTCCACCCTTGAAATGTCGGTGTTGACTATCGCATCGACATAGTCGAACGCCTGGCGCAGCGCGGCCTTGCCACTTTTCCCGGTCGCCTTGGGCCACCCGCCGCGACACGTAAGATATGCCATCTCCTCGAGAGTGTGCGGCATTGCGTCTCCAAGCGTCCGTCTCCCGGCGAACAAATCGGAAAGCGAAACGCTCCCCGAAGATTCCAGGCTCTCATACAAGGACATGGGGCGCATCCGTATCCATGCGAAACGACCGGTCCCGGAATGATGTATCTTCTTTTTTGCCTCTTCGTCCAACGGCACGGCGCTTCCCGTTAGGATGTACTTTCCGTCCTTGTCGGAATGATCGACGTCAAAGCGAATCGCGTCCCAAAGTTCCGGTGCAATCTGCCACTCGTCAATCAGACGCGGATTATCCCCTGCAAGCAGACGTTGCGGATTCGTCTGCGCCGTCATGACATATTGCTCACGATGTTTCGGATCGTTGACGTAGATGACGCTCTTGGCCGCTTGTTCGGCGGTCGTGGTTTTACCGCACCACTTGGCGCCCTCAATCAGCACTGCGCCTTTGGCATCCAGCGCATCGCGAATGATTTCGTCAAAAACTCTGTTTTTGTAGGTTTGCATGGTAGATATTCTATCATAACCTCATATTGGATGTCAATCGCGTTGTGAAACCTGGCGCGTTTTCGTTGTGGAACATGGCGCGTTTTCGTTGTGGAACTTGGCGCATTTTCGTTGTGGAACTTGGCAAAGCTTTCACGCCCGCCGCGCCTGTGTCGCGGTGAACATGTTTTGGCCTTGCGGTGGCCTGGCGCGTTGTCACCACGCGCCGTACCAGGGACGGGCTTCGCTTCCGGGAACGGGACGGAACAGCCCCACACCTCAGAACCCCACACCCTCAAGGAAATGTCCAGCTTTTGACGAACGCAATGAAGGTATCAACCATTGTTATTTCCTGTTCCGTGTAGGAAAGCATCGACATACGATACGCCGTCACAGGGCGGAATCTTTGGATATAGGATTTCAGGCTTTGCGACCTGACATTCCCTCCCGACTTCACTTCCAACGGACAAACCTCCATCCCTTTCTGGAAAACAAAGTCTATCCGTGAATCCGAGGTGCTCCAGTAACACGGCTTGAAATCCGTTTCGGCGAGCATCTGCTGGCAGACATATTGCTCGGTCAACGCACCCTTGAACTCACGAAACACACGCGTTCCCTCCAGTATGACTTCCGGCGCGGGCCCGGACATCGTTGACAGAAGACCGACATCAAGCGCATAGACCTTAAACTCTTTCTGGGAATAGGCATCCAGCGGCAGGTACGGAGCGGTGATTCGCCTATTCAGGTAAATCAGCCCGGCATCCTCCAGCCAAGCAAGAGGATCGCGGAAATCCGATCTTCTCGCCCCCTTTCTGAGCGTGGAGTAGGTAAATTTCTTGGCAAGTTGAACCGGGACGGACATCCAGCACATCTCGATTTTGCACACATCCGCTTTCGGAGCATGTTTGGAAACGTCACGCCGATATCCATCGAGGATTTCACGGTGTACGGCATGGACATCGATGAAATTTCGCGTTTCAAGATAGACGGAAACGGCCTCAGGCATACCGCCCACAACGTAATAATAGCGCAACTTCTCCACCAGGGCTTCATGTAAATCCCGAAGCACCGTCCAATTTCTGTTGCGGATCTCCTCTGCGAGGCGATATTCGCCAGTAGCCGTCAGATATTCGGTGAAGGAAAAAGGATAGACGGGAATCATATTGACTTTGCCGACCGGGAAACCGGTACCATCCCGGTCATTCCATCCATCCCCGGTCACATTGTCCGACAAATCGTCCCTGTACGTCAGGCCAAGAAGCGATCCGGCGGCTATGACGTGGAGATCGGGCCTATCCTCGCAAAAAGGGTCTTCCTCCGGAACAGTGACGGCGAAAGTAGAGTTGATTCTCAAAATCATCGATGCCCGTACGGCGGAAACGGTGAAGTCGAAAAACATCGACGGATCTGCCGTTGGGCAAGTCACCGACGCAGCGAGTTACCTTAGCGAACAAGTTCATCAAGCCGCCACAAAAAAGGCGTGCGAGAAGATCGTTTACGAACTGGTCAAACTGACACCATTCGGTGTTTTAGACATCGAGAATGGCGTAGTTTTAATCGATGTTCCCGGTTCGCTTAAAGTTATGGGACATCCCGTGAAGCCTGGCACACAGTTTGTCGTGTCCAATATGGGCAAAGGCAAAAAAAGCCAGCGAACGGGCAAAGTTACTCGTTCTGAAAAACAGGTTGCTATAATCGGTATTACATCCGTCGGTGAGGATTCATGCTCAGCGAAAATCCTTTCCGGCGAGATTCCGCCGATTGGAGACGACGAGGATACCCAATACGCCCCGTATATCGTTAAAATCAACGAGGGTGCTGTCCTGGAGCCGCCACCTCCAGTAACACCCGCGCCGATTACCGATAACGGTGCTACTCCGTTCTGACATCGAACGGTTCGATCCATAAGCCAGATACCGCGCTCATTAGGAGCGGTGTCTGGCTTTAAAACTACAAGGAGACAATATAGATGATTTCAAGATCAATCAAATGCATAACCGTCATGTTTTCCATTTTGACGGTTTCCAACCTTGGTGCTGAATCGTCTTCGTGGAACGAAGTTGTCAAACGCCTTCTCACAGACATGAAGCCTGTTCCGGGGCGTACCTTCCTCATGGAGCGAACAGAGGTGACGGTCGGGGTATGGAAGGCCGTCGTGAAACAGGAAGTCACCTCGGCAGCAGACAACGAGATGCCTGTTAGCGGCGTAAGCTGGGACAATTGTTCAAAAAGTTGAACGAAACAGAAGAAGTGCGGAACGCAGGTCTGAAATTTCGGTTGCCTACCGTTCGTGAATGGACTTATGTCTGTAGAGCGGGTGGAAGAGGTCATTGGGGAAAACTTTCAGAAAAGACAGCGGGGACATTGGATACGATGGGGTGGTACGCCAGAAATTGCGGACGAGAGAAATCTCCCGTTGCGCGAAAGAAACCGAACGCCTGGGGATTCTTCGATATGCATGGTAATGTCTAGGAATGGTGTTCGGACGTGAGTCCCATGTGCGGAGGCGATTTTCGCGAACGGACTGGGGGCGGATTTCGGTCTCCGGAAGAACATTGTGCGGCTGGTTTTGTCAATAGTGCAAATCGGCAGTTCTCCAGATACGATGATCAAGGATTCCGGCTCCTTGCTGAACAACGTACACCTTAAAGTCACGATCAATGCTTGATTTTACAAAATGGTTTGGCGGAATGGGGAAGCCCCGGTTGTCGGGACCTTGCTCGGTGTGCGGGAGTGAGGATGTGAAGAGCCGGAAGAAAGAGCCATTGAGCCGAATCGTCAGGGATGCTCCGACGATCCTGGACATAAAATGCAACAATTGCGGGCACACGTGGAGCATGACAATCCGCACCGGCCCGTAGGCGGGGCGCTATGCACCGGCTACCCTTGAACTGATAGGCAAGGTTCAAAAATGGCACGAAATGAACATTTGTGTCTTTTCGTGCCATTTTTATCGTTCGGGTAAAACCTGAAATTCCTCACCTTTCCTATCAGTTCAAGTTGGTTGGGGGTGGTGAGCATTGCGGTCACGACGGGGTGTGACCATTCTCTGCATCTTCGCGGAAAGAAATGAAACGGCGGACAAGCAACATACCGACACGCGACACACGAGGCGACTAAATCTCTTTGATCTCGCTTTTGTCCCTTCTGTTCCTTTCGTCCCTTTTGCCCCACACTCACCCCCGAAAAGCGACAGGAGTGTCGCTTCCCTGAAACCTGACGGCGAGGGCGCCGTCGCTACGCAGCGGACGCGATCCATCCTGCGCCCGCGATTTCCTCCTTGCGCCACGCAGGGGATTCTGGCATCATAGTGCCGTTCTTGCGGGCGGGGCACGCGCCTCGCGACGCGATTGGGAGAGTTCCACCAGCGGCAGACGATGAAACCGATAGCCGTCAATTCGAACGACTTCCCGTCCATCATCCGGGACGAGCAGATCTATGTGGACAAGACGGCGTATTTTCACGCGCTTGTCACCGACCGGCAGCACAAGTACTTTTTCCGGGCGCGGCCGCGCCGGTTCGGAAAGACGCTCATGGTCTCCACCCTGAAGGCGATCTTTGAGGGGCGACGCGAGCTGTTCGCGGGGCTGGCCATCGATGCGACGGACTACGGCTGGAAGAGGTGTCCGGTGCTGGCTTTCAACTTCGGGCAGGTGGACGCCTCGACGTTCGACGCGTTCGACCGGTCGTTCCCGTCCTGCGTGCGGAGCTTCCTGGAAAAGGCGGGCTACGATAATTACATCCCGGAGAAAAGCGCGAGCTGGAACTTCGGGCGGGCCATCGACACGCTCGCGGCGAAGAGCGAAGCGGGACAGGTGGCCGTGCTGGTTGACGAGTACGACGACCCGGTGGCGAGGTCGCTGAAGGACATCGCCCAGGCGAAGGCGGTGCGCGACCAGCTGGGCGACTTCTACGCGCAGCTGAAGGACCGTACCGACGCCGTGCGCTTCCTGATGATCACGGGGGTGTCGAAGTTCACGAAGCTGTCGGTCTTCTCCACGCTCTCCAACATGACCGACATCACCTTCGACGACAGGTACGCGACGATGCTCGGCTACACAGATGACGAGCTGGACGTCTATTTCTGCGAACAGATGCGCGTCCAGGCGGACCTGATGGGGCTCGACTGGGGCGAGTACCGCCGCAGTCTCAAGTGGTGGTACAACGGCTTCCGGTTCACGCGAAAGAACCCGGCGACGCTCTACAACCCGATCTCCATCTCAATGACGCTCGCTGAACCCGAGGACCAGTTCCGGGCGACCTGGACAGAGACGGGACGTCCCTCCATGCTGATGAACTACATGGAACGAGAGGAATTCCTGTCACTCGACACGGAGAACGTGAAGAACGTGACGGACGACGTATTCGATGTGTTTGACATCGACCGAATTAACGCGAAGGGGCTTCTTTTCCAGACCGGCTACCTGACCATCAAGGACTATGACCGGGAGACGGGCGAATATTCGCTTCACGTGCCGGACGAGGAAATCCGCCGTGACATCAACAAGCTCGTCGCCAGCGTGGCGGCGAACGAACCCGCTACATGGGTGTCGTATTTGGGGAGTAACCTGATCCACGCCGAGTGGCCGAGTTTCTTTAATGGGTTGAAAGCGCTCTACGCCGGCCTGTGTTACGGATCAACCGAGACGAGCGTCCATGAAAGCCCCTATGCGCGCGGCCTGGTCATTCTGCTTAGGGCGCAGGGGATCGGTATTCTCCAAGAGGTGCAAAGTGCGGACGGACGCGCGGACGTCGTGGCCGAGCACAAACTGGGCGTGTTTATTTTCGAGCTGAAGAAAGATGGCACGACCGATGACGCGTTCGCGCAGATCGAAAAGAAAGGCTACGCGAAACCCCACCTCGCATCCGGTAAGCCCGTCTGGACCGTCGCGCTCGTCTTCGACGGCGAAACCCGCCAGCTGAAAGACTGTGAAGCAAGGCGGGCGGCTGACGCCGCCAGCCTGTGAGGACTTGAATTCGGTTCTCGGCGCGTTTCGCGGATTACCTTGTCCAGCTTGTCGATCAGTCCAAGGGCAGGTGGTTAGGTTTTACTTGGGTGGTTGGGTGTGTTAAACCGGATATTCCGGATATTCCGGGTAGGCGTTGCGGTCACGCGTGTCGCATGTCCCTTCTTCTCAGATTCTTCAAGTCAACTT
This sequence comes from Kiritimatiellia bacterium, assembly GCA_017450695.1. Classification (GTDB taxonomy): domain Bacteria; phylum Verrucomicrobiota; class Kiritimatiellia; order RFP12; family UBA1067; genus RGIG8368. The sequence continues at coordinate 18,926 of JAFSTA010000264.1, read as the reverse complement.
AGGGGCGCCAGCCCCATTTAGGCCATCGGGCCACTTTAGGCGGCACAGCAGTCACTTATCTAGCCTCCCCGAAACCTGACGGCGAGGGCGCCGTCGCTACGCAGCGGACGCGTAGCGCCCCTATTTCTTCGTTTGCGTGTTCTTCTTCAAGATCCTGATACGGCGAATCCAGAAGGTGGCTTCGCGTGCGTCCGTGTTGAGTCCGAACCGGATCAACGGCGCTTTCTCCAGTTCGGCCTTCCGTTCGCCGAACAAGACGGTACGCGGCTCCCACTCCAGCGACGGTTTCGTCACGCCGAGAAAGGCGGACGGCGCACCATCCGGCACAACCATCAGCAACATCTGCTTGAACTTGTCGAGCGAGGCGATCTTGGTCTCGAAAGAGAAACCGATCGCATCCTCCAGCGATTCCTGCGGCAACTGGAGATGCAGTTCGGGATAGACCCAGAAGTCCCACGCATCTACGAATCGGACGTGGAAACGAACCCCCTGCTCCTTGGCGTCGTCGGCAATCACCATCTCGCCCGAAGAATTTTTCTGCCAAGCGTCCGCCCGTTCCGCCCGTTTCAACTCGACACGTTTCGCCGACGCGATCAACTGTTCAATCGAGTGAAGCGGCATACGCAGTTCACTTGCCGGCAATCCGTTGAAGGACCCCGTCACGGCGAGTTCCCCCTTGAAGTCATCGTTGAGTTTCGGCTCGAAGGTGAGAACGCACTCCTCACGTCCGAAGGGGGGCAACTGGAACCATTGCGGCAGTCCCATCACCTTCGCGCCAGCCACCGCGACACTCCCCGTCTTGGCGGTCTCCGAAAGATTCCAGACCTGCAGGAGAATGGAGGCTGTCTTCCCCTTCAGATCAACCACGTTTTTCTCCGGGGGGAGGTAACAACCGTTTGCCAGTTCCGTTCGGAAAACGATCGACCGGTCGTAAGCCGTCTCGGCGGGCGCCCATTTCTTCTCCCGATGCCGGAAGGGCTTCGTCGCGCGAAGTCCCTTCAGACCGTTCAGGTAAGAGACCATCCGCTCGGCGGTCAACCACAGTCCGCCTTTCCGCACGACTTGCTGGAACGGCATCCCGAAACAGTCCGTACCCTTGTACACCCCGTCCTCGACGGTCAGGCGGAACCCGCACGGCAAACGATCCACCCGTTCCGGGATAGCGGTTCCCTTATCCAGTTCGGAGACGCTCCAGTAGGCGAGCGTCTGCGAACCGTCCGCCTGCCGGAAGAGGAAACAGCGCACATTCGTGCCGACCGCCAACTCCCCCTCCAGCGTGGCGTTTCCCAGTTGCATCGTCAGCGTGGAGAGTGCCGCGTACGCGGGCTTGACGGAGAAGTCGCGCCGCATCAAACCCCAGTCCTTTTTCCCGCCGCCCTCGTTGTACGGGGGCAGGACGAAATAGAAGTCGCGGTCCACACCGAGATTCTGGAGAAGCAACATGGACTTGGGCAGATACTCCGCGACGATCATCTCCTGTCGCCCGGAGTGCATCCCGATACCGGGAATGAAACTCTCCTTCTCCGTGTTTCCCTCCGCCTGCGCGGAACCGTTCTCCGTGAACCAGAGCGGACGATCCTGCAGGCCGTGGCGTTTCATGTAGTCGTGGATCTCGCCGATGTTTTTTGGGAACGTCGCGAGCGACAGGTAGGTGTGGATGTTCATGATGTCGATGTAGTCGCGCAACCCGTTCCGCATCATCACCTCGCTGTATCGGCTCGGGCGGGTAATCGCCAAACCGCCCAGCGCAACCGCCACGTTCGTGTCGCCCGCCTTGAAACCGAGATACGCGGCCTTCATCGCGGAGGCATACTCCCAGGCGGATTCCGGCGAAAACGAGGTGATGTCCTGCTCGTTCCAGAACTCCCAGTCCGTCATCTTCCCGCGGAAATGCTCCGCCAGCTGTTTCGTGAAGCGATAGGTGGCAAGGAGATCGGACGGAAGCTTGACATTTTCTCCCGACACAGCCCAGTCCGGCGCATCGTGGAACATCCCCGAAATGCGGACACCCCGCTGCGAAAGTTCGTCGGCATTGACTTGGTACTGTCCCCACGTGAACGCCCCCGGTTGCTTCTCGCACTCGCTCCAGGACAACCGTTCCCGCACGATCTCCATACCCGCACGCCGCGCGATCTCGGAAAGGACCGCAGATGCGTTGGCGGGGTAACGCCGGGTTTCCTTCCCGGAACGAAGCAGCCAACTCTGTGCGGTATCAACCGCATAATACTGGTTCGCGTTACGGGCGCGTTTCCCCGGTGGCGGCACCACCACGAAACTGCGCTCTCCACGATAGGTCGCGTAGGGAGAATGGAGCGTGAGCGTATAATACCCCTCCGGCAACGCGGTAAGCACCAGCGTATCCTTCCCGTCCTTCGGCCAGTCCCCCGACTGTACCGACTTCCCGTGCCAGTCGCGGCAAGTCCAGGTCACGGTCTGCATCGCGTTGGAATCGAGGTTGAACGCGAGCGGCTCCCCCCGGGCAAAGACGGTTCCCGGCGCCTGGGCATGAACAACGCACGACACGTCCAAGTCCGGATCCGCAGCCGCAACACACGGCAACAAAGCCAGGCAAAGCCAACATCCGATTCCCATTTTCCCTTTCATTCCGCCACACTCCCCTTCTCACATCCGAAGCGCATCCCGGACTGCGCGTCCAGTATAACAAAATCCGTGCGTCCCCCGCAACCAAGCTTTTCAGCACACGCTGATTCGCGTAGGTTCGCCTCGCCCATCCGAAATTCTTCTGCTGAACAACTTATAATACGTAAACGACGCATAGTAGAACGTGGAGCTTGCGCGTTTACACCCTTATCGCGAACGGGCTGGCAGCCCACCCTACCAACCGTCTCACGATTCGGGGAAGCGACACTCCTGTCGCTTCATTGGGTGCGTTTGCGTCGCAGGGAACGCGCAAGCTGCGCGTTCTGCATACAACATCGGTCGCGACTACATCGGTCGCGACGGGGCGCGTCTCCCACCCTGCGTGAGACGTGCGATATGCGCGACGACACCCCGACTTTCCGACACGTGTGTCGCCAGTCGCTTGTCGTATGTCCCCCATTCCCCGCCAAGTCAACTTAGGGGCGAAGCCCCATTTAGGCCCGTAGGGTCACTTAGGCGGTGCAGCCGCCACTTATCCGCCTGCATGACTACCTGTTCCCCTTCGCGCGGTTATGCGTTTTACAGAGCATCTGGCAGTTCGGGATGTCCGTTGCGCCACCCTTGCTCCATGCCTCCACGTGATCGGCGTCCATTTCCTCGATCGTCCAGATTCTCGTCCTATTCGCGTCGGAACCAATCGCGCAGAGTGGGCAGTTCGAGTGTCCATTCGCTTTCGCCTCGGCGGTCTGTTTTGCGTAAACCGTATTAGCTGTCTTCTTGTCGAAGACACGAACATTCAAGAGTTTTACATCTGTTTCGCGACCGAGAACATACTCGAAGATTCCCTTCTTTTCGGTCACACACTCATCCGCATACAATGCCTCCACGCATACCCAGAGTTTGTCAGGATTGTTGTAACCCATCCTTTACAAACCAAGCCCCAATCTGTTAGAATCAATCTCATGTCATTCATCCTTATAGTGTCAATCCTCGTGTCATGCCTCGCCTTGAATACGGAAACGATTCAAGGTAAAGTTGTTCACGTTGCTGATGAGGATTCAATTGACGAACTCTCAAAAGAGGTGAATGCATGATGTAGCAAGCATATAGTGTGCGCTTAAAGCCTTGTGGAAATTGCGACTTTCTGATGTGGAAACTTTGAGCGAGACAGGATGTGTTGCCAATACGGGACACGTCTTGGTCTTATTTCCACGGGCTGTCGCAAGCCTCCACGAGATTCGGGCAAGGCGTGTCCTTCTTTCAGAAAGGTACGAAGGACATGATACTGGGACAAGTTGTTTATCTCGAAAACGAAACAAAGTCAGAAAGCGCATCTGAATTGACAAAAGCAATATCAGATAATCAAGTCAGGGTATTGGGTTTCTATACCCATTCCAAGGCCAGTGAAAAATACGTTGTTATCTCCATTGCTAGGGCAAGGTCGTAACGTGAATGGGTTTTACCATACCAGTATCGGCGAACAAACACTTTCATTGACGATAGGATGGGGTTGATTGAATTAATACGCAAGGCAAAACTTTGTCTGTCAGAATCAAATATCGTAGCATTCAAAGCAAGGATTAAACCGCAGGTCAAAAAGATATTTGGTGCAGGGGCTACCGTGACCATCCCGATTTTCTTACGTTTGCTCAACCATTGCGGAGAATGGGTTTGTAATAAGGTGTTCCATAACGAGAATCCGCAAAGGCGAATCCAAGACATTAAAGAGAGCGGCTTTACTCTCGTCACAAAGTTTGAAAGTGGAAGAAAAACTTATCACATGTTGCTTCCTTTTGACCCCATAAAATCGTTTACCTACGAACAAATCCCCGCCCCTATACGGAGGCGTATATTTGCGGTACATAAGGGGATCAATGCTTTTACGGGGGAAATTGCGTCAACGTCGTGCCTACCCGACCACAAGTTTTCCGAAATCCGCTGGGACAAGGATACTCCAGAATCAAACGAAAGCCTAACGGAAAAGGATATGTTGGCAAAGTTCCAGATAGTCCCTGAAAGTATCAATCAAGCAAAACGTGAGGTATGTAGAAAATGTTTCCAGACGGGGAAACGGGGAATGTTGAACGGTATCAAGTTCTTCTACAAGGGGGGTGAACTATGGGACGAACGAATACCAAAATTGGGCAAGGAAGCCGAAGCTGGATGTGTCGGATGTTTTTGGTATGATATGCTTGCGTGGCGTAATGCGCTACATAAAAAAACTAGGAGTAAATAATCAATGACCATAGGAAGTGTCTGTTCTGGTATCGAAGCCGCGAGTGTGGCGTGGATGGATTTGGGAAGTCGTTTTCTTTGGCTTTCAGAAATAGCCCCATTCCCTTCCAAGTTTTTGGCGACACGTTACCCAAGCACTCCCAATCTTGGTGACATGACTGCCATACCAGAGCGTATCGCATCAGGTGAAGTACCCGCCCCGGACCTTATTTGCGGAGGTACTCCGTGTCAGGCGTTTTCCGTGACTGGACATCAAAAGGGACTTGCCGATGCGCGGGGGCAACTTACGCTTAAGTTCATTGAAATCATAGAAGCAAATGACGCGAAAAGAAAAAACAAACCGACGATAGTTTTTTGGGAAAATGTAGAGGGGGTTTTGAAGGACAAAACAAACGCTTTCGGGTGTTTCGTTTCCGCACTAGCTGGATGCAAGGATGTGATACACAAAGACAAATGGCCGAATGCTGGTCTTGTACGTGGTCCATTGCGGAATGTTGCATGGAGGGTGCTAGATGCAAAATTCTTTGGTGTCCCCCAACAAAGGAAACGGCTTTATGTTATCGCCGGCGGACTCGATTTCCACCCAGAAAACATCCTATTTGAACGCCACGGGAACACACCACTAGGCAATTTCCCAGATGTTCCGCTGACTTTCACGAAAGCAGGGAAGCGGTTTGAAGTGTTTAGGGCTTATACCGACTGTCTCTATTCCGCGTATGGCACGAAATGGAATGGTAACGCGGCGGCTTACAACGGGTCACTTTACATTGCGGAAAATGACCGTCTGCGCAGAATTACACCCCTTGAATCTGAACGGCTTATGGGATTCCCAGACAACTATACAGACGTACCATTTGCGATGCGTACAAACAGATTTCAAGGGACAGGCAACTCTTGGGCCGTTCCCGTAGTACGTTGGTTAGGGCAAAGGATTTTTGACAATGGGAAAAGAAGTGTTTTCGATATTAACAAAAATACTTTTACACTACTACCATATTTCACTGATCATTTTGGCACAGAAACTTATTTGTTTAACGATGAACTAATTGGGCTTTCTGGCGGCATAACGATCAATGTTTCCGCAAGACCAGAAAACATTATTCCTTCAAACATCGCCGATATAATTGACATTGATGCGGAAGAGGAACTTTTCATCTCGCCCGTAGGTTGTAAAGGTATTTTGCGCCGAAGTATCGAACGAGGTACGAATATGAACCCAAGACTACAAACCGTCATGGAGCGTATCGTCGCCCAAATGGATGATGATGAGATAGAGCGTATTTCCAGAATACAGCCACGAGGAGCATATACGCTTGCAGTTGAACGAGGTGAAATGACTCCCCCTACAAGAAAACGACTGGCGCGGAATCGTATTAAAGACGAACCTACATTGTTTGATGTGTAGCGAAATCAGCCAAAACCCATTCCTGCGGGCTATGAATCGCGAGATGCGCAAACTATAGACGAGCTTTTAGCCTTCGTTTGCGGCAAGTCTGGGGACATCCGAGAATCGTGCATACATCACGAAACAGACATTATTTCGCGGCCGGTGCTTGTTCGGAAGCCGACGGCAAGGGCACCGTCGCTACGCAGCTGGCGCGTAGCGACGGGCGGCAGCTCGAAACTCCTTGTTTGGCAAGCGGGGAAAAAATTGGTACAATGGTTTCGTATTTATCACACACGGAGTATTCTGATGAGGACAAATTCTTTTTCGCGCCGCTCGTTTTTGCGGCGCATGGGGGAAGCCGTCGCGTTTCCGTTGGTTGTGCCGGCCTCGGTACTGGGACGTGACGGAGCGGTTGCGCCGTCGAATCGAATCGTGATGGCCGGTATCGGTCTGGGCGGTCGCGGAACGGGTGACCTGTGTAGCTGGGTGCTTCCGGAGAAGGATGTGCAGTTTGTCGCCATCTGCGACGTCCGCAAGATTCGCCGCGACGCGATCAAGGAGATGACCGACAAGCATTACGGGAACCATGACTGCAAGCAGTACATCGACATGAAGGAGATGTTGGAACGGAAGGACATCGACGCGGTGTTGATCGCCACTTCCGACCGCTGGCATGCCTCTGCCTCCATTCTCGCCATGCGCGCGGGCAAGGACGTGTACACGGAAAAACCCGCCAGCTTGACCGTGCGCGAGGGTCAGGCCGTGGTGGCAACCGCCGCCCGTTTCGGCCGCGTCTATCAGGCGGGTATGCAACGGTTGAGCGAACCGAATTTCGTCGTGGCGAACGAGCTGCTGCGTCTGGGACGGTTGGGCGAAGTCAAGACCGTCTATGCGCACCTGGCACCGGGCGGTAGCGTCTTCCTCCAACGCAAATGGCTGAAGCCTGAACCCGAGCCGGCGCGCGAGGTGGTGGACTGGGATGCCTGGCTGGGACCTTGCCCCTGGCGTCCGTACCACCCCAGTTACCTGACAGGCGGCTGGCACGCACACCACGATTTCTACACCTCGATCATCGGCGAGTGGGGTTCCCACACCTTCGCGCAGTGCCACGCGGCACTCGGAATGGAAGCCACTTCCCCCGTCTTCTATCCCTGCCTCCACAAGCCCGTCCCCGACCGGATGCGGATGCGCTTCGCCAACGGCGTGGAGCTGGTGGCGCAGCAGGACGGTTGGCGCGGCACCTGCGGCGTCCGTTATGTGGGCAGCGAGGGCTGGGTCTCCTGCGCGGACGGCTATTCGATGCCCGAGGTTTCGCGTCCGTCGCTCCTTGCCGACTATCAGAAAATCCTGGCGGACTATTGCGTCCGCACGGGATATACGGGACAGAACCACATGCGGCAGTTCCTTAACTCCGTGAAGAGTCGCGCCGCGACGGTGGCGAACCCGATGCTGATGCACCGCTCCATGACGACGGTACACTGCGCGAACATCGCGCAGTGGCTGGGGCGCGACCTGAACTGGGATCCGGTCAAAGAGCAGTTCGTGAACGATCCGGAGGCCGACCGGATGCTTTCCCGCGCCCAGCGCGAAGGTTGGCAGATCATCTAACGGAGAAAGGAGAACCCGAATGAAAACGCTATGGACGAGTTTCCTGTCGCTGGCGGCTGTCCTTGCCGCCACCGCCGCCGAAATGAAGCAGCCCGCCTTCCAGATGGAGGAGAAGGAGCTGCTTGCCGTCGTGACGGAATCGACCAATCTGAACGATCGCGTCACCGCCTGTCAGGAGCTGTGCCACAAGGGAACGGATGCCGCCGTTCCGGTGCTGGGCGCGTTGCTGACCGACCAGACCGAGGCGCCGCTCTTCCACGCCGCCCGTTACGGACTGCAAAACATTCCGGGCGCGGCGGCAGATGCCGCCCTCTGCGAAGCGGAAGGACGGCTCATGGCGAAACGCAAGGATGCCGTTCAGACCTCGCTGCGCATCCGCAAACAGCCCGTCTCCGCCGACTACAACGGGGCACCGGTTGTCAAGACGGAATTGACGCCCCTGCAGCGCGGCGACCTCGCGGTCGTGCCGGAACTCATCGCAAACGCCCTTCAAAACAACGGCGAGTCCCGCCTTGCCGTCCGCTCGCTGATCGGATTCCCGAACGAGGCGTTGGACGACCAACTGGTCGCCATGCTCTCGGAGGAGGCTCCCCGTGCGCGTCTTGCGATCTCCGTACTGGGCGAACGCCGCGCACGGAAAGCCCTGCCCGCTCTCGTCCGTCTGGTGAAGGAGTCGAAAGACGAAGTGCTCCGCAGGGACTCCTGCAAGGCACTCGCCTCCATCTGCCAGGCAAAGGAGGACTTCGCGCTTCTGCTGGGATTGCTCCGCGACAATCCAACGGATGACGAACTTTCCAGCATCCTCATCCGTGTCCTAGGCAAGGAGTTCATCCCGCCCCGCAACAAGATCGTGATCAAAAGTGCCAAGTTCGGAAACTTTGAGAGCAACAAGGTCGTGAACGTGACGGCACGGGTGCAGTCGATGGTGGATGCGGGTTCCATCTCCATTCTGGTCAACAGCCGTTTGGCGGGTGCGGGCGGATTTGCGCACGATCCCGCGCCGGGACTTCGCAAGGAACTGCATTTGACATATTCGATCGACGGTCAACCGGACTTGACGCGGATCGCCGCAGAGCAGAAGGATATGACGCTTGTCGAGCTTCGCCTTCCCGATTCCGTTACGGAACCGTTCTTCGCCGCCTACGCGGAGTCGAAGGGCGAGTTGCGCAAGGCGTTGCGCCATGTTCTCGCCAAGCTGAAACGGCGCGGGGACGTCCCCGATACCAAGGGCGTCTCCTTCCGTTCCATCTTCAACAAGAAGGACCTTTCGGGATGGAGCCAGCAGGACGGCTACTGGCGCGTGAAGGACGGAATCATCACCGGCGAATCGACGCCAGAACATCCCTGCAAGCCGAACCATCACCTCGTCTATACGGCGGAGGAACTTTCGGACTTCGAGCTGCTTGCGGAATTCCGTCTCTCGGCCGGCGCGAACTCCGGCATCCAGCTCCGCTGCCAGGAACAGTTCGTGGGGGACAACGGCTACCAGGCGGACATGAACGGCGGCGGCAACTACGTGGGCTACCTCTATCATCCGCGCCAACACCTGATCGGCGAGCGCGGCGCGGATGTGACCATCGAGAAGAACGGCGCCAAGAGTGTCGTCCGCTTCTCGAACAACCAGGAGTTGCAGAAGCTCTACAAGCCGCTTCAGTGGAACCAGATTCGTGTTGAGGTGGCAGGACGCACCATCACGGTCTGGATCAACGGTGTCCGTACCACCTCCGTCACGGATGCGCGGGAGGAATTCCTTCCCGCAAAGGGCAGAATCGCCCTGCAGCTTCACCAAGGGCCGCCGATGACCGTTGAGTTCACGAACCTGCGTATCCGGGACTAGCGAGATTCGCCGCATGAGGTGCAAGAAAGGATCACAGGCGGCGAGCTTGTCTGATCATGTGACAACTCTCGATTGCATTTGAATGCGACCGGGATCAACGACCGGATGTAAAAACGATGGAAAAGACTCCGAGAATTGTGTTTCTGGATTATCTTCGCGTCCTCGCCTGTTTTTTGGTGATGGTGATCCACGCCTGTGAACCGTTCTATCTGGGAGGCGAGCAAGGCACCTACATCGCGACGCGAGGCGACGCATTTTGGGTGACGCTCGTCGAATGTCTCTGTCGCGCGTGTGTACCGTTGTTCGTCATGGCATCCAGCTACCTTCTCTTCCCCGTCGCAAAACCGACTGGCGTTTTCCTCCGCCGTCGCCTTGCCCGCGTGTTCATTCCCTTCCTCCTGTGGGCGTGCATCTACGTCTGGTGGTACGGGGGGAACTGGACGATGATCCTGTTCAATTTCCCGGATGCGGGCGGACATCTCTGGTTCGTGCCAATGATCCTCGGCGTGTACCTCGTCATGCCGCTCCTCTCGCCCTGGGCGGAGAACGTTTCGGAGCGGGAATTGCGCGGCTGGCTCCTCCTCTGGCTGCTGACCACTCTATTCCCCTTCCTTCGTCGAATTTGGGGTTCCCTGTTCGGCGCCCCGCCTTTCGGTGCAGTCCCCTATCTCTACGGCGAATGCCCGTGGAATTTCTTCGGAACCTTCCACTACGTAAGCGGGTTCCTCGGATACATGCTGCTCGGATTCTGGTTCCGCAAGTTCGCCCCCGCCCTGACATGGCGCAAGACGCTGGCGGTCGCAACCCCGCTCTGGCTGACAGGCGTCGCCATCATTGGACTCCTCTTCTTCTTCCGGATTTCCGGACCATTCCCCTACTCCGCCCCCTACGCGAAAGCCGTCGATCTGGAAATGAGTATCGAGTACTGCTCCCTCGGCGTGGCGCTCACCGTAATCGCTTCCTTCCTGATCCTGCGAAAATTCAATTGGGACGGCGGATTCTACCGTCGGGTCGTCTTGCCGATCTCCCTCGCGAGTTACGGAATGTACCTCGTCCACATCCTGATCCTGACTCCCGTCTTCGAGGCCATCCGACCGCATGTCAACACGCCCTCCGCAATTCTATTAACCGCCGCCGCAACCTATACCGGTTCCGCCGTGGTCATCCTCGTTCTCCGGAAAATCCCGAAAATCGGTCCCTGGTTCGCAGGGTAAGGGGCGAGCGGCGGGCGGCTACGCCACCAGCGCGTGAAACCGGTTCAGCGTGTTCAGAGATGGGTCGCGATCTATCCTGCGCAAAGCTACGGAGGACAAGCAAGCGCGATCCTCCCAAAGCGGCAAGAGTGCCGCTTCCCCGAAAGCCGACGGCGAGGGTGCCGTCGCTACGCAGCGGACGCGACGGGGCGCGTCCCTCCCCACACCCCGCTTCTCAGCCTCTCAGCTGACGCGTAGCGGCCACCCCGCTTGCCCAGCTTAACCGGCTCAACACGCTGGCGCGAAGCGCCGCCCGCCGTCACCGGAAGAGCCAGATCGCGAGTCCGATGATCGGCGGCATGGTGACAAGAGAAAGGAGCGTGCTGCCGGAGACGAGTCCGACGGAAAGCGAGACGTCGCGCTCGTACTTCGCCGCAAACGCCGTGGTGAGCGCCGCCACGGGAGCGCTCGCGGCTGTCACCAAAGCGACAGCCATCGTACCGTCTGCCGGACGGCACAACCACACGCTCCCCAGAACGGCGCAAGGCAATGCGACCAGCCGCAGAAAGACAGCCATGTATGCCGCGCCGCAACGGAGCACTTCCCCGAATGAGGTTTCCGCGAGGTAATACCCGATCACCAACATCGCCAGCGGCGTGTTCAGATCCGCCAGCATCCGTACCGGATCCGCCAGCGCCCCCGGCAGGGAGAATGAAAAGAAGAAAAACGGGAGTCCAAGTGCGATTCCCACGGTTCCGGGATTGATGAGGAGCGTACGAAGGCGCACCTCTCTCATGCTGCCGCACATCGTAACAAGTCCCCAGCTCCAGCACACGACATTGAAGACAGCCACGTACACGGCGCCGAAAAAGACCCCGTCGTTCCCCAAAAGCGCATACTCCAACGGGATGCCCATGAAACCGGCGTTCGAAAAAGTAGTGGCGAAACGCAACACGCTACGGCGTCGCGTATCCTTGGTACGGAATCCCATCGCAGCAAGAATGCCCAGCGCATGGGTGAACAGGGCGATGCCGAGCGCCCATTCCAGTCCTTGCAGCAGATGACGGTCAAACGGACGCTGGAACGCCTGCATGATCACGCAAGGCGTAACCACGAGTATCAACAACTCAACAAGTCCTTTTACAGCTTTTTCCGAGAGGATTCGGAACCTGTTACAAAGGACGCCTACGCTCATCAGTGCGAACAGTACGCCCACCTGACGTGCAACCACCAGCAGACTTTCGAACACCTCAAACCTTTCTTGCCTTGCCTATGAGTTAGCCGGTTCAGCATTGCGGTCGCGACGGGGCGCGACCCTCCCAAAGCGGCCGCTTCCCCGAAAGCCGACGGCGAGGGCGCCGTCGCTACGCAGCGGACGCGACGCCTCCCAGGCTTAACTCGCTTGCCCAGCTTTACCGACTTAACACGCTGGCGCGCAGCGCCTCTATGAACCACTTAACCACCTAACCACTTATACCCACCGGCTTCTCAGCCTCTCAGCTTCCCCTCTTCTCAGCTGGCGCTACGCGCCACCACCCAACCACCTAACTACCTAACCACCTAACCTTGCCTTAGGCAAGCCAACCCCTACTCCTCCCCTGCCACCAACAGGATTCCGCCACACGAGGCGAGCGGCACGGCGAAGGAGTCGCCGCGTTTCTGCATAGGGATTTGCCCATTCGCGCCGAACGCCTTACCATTCTTCGCTCCAAACAGGATGTCGAAGGTGGCGGGATGTTCGTCGGTAGGGTCGTCTGCCGCCGTGATGAAAACCGCTCTCGTCTTGCTTGCCGGATCGCGCGACACCATCTCGCCCACCAGAAGCCGCGCACCGTTCGACGCACGCAGGTTTCGGAACGCACCGGAGTCCAGCGACTCCGCGCGGCGGAAACTCTCTTTCGGGTTTTGCGGCGATGTCTCGGAAAAGCCCACGAATCTCGTGGCCACGTTACGGAACTTCATGTATTCGGGGGAGAGCCGTTTTAGCTCCGCGTTGACGCGGCGCAACTTCGCATACTGCTCGGTCTGGCGTCCGGCGGAGTCCAGCACGTTGTTCGTCCACCACCCCTTGCACCAACACGCCCACGTGATCGCCTCCGCGCCGAAGCTCAACGCCGCATTCGCCTGAAAGCGGAGACGGTTTTCGCTTGTCGGGGGAAGGTTGTCGCGGGAGTTCACCTGCGGGATATACCAGAAGGATCGTTTCGTTTTCCGGCAGGCCTCCGAGACGACGAGGAAGTTGTCGTACATCTTCGACAGGAATCGATCCGTTCCGGTCGCGTCGAGGTAGGGGTAGAAGTCGTAGGAGAGGTAGTCGAGCGGCACCTCCCGGCAATAGACATCGACGTGTTCGGCATACGTCTTCGTGCCGAGCTGGTTGACGGTTTGCTTTCCGGTGTTCTGCGCCACGCTCGCGTAGTTCGGGTAGAGGTTCAGGTAGAGCGGCATACCGGGAATCGCGCGGTTGAGCTGACGCACCACCTCCCCGTAGTACGGGAAATCGAGGGCGGAGGGTTCATCGCCGATGTCGATGGCCCAGATCGCAGGGTGGTCCTGGAACGCCGCCGCCCCCGCCGCGTACTTCTCCGGCGGGTTGACCTCGCGCAACTTGCCGCCACGCTCGCCGTCGCCGCCCCACCAGCCCGGCACCACGCCGTTCACGATCGCGCCTACGCCGTGCTTGGCGAAGAGGTCGAGCGTGGCGCGGTCGCTCGCCGGAATACCGATGATGAAATCCACACCGCACTCCCGAATCGCCGCCACATGCGCGTCCGTCCGGGCGTTTGCCTGGAGGCAGTACGCGCCGATGAGCAGTTTCGTTCGGTCCATCCGCACCGTGCGGGGCGTCGTCGCCGCGCCCGCCGTCATCGCTGCCGCGAGGCACACGCCCGCGAGAATGGTTCCGATCTGAGTATTCATTGTGATTCTCCTTTCGTTGTTTACCGAGCAGCGCGGAACTTCGCGTTCCGCAGGAAATAGGCGGGGGCACAGCTCCATGCGTGGCAATAGCTGTTGATCAGCGGCGTTTTGTAGGGACTCGCCTGCTGGTCGCCGGGAACGAACACTTCCCAGAACGTGTCCGCGCCCAACTCCACCATGCGCCCCCAGTACCCGATGAGATGCGCCTCCGCCTCGTTCCGCAAGCCCGCCTCATACAAGGCCTCGGTGAAATAGTGGTTCGCGTAGGGCGTGACGGGACGAACCGCTTTCGCGTCAGCCATGACGGACTTGAGACAACGTTTTGCCCGCTCCCCTTTCGCAAGTCCCCCGATCACCATCCACGCCTGCCCCATCCACGAGGACTGCCCGTCCTTCTCGCACACGTAGAGACCGCGACCCTCGTTCCACAGACGTCCCTCCGCGCCCTTCTCCATGTGTGCGAGGACGTTTTCGAGGAACGCGACATCACGCTCCCGCCCAAGAACCTTGGCGAGCCGAAGCGTCTGGCGGAACCCGTATGCGAGTGCGCCTTGTTCGGGCGTCTGGCGGTTTAACGCACTTTGCCAGTCGATGAAGCACCACCACTTGCCGTTATCCCGGAAGACGCCGTCCTCGCCGATCGTATCCAACAGGAAATCGAGCTGCCGCACACAGACGGGCCACAGATCCTCGGCTGTCTCGCGATCCCCGCTCGCCTCCAGGTATTCCAGAACCGTCGCCGCGAAAAGCGCGGTGTAGTCGAGGATGCAGCACGCGCCACGGTGGACGCGCGGACGCTCGTAGGCATCGCTGGAGAGACGCGCGTCATCATCGACGGTCCCCGCCAGCACATACAGCGACCGTTTCACCGTCGCAAAGTTGCGGTACGTCTCATAATCCGCCAGCGCCTCCAGTCGCAGGTCTCCCAACCACAGGCGGCGGTCGCGTTTCGGTCCGTCTTCGAAGACGGTCTGCATACAGTTGCGGAGCGTCCGACGCGCAATCTCGTCAATCTTCGCCAGTGCGGGGGACGGTGCCGTCCAAGCGCGAAGCGTGGCAACATCCGCCGACGTCACTGCCGTCGCAGAAACGCCGTCTATGCCGAATCGTCCACCGCCCGGTGCCGCCACGACTTCAATCTTCACGTAACGGAAGGCGTAGCGGCGGGGAAGCCGCACCTCGGATGGCACGACATCGATCGTCACCACCTCGTGCTGGAGCCAGGATCTGGAGAGAGTCGGCAAAGACTCGATCTTGCGGGCATCCTCGCCCAATTCAAGGGGAACTTCGGCGAAGATGAACTTGAGGCGCACCGGGGCGTCGATAACCGGCTGCGTCTTGACGAGCGAAAACGCCAGCGTCCCGACCAGATGCTCGCCGAAATCAAGCGTAAACGAATCGCCGGGATTCATCGGTTGTCCCAACGCCTTGGAAGCCTCCCCTTCAGAAACCGCCCGCCACCCCTGAAAGGCGGAGGCGTCCTGCACGACCTTGACCACGCCGACAGGCTTGACCTCGCGGCTGAAAAGTTTCGGCATCGTCTGTTCCGCTTTCGCATACCAGCCGCTTCGTCTGGCCAAAGAGGTTTCTCGCCATGCCGCGAATGCATCGCCGCCAAGCCCGCAAGCCTCCTTCACCGAACCAGCGGTAAAACCCTGAACTGCCGCCAGCGCAACCGCCGCGAAAATCAAACCACTACCCAGTCTCATCGTTCCGTTTCCTCCATTTCCGCCTTGTTTCCGAGTACCCCCGTAAGGTTCGACACTATCACCGCCTCGTTCACTCAAGACCGAGTCAACAGTATAATCCTTTTCACCCTTGAGAACAATCCAGATTTCCGTTCCGCGTTCCGCGCCACGTCGCATCCGTATCCTGTGATGCAATACCACCGGAAGTCAAACTGCGACGCATTCATCAGCCGTTTCGTTCTTGAATCCGGAAATAGGATCTGATAACCTAACCTCGTTTTCAGTTCGGTGATTCGACTGAAAACAAGACAGTTCGAGGAACTGACCGGGAGAGTCAAGCGACGTATGGAAGCCGACCTCCCTCTCCACCCCTCGGACACACAAACAATGTAGCATCTGAGCTACACGTCGTTCTGGCGAAATACCACCACTTTTTTCACATACGGACGACATGTGAGTGAAGGTGTGCCCACCCGGGCGCATTTTCCTTCATGTATCCGTATAAGCCCGTGGTGGGGCTTCGCCAGAGTGCATGAAAAGGAAATGCGCTCTCTTTTTTTGCATCGGGTACGGTGTCCGGCGACAGAACAAGGGGGCAGCATGGGGATGGTCGCGCTTGTCGCGACCGATACTGGCGATGGCAAACAGAAGTCTGTCGGACGCGAAGAAAGCCAAACAGGACGAGTTCTATACGCAGTATGCCGACATCCAGACGGAGATGAACGCCTATCTCGAATACGATCCCGACACGTTTCACGGCAGGACTGTACTCCTACCGTGCGACGATCCGGAATGGAGCAACTTCACACGGTACTTTGCGGAGAACTTCTCCGCCCTCGGTCTGAAAAAACTCATCTCGACCAGTTACGCGCCGGCGGCAAAGACAGCCAAGTATGGGGCACTCTTCGAGTATGCCGCATCGCAAAACGACGCGACGCCGAAGAACGAACGCGGTAAGATTTTCGTGCTTGACCATGACGTGACAGGCGACGGCAAGGTGAATTTCGAAGATATCGAGTGGACTTATCTCAAAGGCGACGGAGACTTTCGTAGCGACGAAGTGAAAAGATTGCGCGACGAGGCGGATATGGTCGTAACCAATCCGCCGTTTTCTCTGTTCCGTGAATTCCTTGCATGGATAATTGAAGCCGACAAGAAATTCTCCATCATAGGGAATCGCAACGCGATCACCTACAAAGAGGTGTTTCCCCTGATCAGGGACAACAGGATATGGCTCGACAACCCGTTCGTCCGTGGGGCGGGATACTTCAGGTCATCTATGGAAGTTGACAAGAACCTTAGCTACTACAACTCGCACGACTATCGGGAAGGTTTTATCCGCGTTCCCGGCGTCCGGTGGTTCACGAACATTGAACATGGGCGCAGACACCAGCCGTTGCAACTCATGTCAACGGCAGACAACATAAAATATTCGCGGCACGAGGAGGTCAAGGGGATCGGCTATCGAAAATACGACAACTATGACGCAATCGAAGTTCCGTTCACAGACGCGATACCGAGTGATTACGATGGCGTGATGGGAGTCCCGATTTCCTTCCTCGACAAATTCTGTCCCGAGCAGTTCGAGATATTGGGGGCAACAGAAAGCGAGGGGAAAGGATTTTCTGCCGGTTTATGGGATCCCCAAAGTAGGGTAGCGCAACCGCTGATTGCTGGCGAACGAATCTATAAACGTATATTCATCCGCCGCAGGAAAGGAAACACGAAATGAAAACTGAACTTCGTACAGACATCACGGTAGGAGACATCTGCAAGGGATTCCACTACAACACGCTTGAAGGCAAGGGCGTACGCGGGTGGAACGGCAAACTGATTATCCAGCCTGAATACCAGAGGAACTACATCTACGCGAATGGCAAGGACGATGTGGCGGTGGTGGATTCCCTGCTGAAGAAATATCCAATTGGATTGCTTTACTTCCTGAAAGTTGGCGACGAGTACGAGGTCCTTGACGGCCAACAGCGCATCACGAGCTTCGGACGTT
Organism: Kiritimatiellia bacterium; assembly: GCA_017450695.1. GTDB lineage: Bacteria > Verrucomicrobiota > Kiritimatiellia > RFP12 > UBA1067 > RGIG8368. The sequence goes on along the minus strand of JAFSTA010000264.1, from coordinate 1,453 downwards.
TCGTCTCCGGTCAGCTGGATGTTCTCGACGCGAACGGGATGCCGCACAAGTTCGACCCCGCGCTTCATGGTTGGCTCCTCAAGAGACCACTCACAATCTACATCTGCGAGGGCGAAGGTGACGATCCTGAAAGGGAGATCAAGGAGTGGTTCAAGACCATCAACATTGCGGGCAAGCAGCTGACCGAGCAGGAGTTCCTGAATGCAACGTATTCGGGACCGTTCATTACGGCGGCAAAGGCGGTGTTCAGCAATTCGTCCAACGCGAACATGCAAAAGTGGAAACGGTTTGTCGCGGGCGACGAGAAGCGTCAGGCGGTTCTGGCGACGGCACTTGACTGGGTGTCGAAAGGGCATATCGAGGAGTACCTAAAAGACCATCGTTACGATACGGGCATTACGGAACTGACCGCATATTTCGATAGCGTCATCGCCTGGATCGACGGTACATTCAAGGAAGTGAAAGATGAAATGTGCGGTCTTGAGTGGGGGCGGCTCTACGAACTGTACCATACAAAAGGATACGATATCGACAAGGTGTGGGAACGTATCGAGGCGTTGTTTGCCGACGCGGACAACGGTATCGTAAAGAACAAGCGCAATATCTTCGAATACGTACTCGGCGGCGAAACGAAACATGAACTCCTGAAGGTGAGACTATTCGATCCAAAAATCGCAAAGCGGGTTTATGCAATGCAGACAGAAGACGCGAAGTCAAAGGGAGTCTCAAACTGTCCCGACTGCGTGTTGGCACACAACGCGAACGCGAAACGCATCTACGCCTTCAATGAAATGGAGGCCGATCATGTCACGGCGTGGACAAAGGGTGGAGACACGTCCGAGGCAAACTGCCAGATGTTGTGCAGGCACCATAACCGAGTCAAATGCAACAGCTAGTCCTGTGATTTTCGGACAGAGATGCGACGACGGGAACACCTTCGCTGTGCACCAGCCGTAGCGACACAGATCGTCCAGAACTTGGAATTCAAAAAAGCATAAGCCATTCTTCCTGTTTTTCGAGATCGTGCATACCGCCTCATTGTGTTTTCCGAGTTCTCCGCGTGAGACTTTCAACTGAGGCTTTCTGGATTGTTTTCCGTGCATTCCGTGTGTTCCGTGGTTGAAATAAGAGATTCGAGTACCCATGTCGGCCGGAAAGACGCGGCGAGGATGTTGTTCCATTGGGCGCGGGATTTTGGTAGAATGCGGGAGGAAAGTGAAAAACGATGGATCCGTCTGAAATCATAGAGGCGTGCCGGAGAGGCCTGGCGTGGGGCTGCGGGCGGGCGCTCGCCGCCCTCGCGCTGGCGTATGTCTGCGCGCTGCTGCACCGCGCGGGGCGCGCACCTTTCTTTGATGTGTTCATAAAACAGGCACTTGCAGACTGAAGAAAGACCAAAACAACCTGGTTTCTTCTGCTTTCGTCATTTTTCGCTATGTCCGTAAACGCGTCA
>JAFSTA010000263.1 GCA_017450695.1 Kiritimatiellia bacterium | reverse complement strand
TCACGCAGAGTCCGCAAAGTCCGCGAAGTCGTCGATGATTCCCTCCTTTGCGAACGTGGCGGACTTTGCGTGAGGTTGAATCTTCGCGTTTCGGTATCGCAGGCATCTACATGGATCACGGTGAAAAACGCAGATGCGCCCGCGGGTACGTCGCGTCTTTCCTCTCACGCAGAATGATCGCCTTGCTTTCCTGGAATATCCGGGTTTTCCGGCTTATCCGGTTTTCCCGGAATATCCGGCTTGACACGCTTGCCCGCCCTCCCCAGCTTCCCCAGCCTAACACGCTTAACCAGCTTACCCGGCTTAATACGCTCGTGGCGTAGCCACTGCTTCTCAGCTTTTCAGCCTCTCAGCTTCTCAGCTGGCGCGAAGCGCCCCCCTGGGCGCTTCGCGCCGCGCATCCGCTAGGTGTTGCTGAAGAACTGGAAGGAGGCGTAGGCGTCCTGACCGTGTTCGGCGAGGTCGAGGCCTTTCAGTTCCGTCTTGGCGCTGACTCGGAGGATTCCGAATTTCTTCAGGGTGAAGAAGATTATCACGCCCATGCTGAAAGCCCATGCCGCCGTCGCGAGGGCACCGAGCGATTGGATGCCGAGGAACCGGAATCCTCCGCCATAGAAAAGACCGACCATTTCATTGCCGTACCCGCAGGAGACGGGGGCGGCGAAGAGTCCGACCGCGAGCGTGCCCCATACGCCGTTCACGCAGTGTACCGAGACCGCGCCCACGGGATCGTCGATGTGAATGCGGTCGATTCCGAGAACGGAGAGAACGACGAGTACGCCCGCCACAAGTCCGATCACGATGGAGGCGTTGGCTGTGACGAGATCGCACGGCGCGGTGATGGCCACGAGTCCCGCAAGCGAGCCGTTGAGCGCCATCGTGAGGTCGGGCTTGCCCATGATGATCCACCCCGTCACGAGCGCGGCGACCGTGCCCGCGCACGCGGCGAGATTGGTTGTCATGGCGACACGCCCGATCGAACCGATGCCCGCCGTGTAGGAACCGGGGTTGAATCCGAACCAGCCGATCCACAGGAGGAAGACGCCCAGCGTACCGAGGACGAGCGAGTGGCCGGGGATCGGGTTCGCCTTGCCGTCGTGACGGTATTTGCCGATGCGCGGCCCGAGCGCAATCGCCCCCGCGAGCGCGATCCAGCCGCCGACCGAGTGGACGACTGTGGATCCCGCGAAATCATGGAAGCCGAGCCGTTCCAGCCAGCCCTGCGACGCCTCGCCCGCCAGTCCGCCCCACATCCAGTGGCCGCTCACGGGATAGACAAGGCACGAAACGAGGATCGAGTAAATGAGATAACTCTTGAACTCGATTCGTTCCGCGACCGCGCCGGAAACGATGGTTGCCGCCGTCGCGCAGAACATCGTCTGGAAGAAAAGGAAGGTCCAATCCCAGACGCCCTCGCCCGTGGCGAGTGACGGCATACCGAGGCCTCCCCACCCGAACCAGCCTGCCGCCTTTGTGGCGCCGAACATCAACGCCGCCCCGAGGATGTAGAACGCGAGGGATCCGGCGGCGAAGTCCATGAGGTTCTTCATCATGATGTTCGCCGCGTTCTTCGCCCGCGTGAATCCCGTTTCGACAAGCGCGAATCCCGCCTGCATCATAAAGACGAGTACGGCCGCAATCAGTGTCCAAACAACATTGAGATTGGTTTGCACCTCAGGTGCAGTAATCGTTGTCGTTTCCATTGTTTTCCTTTCCGGGGAGGGCGCCGACATTCGACAGCCGCCGCACGACTTCCCTTCAACTTCTAACTCTCAACCCTTTTGCTATCCGATCGCCGCCGATCCTCGTTCACCTGTACGGATCCGGATACACTCATCCATCGGCAAGACGAAAATCTTGCCGTCACCGATCTCGCCCGTCCGTGCCCCCTCGACGATCCCTTCAATCGTCTTCTCCACATAATCGTCATTGACGGCGATCGCGAGACGCATCTTCTTGAGAAGCGTCACCTCCTCCACCGCGCCGCGATACATGTGGACATAACCGCCCTGCTGCCCGCACCCGAGCGCATTCGTGACGGAAAGCTTGTAGATTTCACGCTCGTAGAGAGCCTGCTTGACAGCGTTCAACCGTTCCGGCTGAATGTATGCGATTATCAGTTTCATCGTTTCCTTTCCTGTAACCAACTGAAAAACAGGAATGAAAAACGCATTTCCCATGCCAGCGGAAAATCCATCCTGACAGCAACAATTTTGTCTCAACATGAACAATTGCATTTTTTGGCATTGCGAAAAATACCAAGATACAACAAATTTGTAAATGCACGGAATGGGCAGCAGAGACAGAAGGGATAAAAGGGATGGAAAGGATAAGACGGCGTATTTTCCGTGCGCAGAGGGCGCTTCGTACCGACCGAGAAGCAAGGGGCGGGAGTAGGGGATTGCCACACGCCGTCCCCGGCGCGGAAAGCCACCGCCTCCCCGCCACCAGCCGCATCCTGCGCCAACTGGCACAGGATGTGCGTAAATTCAAGGTATGTCAGATGTGATCAAACATGAATGTGCGGTTGCGCTCGTCGCTTTGCGGAAGGACGGGGCGTATTATCGCGCGAAGTACGGCACGAGCGACTACGGCGGCGTGAAGCTGTCGCTCCTTCTCGAAAAGCAGCACAACCGCGGTCAGGACGGGGCGGGGGCGGCGATCATCTCGGTGAATCCGGACGCGGGATCGGAGCCTTACCAGATTTTCAAGTCGGCGAGCGCGACTTCCCTTGCCGACATTCTGGGGATGATCACGAAACGGAAGAACGCCCTGACGGAATCGTCCCTCGCCTCTCACGATCCGGATCTTTTCCACAGCGCGAAAGAGAGTTCCGAGAAGATCTTTCTTGGACATCTCCGTTACGCCACTTTCGGAAAAAACGAGGTGTCGTTCTGCCACCCGTTCCTCCACACGTCGAACGAACTGGAGAAGACGGTCCTGCTCGCGGGGAATTTCAACCTCACCAACGCCGCCGAACTTTTCGAGGAGTTTCGGCGGCGGCACTATTTTCCGACCAGCCGCGCCGACGGTTACCTCGTCACCGAACTCGTCGCGAAGGAACTGAAGCGCAAGACATCCACCCCTTGCGCGTTGTCCAAGGCATTGGCAAACGCGGACGGCGCCTGGACATTCGTCGGCGCGACGGCGGATGCCACGGCCTTTGCGCTCCGCGACCCGCACGGCATCCGCCCCGGCTTCTATTTCATCAACGACGAGGTTGTCGCCGTCGCCTCGGAACGCCCCGCGATCCAAGCCGCGTTCGATGTTCCGCCGGAGGCGGTGAAGGAATTGCCGCCCAACGAGGCGCTGGTCGTTTCCCCGCGCGGGGAGGTGGAATTCACGGCGCTGGACTTCAACCAGCGGACCTCTGACACAAGTACACAGCGTCCCCACGGGTACGCCAAACCCAGGCGCCGTTCCTGTGTCTTCGAGCGCATCTACTTCTCGCGGGCGAACGACGCGGACATCCACCACGAGCGCAAGGCGTTGGGGGCGGCGCTTGTTCCGTCGATCCTCCAGGCGGCGGAAGCAGAGATTCCCGATATTTTCTTCAGCTATATCCCCAACTCGGCGCGAATCGCCTTCCACGGACTGCTGGAGCGGCTGTTCGACGAATACGGAAAAATCCGTTTCGGCGAGGTGGCGGTGAAGGACGCGAAATTCCGCACATTCATCGCGGATGCCGCCGCGCGTCGCGAATTCTACAAGCACGTCTATGACGTCACCTACGGGCTTGTCGGCAAGGACGACACGCTGGTCGTGCTGGATGACTCCATCGTTCGCGGCAACACGATGAAGAACGCGATCCTGCCGATGCTCGACCGGCTCGGACCGAAACGGATCGTCGTCGCTTCTTCCGCTCCGCCGATCCGTTACCCCGACTGCTACGGTATCGACATGTCAACCCTCGGCGAACTGGTGGCGTTTCGCGCTCTGGTGAACCTGTTGGGCGACGATGCGGACGCAGAACTGCGGGCCTGTACGGCAACGGCGGACAAACCGAAACGCTGTGTACAAGCGCTCTTCTCACTCTACGCCCATTTTACCGACGAACAACACGCCAACGAGATCGCACGGCTCCTGACTCCCCCCGGTATGAAAGCGAAGGTGACGGTCGTCTATCAGACTATCGAGGCGATGCGCGCCGCCTGTCCGAAAACAACGGGTGACTGGTATTTCACCGGCGACTACCCGACACCTGGTGGTTACAAGGTACTTCAAACAGCCCTGCTGAACTACCTGAACAAAAACTCCGAACGGTCGTATTGAGGGGGAGAGGTGGCAGTAGCAAGCTGAGAAGCGTGTTAAGCCGGGTAAGCGTGTTAAGCCGAAGAGACCGGACAAACCGGATATGCTGGGGTGCCCCGCTTTTGCTTCTCAGCATCTCAGCTGGCGCGAAGCGCCTACCTCCATATTTGTGGGTTGAATTCATTTTTGTCAGTTTTTACCTAAAATCCTCTGTTGTGATTATTGTTGAGCCACAAAGATCACAGAGATCACAAAGAAGTAAAGGAAGAAGAAGAATATCGGCATTCCGGAACAAGCCGGATTTTCGCCATTTGGGTGAATCAGTTTTCTGTCGTAACCGTGTGCGTTTGAGATCGAAAAGCCGCAGTTTCGGGCCTTTCTCTGCGTTCTCTGCGCCCTCAGCGGCTCTGCGTGAAACCCCAAACGAGGAATCTAGGTTTCACGCAGGCGAATGCCGCGCCTTGCGCGTTTTCACGGGGAATCGGTCTTGGCATACGATGTGCTAGTTCATTTTGTTATGGACTACACGGCAAAATGGGAAGCGGAAAGGGAGCGCAGGGCGTTTCTTGCGCTGGCGGACGGAACGGTCTTTCACGGTGTCGCGTTCGGCGCCAAGCACGACACCTTGGGCGAGGTCGTCTTCAACACGGGGATGAGCGGTTATCAGGAGATTGTCACCGACCCCTCCTACGCGGGACAGATCGTCGCCCTGACCGCCGCAGAGCTTGGCAACTACGGCGTGAACCAAGCGGATGTCGAGTCGCGCGCGCTCTTCCTTTCCGGGCTTGTCGTGAACGATCTGACCTTGCCGTCCTCATGGCGCAGTGAAACCTCGCTTGAATCGTATCTGGCCAAGAACAACATTCCCGGGATACGGGCGGTTGACGTGAGGGCGCTGACGCTGCACATCCGCGACCACGGGAGCCAGAGATCGTACCTGCATGTCGAAGATGGCGCGATGGACGAGGCAACCGCCATCGCGAAGGCACGGGAATGGGAAGGACTGGATGGCCAGGACTACGCCGCAAAAGTGACCTGCGGGGAAAAATATGATTTTGAGTTGCCTGACAATCGACAATCGACAACCGACAATCCGGATGTCGCCTGCCGAATGTTGGATGACAAGCAATCGCCCCGCATCGTCTGTTACGACTTCGGCGTGAAGCAGAATATCCTGCGTTCGCTGGCGTCATTCGCGAACGTGACGGTGGTGCCGGCGAAGACTCCCGCCGAAGAGGTGATGGCGATGAATCCGGACGGTGTGTTCCTCTCCAACGGCCCTGCCGACCCCGCCGCCGTCACTTACGCCATCGAAAACATACGGAAACTTCTCGGGATCATTCCTTCTTCTCATTCGTCCCCCGTTCCCCGCATTCCCGTCATGGGGATCTGCCTTGGCCACCAGCTCCTCTCGCTCGCGTGCGGGGCGAAGACGATGCGGCTCAAGTTCGGGCATCACGGTTGCAACCATCCCGTGAAAAACCTGGCGACGGGAAAGGTGGAGATCACGAGCCAGAACCACAACTTCGCCGTCGATGAAACGACGCTTCCCGATTGTCTGGAAGTGACGCATCGGAACCTCAACGACGGCACGATCGAGGGAGTGCGGCACAAGACGCTTCCCGCCTTCTCGGTGCAGTACCATCCCGAAGCATGTCCCGGACCGCATGACGCCGCGTACCTCTTCGATCAATTCAAGGAAATGATTGCTGCCACCAGGAACGCAGAGAACACAAAGGCGTGACAGAAAGGCATTCGGGAGCAGGCAGGAGTCCGAACCACCTAAACCACCTTAACCACCCAACCATGAACGTATAGGAATCGGCAAGCCATGAAGAAACAAGTGAAGTATGTCTTTATCACGGGAGGTGTGGTTTCCAGCCTTGGCAAGGGAATCACGAGTGCGAGTCTCGCGCTGTTGTTGAAGTCGCGCGGGTACAAAGTGTTCATGCAGAAGCTGGATCCCTACCTGAATGTCGATCCCGGTACGATGTCACCTTACCAGCACGGGGAGGTGTTCGTGACCGACGACGGTGCGGAAACCGATCTCGACCTCGGCCACTACGAACGGTTCGCGGGAGTGACGTGTTCCAAGGCGTCGAACTACACGTCGGGGCGCATCTATTCCGCCGTCCTTTCGCGGGAACGGGCGGGCGGATATCTCGGCGGGACGGTACAGGTCGTGCCGCACATCACGGACGAGATCAAGGCCGCGATCCACAGCGCGGGGGAACACGATTGCGACATCGTGCTGTGCGAGATCGGCGGCGTATCGGGCGACATCGAATCGCTGCCGTTCCTGGAGGCGGCGCGCCAGTTCCGCTTTGAGGAAGGGACGGAAAACACCTGCTTCGTGCATCTGACGCTCGTGCCGTACCTGAAGGCGGCGGGCGAACTGAAGACGAAGCCGTCGCAGCATTCGGTGGGGCAACTCCGCGCGATCGGTATCATCCCCGACATTCTCGTCTGCCGCACCGAGATGACGATCCCGGAGGAACATCTGAAGAAGCTCGCCATGTTCTGCAATGTGAAACGCGAATGCGTCATCGAGGAGAAAGACGTGGCGGATTCGGTCTATGCCGTCCCGCGCGAACTGCGCCTGCAGGGACTGGACGAGCAGGTGCTGCGCCAACTGCGGCTGGACGTCTGGCCGATCAAGCACACCGTCTGGGACACGCTCGTCCGCAAGGCGACGAAGCCGAAACGCGAATGCACGATCGCGCTGGTCGGCAAGTACATCTCGATCCGAGACGCCTACAAATCCATCCACGAGGCATTGCAACATGCGGGCATGGCGAATGACTGCAAGGTGCATGTCGTACCGATCGAGGCGGAAGTGTTGGAGGATTGTGATTTTCCCACAGAGGTGCAGAGACACAGAGAAAAAAACTCATGCAAACTCTGCGACTCTGCGCCTCTGCGAGAGTTGGAAAAAATTGATGGCATTCTTGTGCCGGGCGGCTTTGGCTCGCGCGGCGTGGAGGGAAAGATCGCGGCGATCCGGTATGCCCGCGAGACGAAGATTCCCTTCCTCGGCATCTGTCTGGGGATGCAATGCACGGTCATCGAGTATGCCCGCGACGTGGTTGGCTGGGACGACGCCAACTCCACGGAGTTCAACGAGCAGACGGAACATCCCGTCATCGACCTTATGGAAGAGCAGCGCGGCATTACGCAGAAGGGCGGTACCATGCGCCTCGGCGCATACCCGTGCGTTTTGAAGAAAGGCTCGCTCGCGGCAAGGCTCTACAAGAACACGGAATACGGAAAGCAAAAGGGCGCGGGGAATTCCGCCACGGAAATCTCCGAGCGCCACCGCCACCGCTACGAGTTCGCGAACGCGAGCGAAGCCCAGAAAGCGCTGGAGGACGCGGGGCTTGTGGCGAGCGGGCTTTCCCCGGACGGGAAGCTCGTGGAGATTGTCGAGTTGCCCGCCCATCCGTACTTTATCGCCACGCAGTTCCACCCGGAGTTCAAATCCCGTCCAACCTCACCGCACCCGCTTTTCAACGGACTAGTGAAAGCCGCGTTGCAAAAGAAAGCCGGGAAGAAGAAATAGAGAGGAATGCCCCAGCTTCCTCCGTTGGAAAACCACGGAATACACGGAACGGTCAACCTCAATTCCCCTGTTGGGATTTGGCTTGAGCCACAAAGTCTTTTCCACACGCTAGGGATTGGGAAACAACAGAGACAACATCGAGAACAACTTGAATGCGGACGGCTCGCAACCGCGAGCCGGATGAGAACCGCAGCGCGATGCGATTCGTTGTGCAGGTTGTCGTCCTTGCAAGTCCCTACAAAAACAGTCGCTTCCCCGATTTGGGTTTCCCACTGCGTTCTTTGCGCGAGACAAACTGATCCTCATTTCCATTCCCTTGCGAAGCGCGGGCGACGGGCTGAACCTGCCAACTTATAGGCAAGCTGGCGCAAAACGCCTCGCCCGGGCAACAAAAAAAGGGAGGTCGAAAAATTCGACCTCCCGGAGTCTCTTATGAGAAGAGATTACTTCGCAAGAACGGCATCCTTGCAAGCCTTGACCAGACGGAACTTCACGACCTTCTTGGCCTTGATCTTGATCTTCTCGCCCGTCGCCGGGTTGCGGCCTTCGCGGGCCTTCTGCTGGACCTTGATCAACTTGCCGAGACCGGGAAGGACAATGCCCTTCTCTGCCTTCGCGCCTTCGTAGGCGATCGCGAGCAGCTTGTCGTAAATCGCAAGTGCCTGCTTCTTCGAAACTTCACCAGCTTCCGCCAGTGCCGCAATGATCTCGCTCTTCGTGCGAGGAGTCGTCTTCTTAGCCATGTCAAAACTCCTTTGTTTTGTGCTGTCTCAGAGCTACCCCGCCCTGAAAACACCAATAAAATATAGGGTTTTTCGAGAAAACGCAAGCGAAAAAGTAATAAAAACAGTACTCAAACGCAACTTTTTTTGCGTGACCCCCGTTTTTCGGGCGTAATTTCGGGGATATCGGGCTTCCGTAAGGGTTTCCTGGAGGGAGTTGGAGGTAAGAATAGTGCTAGAAGAATGAGGGAGAGGATGGGACCTCTGGGACAAGGGGAAAAGAGGGTGACTGTCGCTGATGTCCTAGTTGTCCCAGTTGTCGCATCATTCATGATTCCTGCCTTGCTGATTGCCGCGCGCTTGGCCCAAGCCGCAACGCTTTGCGCGTGGCGGTTGTGAGGGGGAGTTTGGAGGGAACGGCGAAGCGGTAGTTCCGTCCGAGTGTCAAATCACGCGAAACCGCAACGCGGTAGATGTGGAGACGCTGGCGGAAGTGCGTGAAGACGTGGGTGACGGTTCCCGCGTAGCGGGTTTCGCGGGGTGTTGTTCCGAGGAGTTCCGCGAAGCGTTGCGCCGCTTCCTGGTTGCTCGCCTTCCTGGTCGTCGGCACATTGGGTAGTTCCCAAAGCCCGCCGAGCAATCCCTCTTCGGGGCGCCGTGTAAAGAGATACTCGCCTTTGTCGTTGACCATCAGGGACGCGAGTACTTGCCGTAACGGGATTTGTTTCTTTTCCCGACGCACCGGAAATTCAGATTGGCGCTTCCGCTTTTTCGCCTTACATTCGGCGCAAAGAGGGCAGGCGTCACACAGCGGCGTCTGCGGGAGGCAGACGGTTTCCCCGAGTTCCATCATCGCCTGATTGAAATCGCCGGGCGAGTCCGCCTTCTCGATCCACGGTTGCAGTCGTTCCGCCAACTTGTTGCGGTTCCCGATCTGGGAGAAGTCGTCGGAGAGGCAGTCGAGCCGCGCCATTACGCGACTCACGTTCCCATCGACAACAGGGGCGCAAACCCCGTAGCAGACACTGGCGATCGCCGCTGCCGTGTAGGGACCGACGCCCGGCAACTCGCGCCAGCCTTCCAGCGAGTCGGGCAACTCGCGCAACGACTGCGCGGCTTTCAGCAGGTTACGGGCGCGTGAGTAGTAGCCAAGTCCCTCCCACATTTTCAACACATCCTGCAAGGGTGCGCGTGCCAGTTCTTGCCACGTGGGGAAGCGTTCCAGAAAACGCGTGAAGTAATGCCTGACGGTTTCAATGCGCGTCTGCTGGAGCATAATCTCGCTGACCCACACCGCGTAGGGATCCGGATGATCGCGCCACGGCATCGAACGCCGATTGGCACGATACCAAGAGAGCAGCGCAGCAACATTCATCCCAGATTCCTCGTTTGGGTTCTCACGCAGAGCCGCTGAGGGCGCAGAGAAAGGCCCGAAAACAGGGGCATTTTGCAGGTTCGAGCGAAGTTTGGGAAGCGAAAAGAAAGGATCGATTCTTCACCAAATGGATGAAGCGAAAACCGCGCGGCAAACCGCCACAAACTTGCCGAATCTCCGCGTCTCTGCGCATCTGCGTGAGATAAACACCGTTGTTTGGGAAAGCTAACAGAGGACTTTAGGCTCATGGCTGGTTGAGAATCTCGTGCAGCAGAAAACGCAGCGCGTACTGCGCGGCGCGTTTACGCACCTCCTCGCGGTCGCCGGCAAAGATTTGTCGGCAGCCTCTCGTGTGCGAGGGCGATGCGATTCCGAAATAGACCGTGCCCACGGGATCGTTCTCGTTTCCGCCTGCAGGGCCGGCGAAACCAGTGACGGAAACAGCCCAGTCCGTTTTGAGGAGCTCGCGTACACCTTTCGCCATCGCGATGGCACAATCGAGGCAGACGGGGCCTTGCGTGTCGAGGATTTCGGCGGGAACTTGCAGAACGCTTTGCTTCACGTCGGTCGCGTAACTTACGACCGTTCCCCGAAACACATCGGAGGCACCTGGAACGGAGGTGATCAGCGTGGCGATCAATCCGCCCGTGCAGGACTCGGCCGTTCCGATGGTGAGGTGTTCGGAACGGCAGTGGGAAAGCAACTCTGTGGCCGTTTCAATCTCGTTGTCCATGATCAGGTCTCCAGTGTCATGCCGCGCCGGACATAGGTCGGCACGTCCAGGTCTTCACCTTGGAAGGTTGTCGTTTCCACGTTCTCGAATCGTCCGCGTCCGTGCGGTCCGAATCCCAACTTGCTGCCTCCGCTCGCGTTCTTCTTGGCGCGGGGGTTGACACGCACGGGAATGTCGGTCGCGATCGGAGGTTGCTCGCGAACCACTGTCCAGCTGTCGAAGACCATCGCGACCAGCTCGATTGAACCACTGTACGACTCGTCCTGCACGGTTCCCATCTGGATATCGCAGTTGGCCGGACAGAGCGCGGCTATATCCGCCATGATCTCGCCGATTTCGGAGAGGCGCAGGTCGCTTCCCGCGAGGATACCCAGAATCAAGGCGTTCGCCTTGGAGAGCGTCTCGCCCCGTTGCAGAAGCCGATTTTGCTTCAGGGCAGCCACAGCACCCTTGGCGCGTCCCTCTCCAGCGGCGCACCCATACCCCATACAGATGTGCCCGCCGTGCGAGGCGAGGTTGTGCAGGTTTTCACTGTTGATCCGAATGAATCCCGAACGGTACAGGAGCTTCCAGAGAAGAGCCAGGCATTCGCAAAGCTGTTTGTCGGCTGCCGCCAATGCCCGTTCCAGAATATCTTCCCCCGTTTCTTGGAAGAGGTCGTCGAGCGAAATGACACAAAGCGAACTGGCGTGTTCCTCGATCATCGGGAGATAACGGTCCGCAGTCTGCTTGCGTACCTTTCCTTCAAAGGCGAAGGGCTTGGTCACAAGGCACAGGGTGGTGAACCCGTTGTCGTGCAGTTTCTTCACGATTTCACCGCTGGCGCCACTGCCGGTGCCGCCGCCGAGGCAGGTGACAACGATCACCATGCGGATGTCCTGCGTGAGCGCGAGCAGGTTCGCGAGATCGTCCTGCGCGGCGGCACGTCCGGCAATCGGGTCTCCGCCCGCGCCATGTCCGGAGAGGCGCGAACCGCCGATGAGCTTGAAGGGGACGCGATCGGCCTCATCGACATCCTGCCGGTCAGTCTGGGAATCCGTATCGACGCAAATGGCGCGGATGTCGTGCGCGGTGCGCTTGACGACCTGGCTGACCAGGCGGCATCCCCCGCCCCCGATTCCGAGGAGCAACAGCCCCGTCTGTTTTTCTGTCGTGTCCATTATTTAAAAACCTCGCGTAAAGATTGCCAAAAGCCTTGTTTCTTGGATGTCTTGAGTCCCTCCCAGGCGAAGGTGACCAGACCCACCGCCGTAGCGAAGGAGGCTGGATTCTCCAGTTTTTCCACGCCCTTGATGGGAAGCAGGGATGCCACGCTGCACGGAATGTTGAAGACGTTCTGCGCCAGCTCGGAGACCTTGTTGAGGTAGGCGCCGCCGCCCGTCAGGACAATGCCGCCGCCGAGATGCGGAAGCAACCCGGAATCGACCAGCATCTTGCGGATGACGCGGAAAGTCTCGTCCATGCGCGCGTTGATGACGGAGTGCAGCGCCTTGCGGCTGATCGAGCGCTGGTTGAACCCGATCTCCTGCGGCAGCTGGATGCGCGGTCCCGTACTGTCCGCATCGACCAGCGCGGACCCTTCTGCACGTTTGATCTCCTCCGCCTGCGCGTTGACGATATTGAAAGCCAGCGCGATGTCATTGGTGACATGATCCCCCCCGACGCCGATCGACCCGACGGCGCAGATCACGTCATTGTTAAAGACGATGTAGTTGGTGCTGCCGCCGCCCAACTCAATCAGCACAACGCCGTTCTTACGCTGCTCCGGCGTCAGTGTGACCATCGACGCGCAGACCGACGAGAACGCCATGTCCTGAATCCGTAGCTGCGCTTTCTCGGCCACGTTCTGCAGGTTCGCGATCTGGTTGGTGCGACCATACACAGACATCATATCCAGCTGCAACTTCTTGCACTGCATCCCGAGTGGGTTCAGGATACCCGGTTGGTCATCGACAATGAACTGCTGCTCGAAGGAGTGGAGCAACTCGCATTCATCCGGGATCTTGTTTTCTTTGGCGAGTGATGTGACATACGCGACATCCTCGGCCGTGATTCGCTTATCGCCCAGCGAGATGATGCCTGGATTCACGGAGAAGTCGATCGGCCCGCCCGAAACGGCAAGCGTCACATCCCAGATCGTCACGTTCAATTTGCTTTGCGCGTCCTTGATCGCCGCCTCGACCGAAACGGTCGCCTGCGTCAAGTCCGTGATCTTCCCTTTTCGGACGCCCGTTGTCGGGTAGGTGCCGACGCCGAGAATTTCAAGCTCCGAGTTTTTCGAAACTTCCCCCACGCAGATTACGGTACGGGTCGTGCCGATTTCCAAACCTGCCAATACTGTAGATTTTGCCATACTTTCCTCCGGTCCCTGCGGCTATTGGCTCACAAAGGGCATTGCGTGAATCCGATTTTCCAGTCGGGCGTCCCAATGCTGTCGCGGGCGTCCGATCTCGCTCTCCATCGAGTCTGCCAGCTGCTTCAGCTGTTTTCTCAGGTAAAACATGGAGTCCTCTTGCGAAACCTTTTTATCCAGCATTCCTTTCCATGCGAACTTCGCGTCTCGGTAGTCGGTGAAGCGGATGACCAGGTGGTCTTTCTTCCTGCAGTTCACCTGCTCGATCCGCAGACGGAATTCTGGACGCTGCGCCGCCATGATGAGCTTGACCGCCTCCATTTCCAGGCCGCGCAGACGCTGCCCCGTCTTGATCCCCTCGAATTCATCCGAGATGACGATCAGCGGTAGCAACCCCGTGTCCCGGCTGCTGTTGAAGATCACGCCCTCCTCGTCTGTCACGAACCCGCGTTCCTCCGGAGAGACTTTGGCGATTGCCTCGCGTTCCGTGACCGTAATCTCCAGCTTGTTGGGCAGGATGCGGGTGATCTTGATATCCTTGATGATTGGTTCCTTGAGAACCGCGAACTTGTTTGTCTCCCCTTTCTCGTTCAAGAAGAGATTCATCCCGTTGTGCAGGTTGAAGATGTCGCTGATGAGATCCGCTGTGACGGACTTGCCCGTGGTGATGGTGACATCCTCTTTCATGTCGCGGATCGTGAAAAGCTCCGGCGAACGGAAATACAGCTTGTACATGAGGTAGCAGATTCCCGTGACAGTCAGCAACGCCACCAGACTCGCGACAATGATCAGCGTGTACTTGGCGCGCGCCGAAAGCTCGTTGGGAACACCGGTCACCCGGCGCACCTCTTTCTTCTGCGTTGTTGAAAACAGACTCATGTCACGCTCCGTATCTCGCCAACCCCACCAGTTTCTCGCACAGCTCGGGGAAGGAAAGCCCCGCCTTCCTCGCCGCCTTCGGCAAGAGACTTGTCGCGGTCAATCCGGGACTCGTGTTCACTTCCAGCACATACGGCTCTCCCTCCGGCGTCACGCGAAAGTCCACGCGTCCCACGCCGCGCAGTCCCATCACCTCGAAGGTCTTGACCGCAAGATCCTGGACGCGTCTCAGCAGCGGCTCGACATCGGGGGATTCGGGGAAGACGTAGTTTGTCATCCCGCTCGTGTATTTCTCGGTGAACCCGTACCACCCGTTCCGCGCTTGAATGTCCACCACCGGCAACGCCTTGCCGTCGAGTACGCTGACGGTCCACTCGCTGCCGGGGATATAGGTCTCCACCAGCGCGACACCATTCGGATCGACTGTCCGCGCCGTACGAAGCGCCTCGTCCCACTCTTCCGGTTTCGTTACCTTCGACACCCCTACGCTAGAACCGTCGGCGGGTGGTTTGACGACAACGGGAAGCGCCAGCGAAGTCCGGTCGTTTCCGCGCTCCAGCACCTCGAAGGGTGCGGTTGGAATCCCCTCCGCCAACAACATCTTCTTGGTCGCAATCTTGTCCATCGCGATTCGGCTGGCGGCAGCTCCCGGTCCCGTGTACGCGATCTTCCGCTTGTCCAGATCTGCCTGCACGCCGCCGTTCTCGCCGTACCCGCCGTGCAGGGCGATGAAGGCAACCTTTACGTCTGCTGGAATCGTGTCGATCGACTCCGAATCCAGCACGACGGGAACGACCTCGAAATGTCCCGTCTCGTTCAACGCCTGTACCACCGCAGCGCCCGACCGAAGCGAGACTTCGCGCTCGCTTGACGTTCCGCCCATCAAAACCGCAACTTTCATTTCTTTTCCTCTCCTCTGTTCTCAAGCTTTTTCGACCGGGGGTTCTTCCAACCCGTCGATCTCCGGCACAAGCCGGACCCCAAACCTTTTCTCCACCCTGCCGCGCATCCACTGCACCAACGCCAATACGTCGGACGCCGTGACATCGGGATCAACCGCGATGATGTTCCCGTGGAAATCCGTCACGTATGCTCCCCCGATCCTCATCCCGTTCGCGCCCGCCTCCTGCAGGAGCTTGCCGGCAAACCCTCCTTCCGGATTCCGAAAGACGGACCCCTCCGTGCGCAACCCCGCCAGCGGAATCCGCTTGCGGCGGTATTCCGCCCGTTGGGCACGGATTGTCTCCGGCGTGGATCGGTCGAAGCGAATCTCGCAGGAAAGCGCGATTGGACGGCATCCGTCCCCCGTCGGGGCGAGTGCCTCGCAACGCCGATACAGGAAGCCGCAATCAGTATGTTCCAGTATAACGATTTTGCCGTCCGTTTGTAAACAACGAATACGAAAAATCCTTTCGCCGACCGAATGGCCGAACGCACCCGCGTTCATCGCCAGCCAACCGCCAACGGAACCGGGTATCGAGTCCATGAATTCCAGCCCGCCCCAACCGTTCCGTTCGCACCAGTCGAGCATCGCCGGACCGCTGCAACCGCACGGGACCGTGAGAAGCCCATCTTCCTCCATGCGCCACGTGCCGAACGCCCCTCGCAGATCAATCACGCAACAGCCTTCTTCCAGATCGCTGAACCAGCTGTTCGCCCCCATGCCAAGCACACGGTACGGAATCCCACGCTGGCGGCAACTCCGAACGAGTGCGATAAGCGCCGCCTCGGTGGCGGGCCGCGCCAGCCACCTCGCCTTTCCGCCGCACCGGTAGAAGGTGCGACCTTTCAGTTCCGCGTGCGAAATGATCGTGCAGTCGGGAACCGGCGGCAGCCCGTCAGCCGGTTGCGGTCCCGCATCCGCCCGAATGAGACTCGCCATCTCGATGATGTCTCCCGCGCCCGCCAACAGGATGAGCGTGCCGGAAGCGAGCCGTTCCCGCAGATCGCGCCAGACTTCCGCGACGGAACGCCCCAGCTTCAACACGGGAACAACCGCCTGCCGTCGGAACTCCGCGTACAGGTCATGAATCTCTCCGCCTTCGACAATCGGTTCGGAGGCCGCATAGACGGGCAGCAGGATGAGTTCGTCGCACCCGGCGAATGCGCGCGGGAACTCCTGCAGCAGGGCTTTCGTGCGACTGTACCGGTGCGGCTGGAAGACCGCGATCAACCGCGACGGATTCAACTCGCGCGCCATCTCCACCGCCGCGCGCAATTCGACCGGATGATGCGCGTAGTCGGCGATCACGCGGGCACCTTGTCGCTCCGCAACAGTCTCGAAGCGCCGCCCCGGCAACTCGTCGCAGGCTGCCGGCAGAAGCGGGACGATCCGTTCCATCGAGTATCCGAGCAGATGCGCGGCGGCAGCGGCGGCAAGCGCGTTGAGCGCGTTGTGTCGTCCACCGAACGGCAAGGTGACGCCTCCGAAATCCGTCCCCCGGTAACAAACGCGGAACGAGAGTTTCCCGTCGCGCACGGCGAGGTCGGTCGCGCGGAGATTCGCCTCGGCGCAACTCCCAAACGTCAGCACGGGAAGGCCGTGCGCACTCTGCGCGACGGCGCGAAGCGCCCGCTCGCTATCCGCGCAGACGGCGATGCCCTCGCGTGTCTGTTGCACCACACGACGAAAACAGTCGAGCAGTTCCTCCTCGCTGTGAAAATGGTCTAGATGATCCAGGTCGATCGCGTTGACAACGGTCAGCGCGGGACGGTACAGGGAGAGCGTACCGTCGCTCTCGTCGGATTCCGCCACCAGCACCGTCGGGCGTCCGTCTGCGACGGCAGATTCGGAGAGTCCCGCCACCGCGCCGAGCGACCGCGTGTACCCGCCGATGCACCAGGCGGGAGCGGCATTCAGGAATCGCAGAAGCCGCGTGATGAAGCAGGAGGTCGAGGTCTTCCCGTGGGAACCGCAGACCGCGACGCCGCGCCAGTCGGACATGAACCGCGCCAGCACCTCGCCGCGCGGAAACACCGGCAATCCGAGGGCGGCGGCAGCCAGACGTTCAGGCGCATCGGGCGCAACGGCGGGCGTGGCTATCAAGCAATCGAGAGAGGGGCAGACATGATTCGCGTCCTGCCCCTGCGCAACGGGAACACCGTTCGATTCCAGCCAAGAGCGGATTGCCGGATCGGGCTTCGCATCGCACCCCGAAACCTTCCAGCCGCACTTGGCGAGAAGGAAGGCAATACCCGCCATCCCGACGCCGCACCCCCCCATCAGATGTACGGAACGCCCATTCCCGCAAACCCAATCTTTGTCATATCCATTCATCGCCAACAGTATAACATGAATCTCCCCAAAGATAAATACCGAGCTTCCCGCTTTTAGCCGTTAGCTTGTGGCTGGTAGGTGATAGCTTAGCCGACCGCAAGCTGCACCGTTCTCCTATTGGCGCCGTGCCATTCACCTTCAATTCCTTTCGGTACTGGGAGTTTGGGAGGCTTGGAGGATAGCCACCCCCTCATCTCCGAAACTCCGAGACTCCTCGGTGCGAAAGCAAGTTCCGCCCTGCGCAAGCGGTCGCGACGGGGCGCGACCCTCCCGGTTCCGTGTGGGGAAAACTAGGTCCCGAAAAGCGACAGAGTGTCGCTCCCCGAATGCCTCGGCTCAGAACTCGGAACTGCGGTGTCCATGCATATTCTCTTGCATTACCTTCGGGAATAGCTTATCCTAAAAGGACTGGAAGGGTTACGGTTCATGAATCTGCTATGCGCGATGTCGAGTTATTCTTGGTATGATTTCAGCGACGCAACGATCGGGTTGCTGTTCGGTCTGGCGGGCGTTCTGTTCGGTTACGCGTTGCGTGGACTGATCGGGAAATTCCAGGCGGACGCCGTGGAGAAACAGGCGAAGACCAAACTGGAGGAGACCGATGTCGAGATCAAGAATCGGTTGAAGGAGGCGGATATCCAGGCCCGCGCGGAGGTCATTCAGGCGCGTGAGGCTTTCGAGAAAACGGCGAAGGCGCAGCGGGCGAAACTCCAGGAGACGGAGAACCGGCTCGCCTCGCGTGAACAGAGCCTGGACGAAAAGGCGCTGTTGCTGGAAAAGAAGGATCAGGCGCTGTTGCAGCGGCGGGATGAACTGGATCGGAAATCAGAAGAAATCGCGACGCGACAGGAGAACGCCGACAAGGCTTCGCGGGAGGCGGACGAGCGTTTGGAGAAACTCGCGAGCATGACCGCAGAGGACGCGCGGCGGAAACTCTTCGAGCGTGCGGAGGAGGAGTTGCGCCAGGATGCCGGTATTTGGATCCGCAGGGTTCAGGAGGAGGCGAAGAACACAGCCGACCGCGAGGCGCAGCAGATCGTCGTCTCCGCGATCCAGCGTTACGCGACGACGCACGCGCACGAGTCGATGTCCTGCACCGTCACGCTGGAGAGCGACGACGTGAAAGGGCGCATCATCGGAAGGGAGGGGCGGAATATCCGTTCGCTCGAATCGACCACCGGCACGACCATGCTGATCGACGACACGCCCGGGGCGGTCGTCATCTCCGCGTTCGATCCGATCCGGCGAGAGGTCGCACGTCTCACGTTGGAGAAGCTGATTTCAGACGGGCGCATCCATCCCGCGCGGATCGAGGAGGTTTTCAACGAAGTCTCCGAGAACATGGACAAGGCCATTTTGGAAGCGGGTGAGAACGCGGCGTTTCAGGCGCAGGTGCAGAATCTGCCGACGGAGGTGCTGCGGATGCTCGGACGCCTGAAGTTCCGCACCAGCTTCTCGCAGAACGTGCTCCAGCATTCGGTGGAAGTGGCGAACCTCATGGGGATGATGGCGGGTGAACTGGGATTGGATCCCTCCCTCGCCCGCCGCGCGGGGTTGCTGCACGATATCGGCAAGGCGATGGATCACGAGAAGCAGGGAAAGCACGCCTTGCTTGGCGCGGACTTTCTGAAGAAGAACGGGGAATCCGATGTCATCGTCAATGCGGTCGGCGCACATCACGAAGACCTGCCCTGCGAATCGAAGTACGCGGTCCTCTGCTCCGCCGCCGACGCCATTTCCAGTTCCCGCCCCGGTGCGCGGATGGAATCGACCGAAATCTACGTGGAGCGCCTGAAGAATCTGGAGGAGATCGCCAACAGCTTCCCCGGTGTCTCGAAGACCTACGCGCTACAGGCGGGACGGGAGATTCGCGTCATCGTCGATCCCGACGCGATTTCCGACAACGACGCCTCCGTTCTCGCCCGCGACATCAGCCAGAAAATCGAGGCGACCATGCACTATCCCGGCCAGATCAAAATCGTCGTCATGCGCGAAACGCGCGCCATCGAATACGCGCGGTAGGAGGTAGGGGCGCGTCCCGCACCTCTGCGTGAGATCAAAACCGACGGGAACGGCGTTGACGCGCGAGCAGGAAATGACGCGAAACAAGGAGTCTCTGCGGAAGTCGGGATATGGGGCGAACCTTCCGGGTAAGCCGATGAACCTAAATTTCCCTGTTGGACAAGTTGAAAAACCACGAACGCACGGAATACACGGAAAAATCAGCCGTTTCTTGGAACGGCGATTTCGTGTATTCTGTAGTTTCTTGTAAGTTACTCCAGGAAGAATATCGGATTCCTGGAACAGGACGGTCTTTCACCATTTGGATGAATCTGTCTTCTGGGGCAACAGGTGCGTTTAGGGGCAAAAAGCCACTGGTTTCGAAAGAAAGCCAATACGCCGCCTTCCCGCCTTAAAACTACGCTTCAGAAAGCCTACGAACTGATCGGTTGCAAGAGTACGGACGACGATGCCGCGGTCCGCTGCACCTACCGTCTTGCGGTCAAGAGGTGTCACCTGGATATCCGCCGCGCCTCTGGCGCGTCTGAGGGGCGAGTGGCGGCGGCGACGGAGCAGATGGCGAGGAACAACGATACGTGGGACACGATCCGCAAAGGTGCGAGGGATGTGATGATATTTTCTCCATCGGTGGTTGATTTATAGCCACACGATGTTTTATCATCATGATCCCATGCCGATTTTGGCCTTGGCATGGATGTTACTAGCGTATAGGTGTATGTTCGAGTACATCAAAGCATTGCTGTCACGACCTCGTTGTCCGAGGTGCGGTTGCCGGTCGATGAAACCGGTGAAGCGGACTCCGCCGTTCCCGATAGGGCGCAGGCCGGGCGGCTACAAGTACGTCTGCCCCCAATGCGGCTGCATTGTCGATTTGCCGCCGTACATCCTTTGGAGGCTGGCGCGATGAAGTGGGTTGATGACCTTAAAGAATCTGCGACGGCGTTCTGGGATTGGGGGTGCTTGCTGACGATTGTCGGTTTCATTATGGCAGGTTCGCCTGTCGTAATCGCGGTCGAGTTGTTCGTCATCTGCCTAAAAGTCTGACAGGGAGAAAACAAGCTTTGGGAATGGTCGTCAGCGGAAATTATTTTGCTTGCCGGGTTCTGATAGAATATGAGGCGACAAAGGACAAACAGTATGAACAACAGAAAACAGATGATAGATGATGGGATGGGGTATTTCTTTGGATTCCCCAGAGGGTGCTACACGGAAGTACTGGATGAACTTACCCGGACGAAGGTAAATTCGTGCCGCACAAGTTCCATACCGCTTGCCGGGTTC
This sequence comes from Kiritimatiellia bacterium, assembly GCA_017450695.1. Classification (GTDB taxonomy): domain Bacteria; phylum Verrucomicrobiota; class Kiritimatiellia; order RFP12; family UBA1067; genus RGIG8368. The sequence goes on along the minus strand of JAFSTA010000263.1, from coordinate 8,764 downwards.
TGGCAACCGGAAAACCTCGGCAAGATCAAGTCGTTGCTCGGTGGGTTGATTCCCGGATTTCGTCCTGAAGCATCGCTCAAGTATTTTGAGTTTCCTACCGAGGCGGTATTCAACGGAAAGAAGATCGGCCGACCGTCCATGACGGACATCATGATCCTCGATCCTGGGCTTCAGATCGCCATCGAGGGCAAGATGACGGAGTATGTGTGCTACAAGGAAAAGACAATCCGGGAGTGGCTTGAAGAACCGTCACGGGGTGTAGATGTCAAGTCACGGCTTGATGTACTGAAAGCCTGGATCAGATACATCCATGAGGCCGACTGCACTGGTGTCGCCAACTATGGAGAGTTCTTCAGAGACTGCAACGATGTCGCGTATCAGTTCCTGCACCGCACCGCATCCGCCTGCAACAAGGCGGGGATGAAGAAAGGCGACTTGCCCGTTCTCATCTACCAGTTGTTCTTTGACGCGAAAGACAAGGAACATATTGCGAAGATGGAAGAGTTCAAGGCAGACCTCCGACGCTGGGCGTCGCTTCTCAAACTTTGCAACATGAAGTTCATTATCCTCGCCGTGCCCGTCACGAACTTGGCGGAGGTGGACGCGCAGTATGGCTCCATGCGTGGAGAACTGTTCGAGCTTATGCGAGACGAGACGATATACAAGTTCGATTTTGACGGTATAACTGTCGAAACGGTGATTGACGTGAAGATGCCTGACAGCAAGAAGGATCGTTGACATGAATAACTACGTCCCCATAAATGGCCGCTCGTCCTATTCGATGGGCGATTCCTTCTGCCAGATTCCCTCGGCATACCTCAAGGCGCACTATCCGCCGGAGTTCGCAAGGGCGTTTGGCATCGGGAATCAATAAGTCGGGAAATACGAAATTTTGGTATCGGGAAATACGAAATTTTAGTATAATAATGCGTATGCGCGGCAGACCCAGAAAGGTGAGAACGGAGGCGGAACGGCACGATTTCAGGCTGGAATCGTCCAAGATGTCCCATGCCAAGTCCAGGCGGATTGCATGGCAAGAGAGCCATGCAGCGCCCTCGCGCACCTCTTCCAAGCCGCCGCCGACGCTGGACGAGCTGCGCGAAGCCTATGGGCGACGCAATGCGTCGTGCGAGGCGATGATCCGGCTTGGCTCGATGCTTGAGGACATCGAGGCGGCATACTGTGTCGGCTACAAGTTCGAGGCGTATGGTGACGGCGGAACGGACGACGATTATTTCATCGACTACGATGCTCCTTGGCAGACCGGAATTCGCGGGTTTCTCAAAGGCGCACCCGATCTGCTCGCAAGATACAAGACGCTCATGCGTTATAAGAAGCTATCCGCCGATTTCCGCGAGGCAATCGAACTTTACGATCCCAATCCCGCTTCGCTCGTTTTTGACGGTGCAGATGAGGCGTGGCTCCTGCCTGTGCGGAGGAACGCAATGGCATTGTTGAATGGCTGCGGCAGATCGTTTCGCGAGTTGGCGAAGAGAATTGCGGATTTCGGACAACAACCGGGGCTCTGCCCCGAACCCCGCCATGATGCGCAGCGTGTAAATGCATCCGGCGATTCCCGCCACGATGCACAATGTACACATGCAGTGGCCGAACGTGGAATTGGCGCTGTAGAGGGGGTTCGGGGGAAACTTCCCCCGGTCGATGTCGGCAGGAGACATGGCGCATGAGATTGCAATTCGACAAGGGCGGGCGGCGATTCTTCTTTCTCACTTTCTGCGTGAGAGGAAGGAAGGCGGTGTTGTCGCGCATCGTGAAGAAGGTGGAGCGCGACGGCAAGTCGGGCTATGCCGTTGAATTGACACCGGCGGGTGAGGCCATGGCTGCCCTGTGGCGCGGCATCCATGCCCGCTGGCCGTTCCTGACGGCGAGTAATTTCATCATCATGCCCGATCACCTGCATTTGCTTTTGATAGTCGATTATGGCAAGGAGCGGGAATTTGACATCCTCGATTGGTTTCAGCATTTCAGGCGAGAGGGAGAGGACTTGGTCGCGCCTTTGATTGGCGAACGCGCGCCGTTTGTGTAGGAGGATCATTTCTGGCTGTTGCTCGTCAATGCCGGACGACCACTGGCCGCCGTCCGCAAGTATATCAAGATGAACCCGGCACGGAAGATGTGGAAGACACTCAACGCCGATCGCTTTGTCCGCAGGAGCGGGCTGAAGCATGCGGTTCTCGATCCGTCGCTTTCATGGACTGCCATTGGTGACCTGACGCTTTTGGCCTCGCCTTTCATGTTCTCCGTGCGGCTGACGCGTAAGATGACGGTCGAACAGCATCTGCCGGAGATCGAACGGATGGTTGAAAAGGCCCGCCGCGGGATGTTGCCCGTATGCGGTTTCCTTTCGCCGGGCGAGAAGGAACTGGAACGGCGTCTGCGACAAGAGCCGTTCGCTCGGTGGATCAAAACGGTACCCCACGGCCTTCCGCAACAATTCGATCCTACGGTCGAGGATTCGCGATTCCTTGCCGACGGACGTCAGTTAATTCTCAGCTCGTTCCCAGTCGATGTGCCAGTATTCCCCGTGAACTATGACAACTGCCATCTGATGAACGCCCGCAACGAGGCGTTGTGCAGAAGGGCGACAGGGGAGGAGAAGGAGCGGGGGTAGGTTTTTGTCTCACGCAGAGGCGCAGAGACGCGGAGAAAAGAAAGGTGATAATCATGAGTAAGTTTTTAGAAGCTGTTAAGAAAGCCCGTACGAGGGTTATAGGGTCAACTGACGTTCAGTTTGAACGTTTTGTAACTTATGAAGATAATATATTTGGGAATAAAATGAGAGCAGACTACATTGAGATGTTCAATCGTGGAGACGGTGAGGAATTGAAGTCAAAGGCGTGTGCAGCGCATTCTTCGTCAATGTTGGCTTATAATTTCTTTCATTGGATATCTGCCGACAATATGTTTGAGTATGAGGATACAGTCTATAATAGAGTTTTCTTTGAAGTAAGAATTCCAACAATATCTAAATCGCCAGCACCGGCAAACATGGATATTGTCCTTGTCTCAGAAAATAAGAAGAAATGGCTTATGCTAGAGTCGAAGTTTACGGAGTACTTCCATAAATCATTCCGTGAAATGATTAATCTAAGTCATGGCTACTTTATTCCGCATAGGTATTTATTTGCAGACCAAGACGAGGCGATTAGAACATGTAACCTTGTTGAATATTGGAATCGCAAAGTTGATCCGCATGGGGAAGAATTTAAGAGTGGGTATTATGATGGCATTAAACAGCAACTTTGCCATCTCATAGCCATAAAGAACATAATGCTACCTTCGGGGATGGCACAGGTTGAAGCAAAGGTCAAAAAATATAATCCAGGTCTTGAAAGAATGCCAGAATATATTGATTTTAAAACTATCTTGTTTGACCCGCCCAAGGTAGAGGTGTTTAAGAAAGAATATGATGCATATGCGGACTATGAGAAGTTATGCGAAGACTTTTGTGTCTCTGTAGTCGAAAAGGGTGCTTGCCCTAAAACTGTTACGGTTGGGGTAACCACCTATTCTGAAGTATGGGCAAAGATGAAGTCTCAAATCCACAATATAGAATTGTGCAGATTTCTAGCCGATAGGTACATGAGCTTAACTGATAAAGTTTGACCACCTGATCAATTCATTACCACCAGAAAGTCATGAACTCACATGATTTCGGGGCTTGTCGTTGTTGGAATGGGAATTGCTATGTGGATTAGCGTATGAAAAAGGAAGATAAGATTACGGTGCGTATGAAATCTTGCGGTGGTTGCCGCATTGAGAAACTGCCCTTGGTTGAAATGAAGGATGCCCTCGACAACGGAGGGCGCGTGACGATTCTTGTTCGTCATGCGGAGCGCCCGCCCCTTGACCCGAATGACAATACATTCGGTGCAAGCCTTTCTCTTACCGAGCGTGGGTGGCGCTGGGCGCAGAACTTCGGGCTGATGCTGGCGAACAATCTGCTACCCAAGTCGGTCGCTTTCTATGCGAGCGAGACGTTTCGTACCCTCCAGACGGCGTGCGCAATGGCGATGAGACTTGATCTTGTCAGTACCGGCCAGACCATAGAACGGAAGGTGCGCCTCGCCGATTTTCTTGGCAGCGCGTCGCCGTTCTTCGGGTCCGTTGAAAAGCGCATGGCTCTTGCCGCCGAAGGAAACTACCATGATCGGCTGAACGATTATTTCCACACCGGGAAACAGTGTGGTTTCAAATCGCTCAAACGTGCCGCCAAGCGGATGGAATGTCGTTTAGACGGTCTGCATGAGAAGGAATGGCCGCTTGCGGTGGCCGTGACGCACGACATCAATGTTGCGGCCTTTCTCGCGGCCCGTGGTGTTGTCGATTCGTTCTCCGATGAAACATGGCCGAACTATCTGGACGCAGCCGTTATAATCAAGCGCGGCAAAAGCGAGACAAAATATCTTTATTTTCGCTGGAATCAGAACCTGGGCACTATAGCCCTGTAAGGGAGAATTCATAAAGATGAAAACGAAAAAGACAGCTGATGCATATTTCTGCCTACTCTGCGAGCTCTGTTGGCTCTACATGAAGCCGCAAACGAGAAATCTAGGATGAACATCGTTCGATCCCCACATCGGAGACTGGGCGAGACGCTGAAATTCCGGTTCGCCGGGGACTACTCACCCCACTAGCCACGCTCCGAAAGAAATCAAAACCGGTGTCTCTCTCTGCGTTCTTCGCGTCTCTGCGTGAAGATACGAACGAAGGATCTAGGATGGCGGAACACGCCATACCGGTTGCTGTTATTTGCCGGAGGAGAATTTCCCGTAAGGCTTACATCCGTACGGACCGACCACGGACGGTTTGACGAATGTTTTTCCGTCCGATGACGCCCGCCAGCCACGCTCACCCGTGGGCAGTCGTATGATCCTGCCGTCCTTGTACAACACCTCGACAACCGCGATGAACGCCGCGCAACTGGTGTTGTTTTCGGTGGCAACTTCCAGCACGTTCTTGCCTGGAACGAGGTTTACACGATCTGTACCGATCGCGGATGTGGGCGTGTACCACAGCTTTCCGTCCGTCTGCCTTCCGACCTCCTGCCCGTTCACGGTGAAGATGGCCGAATCATCGCAGGAGAAAATCACGCCCGCGTTTTCCAGTTCTCCCGGCGGCAATTCGAGTTCGGCACGGAACGTGACCTTTGCCTTGTCGATGTTCTGCGCGTCCGGATGCCAAATCCAGTCCGCCCCTTCGAATGACGGCGCGTCTCCCGCTTCCAGATCCGTCAGCCGCTGCAATGCGGTGTTTTCCAGCGAACCGTCCAATGCGACATCGCCTTTGCGGATACGAAGGTCGCGAAACTCGGCTTTCATGGGATGCCCCTTGTGCAACTGGATGGAGATGTAGCCTGTGTCGGGGAGGAAGTTCTTGCGCGAATCCGTCACGGAGACCGTCCGCACTCCGTTGATCCACATGGCGAGTATGCGGCCTTTGGCGACAATGCGGAAGTCGTTCCATTCGCCCGGGCGATAGGCGGCCTGGAGTTCCTTGTCATCCGCAAAGCGAACGGTCTTCTTGCGCATGGGGGCGGCAAGCACCACATCCGCGCCTCGTTCCCCCACGAGGTGCTGTCCCGTACAGTAGAAGAACCCCACAATCTTTCCCGATCCGTCCATATCCGCCTGATACCCCGTGTCCGTGGTGGTGCTGTCGGAGCTGCGTACCTGAAAACCGGAGTTGGCTCTCTCGCTGAGGCGGAACGATCCGCGTAGATCGAAGTCGGCCAATTGCTCTTTGGCATAGACGAGATACTGGCTGACCGGACAGGGTTTCTCCTGCGTCGTCTCGCCGACCAGGATTCCGTTCGCCGCACGGAAAAAGTCACCGTCCTGTTTCCACCCGTCGAGATCGCGACCGTTGAAGATTGGCGTGAACAGAACGGCATCGGAACCGGGAACACATCCGCGCCTTTCAAGGGATGCGATTATATGCGTGAGTGCCGTACGCAATGCACCCTGCGCTTGGAGCGCGGCATCGACGAGCAGCTTGGCACTTGATGCCGGAAGCACGTTTCGCCCGAACGTGAGGACTTCGTTTTCGGGGACGCTTTCCCGGAACACCGGACCGTTGTCGATGGAGTAGGCGATGCGCAGCTCTTTCGGAAGTCCCGGCGCAGGATCCCGGTAAAATCCGCCCCGTCCCGCCAGTCGGCAGCTGGACATGACCTCGCGCGAACCGGCCGCGATGAGAGAATCGACCATCAGTTTGACATCCACCGTCTTGTTCGCGTCGAAGTTTCCGAACTTCGCTTCAATCACCTTGATTTCCTTCGGGTCGGGTTTGAACTCGCGCATCGCCACACGTACCAGTACGGAACGCATCTGCTCGTCGTCCGGCGTTTTCGAGAGCAGGTCAAGCAGCATGGGAAGGTCTGCCGGTGCCTCGCAGATCTGCGAGATCGCAAGGAGGGCATCGCTTCTCTGTTTGTCACTCGCGGCGTTTTGGGATATCTTCACCAAAGGCGACAGGACGCCTCGCGCCTTGCGGTCGCCCAGCACGCTGAACGCGAGATGCGCTTTCTTCGTATCGTCTCCCCGCGCCATTTCCAGAAGTTTCCCTTCGATCTCATTGCCCGGAAAACCAATCAACTTGAATCGGGCAATCTGCGCGGTGCGGCCCTCGGCGAGCGCCTCCGCAATGAGATCGGGCAGGGCGGAGAGGTCGCCCTTCTGCGCCGCCGTCTTCGGCGGGAACGCGGTCAAGGCGGCAGTCGCCCCTTCGTACCCCTCCAAAGCGAACAGCCTGCCGCTGCGCGCCGCGCGAACGTGGGCAATCGCCTCGCGGCGAGAATCTTCCGCCTTCCCTTCGGCGGCAGCTAACGCCGTATCGGCTTCTGAACCGGGAATGTTCTGGAGCGCATAGAGCGCGGCATGAAAGAGCGAAGCGTCCTTCTCCAGCAGCATTGCTGCGAGAGTGGGTACGCTTGCCGCCGTGCCACGGTGCGCCAGCTCTTGGCATGCCGTTATGCGGTCGTTGACGTCGCCTGACCTTGCCACGTCAACGAGCTGCGACTCGGCCATCTGATAAACGGAAGATCCTTCGATGGCCATGAGCGCATTTGCGCAGACAAAACAGAAACAGAAAACAATTCTTTTCATTTCGAGCAATCCCTTGTTCCTCAGACTCGTTCTCTCCGGTTAGACCTGTACCCTAGATAATCTGCCAGCCCGGACGTTGTGCGCGGGCGAGCATACGGTTCGCCTCGTCGTCATCGATGAACTGTTCCTTTACGGGATCCCATCGCAGATCGCGACCCAGCCACTGCGCGATGTTCGCACAATGCGTGGAAGTCATGGAGCGGTGCATCAGCACCGGGTTGGCCACGGTCTTTGCGCGTGATTTCACCGAGTTGAGGAACTGGCGCATATGGTTCTCGGTCGTGTAACCGGTACGGGCGCAATAGTCGGCGAGGATCTTGTTGTAGTCGGAAAGAAGCGAGGGGCGCGAGACGTCCGGGCGCGTGTAGCCGTCGGCGCACGACACCCATCCTTCGCTGCCCACGTACCGTACGCCGCAGGTGCCGCGCCAGCCGTTCTGCTCGGCGATCATCTCGACGCCGTTCGCGAAACGGAGTGCCATGCCGTTCGGCTCGGCCAGGTTCATCGCCGGGTAGAAGACGGGCGAGGTCGCTTCCATGCCTAGCGCGTCGTGGCACTGCGCATAGGTGTGGGAACACCAGTCGCCGATGATGCTGGTTCCGAAATCGTAGTGCTTCTGCCAGCTTGTGAGGTACTCGCGGTTGTACGGACGCCACGGGCAGGGACCGAGCCAGGCGTCCCAATCCAGTTCCTCGCGGGGCGGCTGCTCCTCGGCGGAAAGCCACCGGCGTTGCAGGTAGAGTGGCGTACCGAAATAGAGGTGCGCATAGACCTTCTTGACCTCACCCAGACGACCGAGGCGGAGAAGCTCGTTGCAGACGATGAAGTTCGGTTCGCTCAGACGCTGGAGACCGGCCTGATAGACGCGCCCGTACTTCGCCGCCGTCGCCACCACGGCCTGCCCCTCCCGGACGGTCATGGCGGAGGGTTTCTCGCAATAGACGTCTTTCCCGGCCCGCATGGCGAGAACGGATGCCGACGCATGCCAGCGGTCGCCCGTCGCAATGAGAACCGCGTCGATGTCCTGGCGTGCGAGAAGCTCGCGCAAATCGATATATGTCTTGCAGTCCTGGTTGCCATAGTGCGCGTCCGTCGCGTTCTTGATTCCGTCCCGACGCGTCTTCCAGACATCGCAGATGGCGACGAACTGCACATCCTTCTCCGGCAATACCCCGCTGCGGAACACGCTGCCTCCACGCCTGCCGAGACCGATTCCGGCCATGGTGATCCGGTTGGAAGGTGCCACGTTCCCGTCAAGCCCCAAAGCCGATGCGGGCACGATCACCGGCATCGCGATCGCACAACCCGCCTTCATAAGAAACGAACGCCTGCTGACTGTATTCATTTTCATGCCGTAAATTTTAGCACAATAGGCAACATGCGTCTAGGCATTTTCAGTACACGATGCGCCCTGGGGCGCATCTGCGTTTTTCACCGTGATCCATGCAGATGCCTGCGATACCGAACGCGAGATTCAACCTCACGCAAAGTCCGCTACGTTCGCAAAGGGGGAATACCCCCAGCTTCCCTCGTTTGGTTTTTCACGCAGAGCCGCCGCGGGCGCAGAGTACGCGGAGATCAGTCCGGGAACAGAGTTTTTTCAAATGAAGAAGCGGGATTGTTGAGCCGAACGGAAG
>JAFSTA010000262.1 GCA_017450695.1 Kiritimatiellia bacterium | reverse complement strand
GGCTCGCCGAAGAAGAACCACTTCTTGCGCCAGCCGCAACACTTCCCGCAGTTGCAGTATCCGGTGACCAGCAGCTCATGCTCGTCGCCAACGACTTCGCAATCGTCGACTGCGCTTTCTTCCGATGCCGCCGCTCTCTCACGCACACTGCAGCTATCCACCAGCGTAAAGACAACGGCCACTAACAGAAACGGGCAAATCAACAACAAGGGAGGCCAAATCCTCCCAATCGGTTTCCGCTGTCTAATCTTCACAAACCCCATGCATTTCTCCTACGCAGATTGTACCAAATGCCGCCCTGAACCTCAACCGCATATCCCCCGACGACAGAAGGGAGGAGCCGCCGAAGGCGGTGGCTACAGGGGTGCAATTCCGCCGCGCACACGGGAATCATATACAGTAATCTTCTACAGAAGGGTTTGACCCTTTCTTCTAACGCCACTTCCTCAAGAAGGTCGGCAAGCCATGCTACTTGACGATGTTGTCGTAGATGCGGTAGCCATTAGGGATCTTATTCACGCCGCCGCGATTGAAGATAAGCCCGCGCGGCATATTCTCAAAGGTGTTTCCGGTGACCTTGATGTCAATGGTGTCGGTGTCCATGCGGTAGATGAGAAGCGGCGTCGCGACCTCGCGCTTCGGCCGCACGAGCGCACCCCAGCCGCCGCCAACGCGCAGCGTGCGGTTGCCGGTGAACGAGCAGCGCTTGAAGCCAACGCCCTTCGGCGCCCGCTGGCACCAGACCTCGAAGGCCTGCGTACAGTCCGTCATCGTGCAATTGCGGCAACAGACGTCACTCCAGCCCTTCTTCGGGTATCCCTGCATAGTGAAGCATACGTCGTAGACGCCGAGGAAGGAGCAGCGTTCGACGATGACATCCTCCGCATCGCCCCCGAGTTCGATTCCGTTGCCGAAGCGGATCCGCAGATCCGGCGAGTATCCCTTAAGCTCCGAACCGCCGATGTTCTCGAGCTCGCAGTCGGCGATGCGCACGTGCGCCACGTCGCAGCCCCAACCGGCATTCATTCCGTGCGCCCCCGTCCCCCGGACTGCCACGTTGCTGATCACGTTGTGCGATCCGAACTTGACGCACGAGACGCGGAGCGCCACGCGGATATCCTTCGCGATCGTCGCAGGGTTCCTTTCCGCATGAACGTAGAGCCATCCATCCTCGCCGCAGAAGTCCCAGGGCGTGACCAGGTCGGCATGGCAGAAACGCTTCCACCCCTTCACCTCTCCGTCCACGAGCAGGAATCCCGGATTGCAGTCGTCCGTTGCGATGCCCGTGAAGTTCGACGGATTCGCGAGATTGATCCGCCAGCAGCAGTGCGTGAGGTTCTGCCAGACGGACGGATCGGGCTTCAGGTTCTTGGTCGCGGAGATGACCGGCTTCGGGCCTTCGCCCCAGCTCGTAAGCACGGTCGGATGCTTCGCGTCCAGGCCAGGCGGCAGCGCCAGTCCGCCGTAAAAAGTATCCCCGCACTTCAGTCGCAGCGTCGCGCCGCCCGGCAGCGCGTCATTGGCATGCTCGATCGTCCGCCACGCCGTCGCGGGCGTCTTCCCGTCCGCCGCATCATCGCCCGACGCCGCCAGATACCGCACCTCTCCCCCGGCCTCCGCGCCTAGCGCGCAGAACGCCGCAAGAACAGCTCCGCACAGTTTTCTCATTCTCCCCCTATCTGCTCAGCCTGGCGTACCTGTGTCAACAAACTCCGGCCCTTGCGCTCCAACAAACTCCGGTCCTTACTCTCCGAGGGAAGTTCGACGCGGACGCGGGCGAAGAAGGATTTTGCTGTGGTGTCGGGTATGGGGATCTTGGCATCGGGGTCGCCGGAGCCGAGGGACACTTCCTTCCATTTGTCCTTGTCGGTGGACAGGTCGGTCGTCCAGATGAGGGTGTAGATGCGGTTGGGGGAGGCGGCGGGAATGGTGAGTGTGCCGGATGCCGGATCAAGCTTGATCGTCAGAAACATATCGCCGGGGTCGATGTCGGCGATGTAGTTGTCCCAGTAGGTGTGGCCGTTGGGGGCCACTTGATCAGGCGTGTGGCCGGAGGCGTCATGGTCGGCGAGCCACTGCTCGAACGGGGTGTTGTCGCCGGTGACGGTGACGATGAGGGTGTTGGTCGCGGCGCCGTATTCGTTGGAGGCGACGCAGGTGAAGGTGAAGGTCCCGGCGTTGGCGGGTCGGAAGTAGAGGTAGCCGGTGTCGCCGTCGAAATCGTATTCGCCGGTGGAGACGGCGGCGGTGATGGTGTAGGTGGGGGCGGGGTAGCCGGCGGAGAGGAGGTCGGAGAAGGTGAATTCGATGTTGCCGTTCTGGACGCCTTCGGTGGCGGAGGCGGAGGAGGTGAATTCGGGGGCGGCGGACTCGGGGGCGACCGGCTCGAGCCAGACGGAGTCGATGGAGATTGAGTCCGTACCGGACTGCGTGTCGTTGAGGAACGAAAACACGTTTTCGCCCGCCTTCAGCAGCTCGCGTGGGATGGCGAAAGGATGGTCCGTTTTCGTGCCAGGCGCGTCCTTCGTCGCGAGGCGTTCGCCGTTCAAGTCGATGCAAAGGCGCGTTCCCGTTCCACCGCCTTCGGGCCCCGTGCGGAAGTGGAGAATCCAGTCGTACTCCCCCGCGAGCGACTGCGGCATCACCGCGTGCCAGCTCATGTGGTTGCCGTCGCCCGTGTACAGCATCGCGCGCGGCACGTGGCGCATGTTGCCGTCCACCACGTGGTACTCGTCGTACACAAGCCCCTCGTGT
>JAFSTA010000261.1 GCA_017450695.1 Kiritimatiellia bacterium | reverse complement strand
GTTGCCCGAATTGGGAGGGTCGCGCTCCGTCGCGACCGTTTGCGTAGCGACGGCGCCCCCGCCGTCGAACCGGGTCAGTTCGCTCGCGCCTAGGGGCGGAGACGCGGAGAACGGGAGGGGCGACGTCCCCGTTGCCCGAATTGGGAGGGTCGCGCTCCGTCGCGACCGTTTGCGTAGCGACGGCGCCCCGCCGTCGAACCGGGTCAGTTCGCTCGCGCAGAGGCGCGGAGAACGGGAGGGGCGACGTCCCCGTTGCCCGAATTGGGAGGGGCGCGCCCCGTCGCGAACGTTTGCGTAGCGACAGCGCCCCGCCGTCGAACCGGGTCAGTTTGCTCCCACAGATAAGTGGCGGCTGCGTCGTCTCAGTGGTCTTGCGGCCTCAATGGGGCTACGCCCCTAAGTTGACATTGCCGCGAAGCGGCAGCTAGAAGGGATACGCGAGATGAGACATCTGAGACGAATGAGACGACTGGGACTGGTGTCGCATGTCGCTTGCCTTTTCTTTCCCGTTCTCCGTGCCATCAGCGGCTCTGTGTGAGGCAAAACAAAACTTACCCTCATGTACATTCCCTCGTGAACGCGGGGGAACCACCGAACCACCCAACCACCCAACCTCATTCCGTGTATTCCGTGGTTACTTTTTAAAAGATGTGAATGGCAGAGATGCGCCCTTTTTTTTCGGGGCTGAAAATTTCTCCTTGTCAAAACTCTGACATTTTAGTATGTTCAATGCGTACTTTTCTTTGAGTGGAATGGAGTGTTTTATGCGACAGACTTGTGACGGTTTGGTTTCCCTGCGGTTTTCGCTTCGCGATTTGGCTTTGGTTTTACTGTGTTCCGGCGTGAGCGCGGTGGCGGAGACGGTGACGGTGAATCCGCCGGCGGGTTCCGAGACAAACGCGCAGACGCTCGTGACAGGGGGCGACACGCTTGCGGTGAACACGGGCGCGACGGGCGGAACCGTGCGCCTCAACCCCTACAACGACCATACCGGTGGCACGACGCTCGGTTCGGGGACGCTCGTGGTCTCCAAGCCCGCGAAGCTGGGCGGGCCGCATGAGCTGGGCGCGGGGCCGTTCACGCAGACGGGCGGCACGCTCCGCTACGCCGGTCCGACGGGCGGTGCCTGGACGGCGGCCGTCACCCTCCAACCCGCCGTCGATACCGCCGCCGTCGTGTGGCAGATCGACAACGACCTCGTCATGGCCGGCGACGTCCAGCAGCCGACCGGCTGCTTCATCAAGGACGGCAAGGGAACACTCACCTTCACCAAGCCGTTCACCCTCGGCGGCTGCACGACGTCGTTCGGAAACGGCATCTACGGCGGCTACACGGACTTCTCGCCCGACCGCGCGCCCACGAAGGGCTACGCGCCGTTCACCATCTCCGACGGCACGGTGGTGATCGACACGCCCTACGACGCGACCGTCACGAACGTCCTCTCCGGCGTGGACGTCAACCTCGCGATCGGGCAGGGGTCGGACGGCGGACGGCGAGGAGACGACGGGCGAGCTGATCCTCAGCAACGGCATCACGCGCGCGGAGGGCCGCATCAACATCGGCTCGACGGACGGCCGGCAGTCCAACTCCTCCACGCGCCTGCGCCCGACCCTGCGCGTCCTGAACGGCGCCCGGCTGCTGGTCGGCCCGACCGGCAACAAGAACCTGTACATGGGCGTGATGTGGAGCGACAACACGCTGCAGTGGAACGCGCCGCTTCTCGAAGTCGCGGGCGCCGGATCCAGCGTGTATTGCAACGCACTCTCCGCCTCCTACCACAAGGGGGCGAACTGCACCGTCCTCATCCGCGACGGCGGCTACCTCCATTCAAACGCCAATCCCGTCTTCTCGTCAAACAGCGGCAGCGCGGACACCGTGAACGAGGTGGTCGTGACCGGCGCCGGCTCGCGCTTCTACGCGCCGGGGGTCAACAACAACAAAACCGCCGTCCTGAACATGTCCGTGACGGACGGGGGGACGTTGCTGAGCCATCGGTTCATCAACGACGGAAAGGGCAAGGTCAACGTCGTCTTCGACGGTGGCACCTGGCACCACCTGTGTTATGACAACGTGTACCCGATGTTGCCGTCCACGCTGACGAGCGTCAAGGTCGGGCCGGGCGGCATGACCGTCGCGCTCGAAAACGGGAAGAATAGCAGCGATTCGTATTCCTTGTTCTTCGAGAAGGGCATCGATCCGCTGGACGACAGCGGGACGGACGGCGGCGTGAGGATTACGCAAGGCGCGCGTCGCCAGCCCGTCCACTTCAACGCCGCGAACACCTACTGCGGTCCGACGGTCATCAGCCAGACGAGCGTCTGGCTCGGCAAGAGCGGAAAGCTTCCCTCCGGGACGGCGCTCTCCATCTCCAGCAACTACGGCGGACTTCTCATCACCAACGGCATCCAGCAGACGGTCGGCTCGCTCTCGCTCGGAAGCGACGACGAGGCGGACTCGCCGATCCTCGGCTTCGACCCGGCCAGCTCGCTCTACGTGACGGGCGAGCTGCGCGTGGGCGGGAAGATCTCGCGCCCGCCGATCCGCCTCTACTCGGCGAAGGGCGTGACGACGGCGCTTTCCGCCTCCGGAACCTACACGTTCCTCTCGGCGCGGGAGGAGGACTTCGACGCGCTCTCGCGCCTGGCCGCGTGCGCCGCGTTCCCGCTCAAGCCGGACGGAACCCGGTACGTGTGTTCCGTGGAGCGGTCCGGGGGACGCGCCCTGCTGAAGGTCGCTGTCTCGACCCTTGACCCCTCCGCCCAGCTCGTCCTGGACAACACCGATACCAACGCGACGCTCTCGGCGACGGCGGAGCAGATCGCCGCCGCGCAGTCGATCCTCACCAATCCCGGAGATACCGCCGACGTACACGGCCCGGTGGAACTCGGCGCGCTCGCCGGCTTCGCCAGCGGCGGTCGGCTCATCGTCGGCAGCGGCACGACCTACGCCTCCAACCTCTCCTTCGCGGCTGACGTCTCCGACATCACGCTGAAGTTCGGGACGCTCGCCTACACCGGCGGCGATGCCGCGATTCCCGGCCTCACCGTCAACGCCTCTTCGTCCCGTTCCGCCGTGCTGAACATTACGAACGAGAACACGACGCTCACAATCGCCGACCTGAACACGGTGGTCGGCACGTTCACCAAGACCGGACCCGGTACGCTCAAGCTCAAGCCGCCGGAGGGGACGAGGCTTGTCTTCTCGAGCAATGCCGCCAACAACGGCAACGGCAACGGCGTCACGGCCCTTGGCGACGGGCCTTCGACCGGTACGCGTGCGTTCAACATCGTCAACGGGTGGACGGAGATTGGCACGGTCGGCGACCCGACGGACGCACCGGACATCTTCGCCCCGGCCGACTTCAGCGTCGGCTCGCAGTCCCACCGCAACGGCATCGCGGAACAGACCGCCGGCAACCTGCGCATGAACAACGGGACCCTCAACATCTCGACCGTCCTCTACATCGGTTACTACTGCGGCAACTACGCGAGCAACCCCGACCTGAACCTCACGCCGACGCTGGAGCAGAACGGCGGCTTCATTACCTGCAACGCCATGCAGATCGGGCAGTCCGCCAGCAGCGCCAGCGGGAACCGCCAGACGGACAGCCCGCGCTATTTCCACCGCGGCGGCACGAATGTCGTCCGCAACGCGATCTACGCCGCCCACACGGCGGTCTCCGAGGCCAATACGTGGCGTACGACGATTGACGTGACGGACGGCCTGCTCGTTGTCAGCAACAACTTCATCTGCGGCAACAACGCAAGCGCGATGGCGGTGGACGTCGCCGTCACCGACAACGGGCGCCTGGAGGTTGGCGGCGTCTTCTACCCCGCCTACTCGAACACCCGCGACACCAACACCTTCACGCTGGCCGGCAACGGCACGATCCGCGCGCGGACGATCAGCGGCAACAACGTGAACCGCCCGCTCGTCGCCACCTTCGACGGCGGCACCTTCGAGAGCTTCGTCACCGCTTCCGACAACGGGCAGATCGTCAATCTCCAGAACGCCTACCTCGGCGCGGGCGGGCTGAACGTGGATCTCTCGCACCAGACGGACGTCTGCGGCGAGTCCGACCGCTGGCTGGTGCTGGAGCAGCGCTTCGACTCCGCGCCCGGATGCGAAGGCGCGGACGGCGGTATCACGCTGCACGGGGTGGGATCCGCCGCCGCGCAGGGCGACTTTGCGGACAGCACGTTCAGCGGTCCCGTCCGCGTGCTGGACGGCGCGCGCTTCGCGCCGCTCCAGACGGCCAGCGCCACGCGCGCGGTCGAGTTCGCCCCCGGCACGATCCTCCACGCCTTCGACGGCACGACCGTGGTGAAGGACCTCACGCTCGGCTCGGCGGGGGCGAGCGATCCCGTCTCGCTCGAGCTGTTCGCCGCCCCGGCGGGCTACGGATTCGTCGCGACGAACGCGCTCGCCATCCTCTCGCCCGTCACGGTCACGACGGTGGCGGATTCGCACGACTTCAACCCGGAACTGCGCTGCGGCGTCTATACCGCGCTGGTTTACAACGCCTCGAACGCGGATGTCGATCTCTCGCTCATCCGGCTGTCGGACGCCGACGCCGCCACCCAGCTGGTGACGCTCTCCATCAGCCAGACGACGGTCGCGGACGGCGGCGAGTTCGACGGCATGAAGGCCGTGGTCGTCACGATCGCGGCGAAGAACTCCGCCGGTGTCATCCACGGCAACGCCTGGTCGTCTGTCACGAGCGGCGGCAGCTGGAGCACCGCCACGAACTGGGACAACGCAGACCTGATTCCGAACGCGCGGGGCGTGGAGGCGTACTTCAAGCCAGCCACGAAGGCGGGAGTAGCCGTCTCGCTCGACACGCCCGTCACCGTGGGTACGCTCACGCTCAATGGAGGTACCGCGACCTACGGCTATACGCTTTCCGGTTCCGCCCTGACGCTGGACGGCGACGATTCCACGCCCGCCGTGGCGAACGCGAGCGGCACCAACACCATCGCCGCGCCAATCATCCTTGCGAAGGCCGCGCAGTTCCGCACGACGGCAGGGAACGAGCTGCGCGTCACGGGCGGTGTCGCGGGTGCGGGCGACCTCAACGTCAACACGCATGTGAAGTCGGGCGCGGGGCAGGTGAACCTGAAGGTGGATCCGGCCTACGCGGGCAAGGTCACGACCGGCAGCGGCCGCGTGGTGGTGGACGACCTTTCGTTCGTCCAATCTGCCGACCAGCTGACGCTGGGACGCGGCACATTCCTCTACACGGGACCCGACGTCGAGATTCCGGGGTTTACCCTCAACGCGGGGTCGAAGCTGAATGCGACCTTCGAGAGCACCGCAGACGTCACCGTCAACGGGATTGACGTCGGGACCTCCTCCTTCATCAAACTCGGCACCGGCACACTCCGGCTCCACGGCACCGGCACGTTCTCGCCCAACACGCAAGTCGATTACGACGACGACGCAGACGCCCGGGTGATGGCCGCCAACGGGGACGGACCGACCAAGACCTTCCGCGGCATGAATATCTCGCAAGGGACGTTCGTGCAGGGCGAAGTCGGCGACGACGCGCATGCGCCGACGGTCAGCACGCCGCAGATCGCGGTCGGGAGCCGGACGCTGAGGGGACCTTCCACCTACGAGCTGAACAACGGTTTGCTAAATGTCTCGAGCACCATCTGGCTCGGCTACTACGCGCCCAACGGCAACAACTACATGCTCACGCTGCGCCAGAACGGAGGAACGCTGATCTGCGGCGGCAATTTCCAGTGGGGGTACGAGAACAAGAAATGGGGCAACCACAACGGGGTCAGCTCTTGTTTCGAGATGAACGGCGGAACGGCGACATTCGGCGGGATCCTCTACATGGGGCGCAATCAGGCGCATTGGCCGGCGTCGCAGACGTGCCGGTTCGTGCAGAACGGCGGCGAAGTCTCGTTCGGCGGGGACGCGCACCTCGCCTACTTCAAGAGTACGGCGAAGGGATACATGGATCTCAACGGCGGCGTGCTTTCGATCGGCGGAACGCTCTACGCCGCGAATACGGCCAACAACGAATCGACGCTCCGCCTGAACGCGGGCGCCACGCTGCGGTGCAACGGCATCGCCTCGACGGTCTCCGGCTCCACCACGCGGTTCTACGCGAACGGCGGCGAGTTCCGCCCGCTCGGCCTGGCGGCGAACGCGCTGGAGATGCCTGCGGATGCCTTCACGTCCCTCTACGTCTCAACCAACGGGCTGGTCATCAACACGGACGAGTTGTTCGCCGGGGGCACGTACACGATCCGGCAGCCGGTGTTGCACGATCCGGATTGCGGGGACACCGACGGCGGACTCACCAAACGCGGCGGGGGAATGTTGAAATTGGTGGTCGATGGCACCTACCTCGGTGACACGGCGGTGGAAGGCGGCGTCTTGCGCATCCCGTCCGGAAGCGGGTTCCTCTCCAGCAAGGTAACACTCTCCAACAGCGTGTTCGAGGTCGAATCCGGTTCCGTCACGCTTCGGGAACTCGCCGGTTGCGGCTCGATCTATTGTGACGGTCTCACGGTGACGAACTGCATCGCGCCGAGTCCGGACGGTTGCTTCTTCACCAGCGGCGACGTGACGCTGGCGGGAGGCGTGACGCTCGACCTCTCCGCCTTTGAGGACGGCACGTTCGCCGTCGGCGATATGCTGCCGCTCGTCGTCTGCGAGGGGATGGCGACCGCTCCGGAGATGCTGAAGGCTACGCCGGCCTCCGCGATGGAGGTTGCCGGAACCGGCGTGAAGACGCTGGTGCAGGACGGTACCCTCTATGCCGTCTTTTCCTCCGGGGGCACCATCCTGATGGTCCGCTAGGTGGGCGGCGCTTCGCGCCAGCTGAGAGGCTGAGAAGCGGGAGGGTCGCGCCCCGTCGCGACCGTTTGCGTAGCGACGGCGCCCTCGCCGTCGGCTGAGAAGCGGGGCAATCGTGAATAATCGATAGCTATCGAATGCTATCGACTGCAATCGATTGCCCCGCTACCCTCCAACCCGCCACCCGCTTCATTCCGTGTATTCGCGCCCGCTTCGCACGGTCCCCTGAAAACCGTCTTGAAAACCCGACGGGAATTCCGTATAATTACGTTGTTTTTTATCGAAGGGAGTGATTATGACTCGCAGTTTGATGATGATTGGTTTGGTGGCGGCAGCCGCCGTGGCGCAGGATTTCAAGGGTAACGAGTGGGAAGACCCGCAGGTGAACGCGATTCACCGCGAGGCCGCCCGCGCGGAGAGTTTCCCGCTTTCGGAGCAGGATGTGCAGGCCGCGTTGGGGCGCGAGGAACCGAAGTCGCCTTATCGCATGAGCCTGAACGGAACCTGGCGGTACTACTGGACCGGCAGCCCGGTGGACCGTCCGAAAGATTTTTTCCAGTCTTCGTTCAACGATGCCGACTGGTACACGATTGACGTGCCGTCCTGCGTGGAGACACGCGGGTACGGAATCCCCATTTACACGAACATCCGTTACCCGCACCAGCGCAAGCCGCCCTACATCGGGACGGAGTACAACCCCGTCAGCTCCTATCGCCGTACCTTCACGGTGCCGGAGTCGTGGGGCGACCGTCCGGTTTTCGTCCGGTTCAACGGCGTCTATTCCGCCTTCTACCTGTGGGTAAACGGCAAGTTCGTCGGGTATAGCGAGGACAGCAAGCTTCCGGCCGAGTTCAACCTGTCGAAATACCTCAAGAAGGGCGAGAACCTGATGGCGGTCGAGGTCTATCGCTGGAGCGACGGCTCCTATCTGGAAGACCAGGATATGTTCCGTTTCAGCGGCATCTACCGCGACGTGGAACTCTTCTCGCCGCCCGCGGCGGAACTGCGCGATTTCTACGTGACGACCGAGGCTCCGGCTGACGACCAGTTGCAGAAGGGCGCGTGGCGTGTGCGTGTCCGTGCGTCGGCGCGTTCGCTGCGCGGCAAGGACGAGAAGGTGAAGGTCGCGGGCGAGCTGTTCGACGCGAACCGCAAACGCGTCGCGGAAATCCCCGCGTTCGAGCTGGCGTTGACTGCGGACGGGAAGGACGCGACGGCGGAAGGATCGGTTGCCGTCACCGCGCCCGCGTTGTGGTCTGCCGAGTCCCCCGCGCTTTATACCCTCGTGCTGCGCCTCCAGCCTGCCGCCGGGGATGCCGACATCCGTTCCTGCAAGGTCGGATTCCGCAAGGTCGAGATCAAGAACGGCACCTTCTTCGTGAACGGAAAGAACATCAAGATCAAGGGCGTGAACCGTCATGAGACGACGCCAGAAAACGGTCGCACGGTCAGCCGTGACGAGATGCTGCGCGACATCCTCCTCTTCAAGCAGAACAACATCAATACCGTCCGCACCTGCCACTATCCCGATCACTACTACTGGTATCAGCTCTGCGACCGTTACGGCATCTACGTGATCGCGGAGGCGAACGTGGAAAGCCACGGCATGGGATACGGGAAAGAGACGCTGGCGCAAGTCCCGCTCTGGGAGAAGTCGCACGTCGAGCGCAATGTGAACCAGGCGTTGAACTACCGCAACCATCCCGCGATCCTCATCTGGTCGCTTGGGAACGAGGCGGGGCCGGGTCCGAACTTCATCGCGGCGCGCGACGGTGTGCGCGCGGTTGATCCGACGCGCCCGATTCACTACGAGCGCCAGAGCGGCGACATGGACATGGACAGCAGCATGTACCCGACGGTCGAGTTCGTTCAGAAGCGCGGCGAGAACCGCGCCAAACCGTACATCATGTGCGAGTACGCCCACGCGATGGGCAACGCGCTGGGCAACTTCCGCGAATACTGGGACGCCATCTACGCCAGCGACTCGTTGATGGGCGGCTGCATCTGGGACTGGATCGATCAGGCGTTGTGGCGCGAGACCGACCGCATCGGACCGGACGGCAAGCGTGAGCGGTATTTGATTTACGGCGGTGACAACGACGAGGAGCCGAACGACGGCCCGTTCGTCTGCAACGGCGTGATCGGCCCGACGCGCGAGGTCACCCCGAAACTGCGCGAGGTGCGCCACGTTTATCAGAACCTGATCGTCAGCTGCGCGAATGCGGCGGACGGCAAGGCCGAGCTGTGGAACCGGAATGGGTTCGTCGATGCCTCCGGTTTCGAGGCGAGATGGTCGCTCTCCCGTGACGGCAAGATCATCGCGGACGGCGTGATCGGTTCCGTGCCGTGCGCGCCGCTCTCCCGCACCGAAATCGCGTTGCCGCTCCCGAAAGTGGAGCCGGTTTTCGGCGCGGAATACTTCTACCGCGTCAGCTTCCACCTGAAGGCGGACACGGAATGGGAGAAGAAGGGGTACGAGATCGCCTACGACCAGCTGCCGTTCATCCCGAAGACGGCGGCCGCGAAACCCGCGCCCGAATCGGACGGCTGGTTCACGCGCAAGGTGACGCTGGAGAACAATCCCGCTTCCGAATTCGTCACTGTTTCGGGCAAACGCTTCGTCCTGAAGATCAGCCGCAAGACCGGTACGATCAGTTCGCTGACCTACGGCGCGAAGGCCGTGATCTCCGACGAGCAGGGGATTTGTCGCGGTCCGCAGGTGAATGTCTTCCGCGCCTTCACCGACAACGACATCTGGATGCGCAAGGGCTTTTACGACAGCGGCCTGACCCAGTTGCGCTACCACCCGTATCCGATTCGCGCCGAGCTGTTGCAGGATGGCGCGAAGGCGCGCGTGACCGTTACCGTCCATGCCGACGGCGCGAAGAGCGGGCGGTTCGTCCATGCGGTCGAATATGTGGTGAACGCGGACGGCGAGGTTCGCGTGAACAACCGGATCACGCCGGAGGGTAAGTTGCCGACGCTGCCGCGCATCGGTGTGCGCATGATGCTGGACCCCCGCTTGGAGAACTTGGCGTACTTCGGCTGCGGGCCGTGGGAGAACTATGTCGATCGCAAGACCGCGAGCGAGGTCGGGTACTATGAGAGCACGGTGACGGACCAGTATGTCGCGTATGTGCGTCCGCAGGAGAACGGCGGCAAGTGCGATGTCCGCTGGCTCGCCCTCCATGATGAGAGCGGCGACGGTGTGCTCTTCACCTTCGACAAGCCGCTCTTCGTGACCGCGACGCACTTCACCAGCGAGGATCTGGAGTTCCAGCGTCACCGTAACGGGCAGCAGCGCATCTACGCCCCCCGGCCTCCGCGTCCGGAAGTCTGCCTGAGCCTCGATGCCGCGCAGATGGGGCTGGGCGGAGCGAGCTGCGGTCCGCGCCCGATGGAGAAATACACGCTGCAGACAGCGCCGGTCTCGTTCTCTTATACCATGCGGCCTTGCAAGAAGGGGTACGAGGGACTGGTCAAGCAAGTGAGAAAGGCAAAGGTGGAAGAATGAGATTAGGAGTCAATATCGATCACATCGCGTCGCTGCGTCAGGCGCGCGGAACGCCGTATCCAGACCTCGTGGAAGCTGCCGCCATCGTGGAGCGCGCGGGGGCGGACGGGATTACGATCCACCTGCGCGAGGATCGGCGGCATATCCAGGAGGCGGATGTCCGGTCGCTTCGGGAAACCCTGCGCACGCGGATGAACCTGGAGATGGCGAATTCGCCGGATGTCGTGGCGGTCGCGTTGGATGTCGTTCCGGATGAAGTGTGCATGGTGCCGGAACGCCGCATGGAGCTGACCACGGAGGGCGGTTTGGACGTCGCGGGGAAATTCGCGGAACTGGAGCCGACGGTGCGTGCGCTGCGCGACAAGGGCGTGGAGGTCAGCATGTTCATCGACCCGGAGATTCGGCAGGTGGAGGCCGCCGCGCGAATCGGTGCGCCGTACATCGAACTGCACACGGGGGCGTACGCCAACGCGGCCGGAACAGCGAGAGCCGAAGAGTTGCAACGCATTCGGACAGCCGCGCGCGAAGCAGCGAAGCTGGGATTGAAGGTCAACGCCGGACACGGACTGGACTACGGGAATCTCGCCGACATTCTGGCGATTCCCGAACTGGATACATTGAACATCGGCCACAGCATTGTCTGCCGTTCGGTCTTCGTCGGACTGGAAAACGCGGTACGCGAAATGCTGCGGCTGATCGGGAGGGAATAGGCGATGATGCGCGGAAACTATGGCATCGAGTTTGATCCGGAACAAGGCGTTTTCTCGTTCCGGAAAATCGCTTTGCTGTTGTTGCTCATTCCGCTCGCGCTGGTTGTCGTGATGATCTATCGCGGATGCGGGACGGAGGAGCCGTCTCCCGCGCAAATCGCCGGAACGGACAATCTGGAAACCGCCCGCGGAAACACGGGCGAAGCGGGCGGGAACGACAGGACGCCTTTCCTGAAAGGGATCAGCAAGGATCTGGCGGATGCCGCCACGGCGACGCGCAAGGCGCCGCCGCCGCGCGAACTTGCGCTGAATCCGCCGTCCCGTCCGGAACCCGCGCCGCCGGTCGAGCCGTCCGCCACGACGGATCCGCAGGCGTCCGCGATCCCCGCCGAGTTGCAGAATCAGTTGCGTCTGGCCGAACAGAACATGACGAAAGACGATCTTCTGGGTGCGCGCACCATTCTGCTGACGTTGCGCAAGAACCAGGATGCGGCGAACGTCCGCGAGTTCATCGAGCGGAAATTGGAAAAGATCAACCAGACATTGCTGTTCTCCGACCGTCCCATGCCGGGCAAGACCGTTCACAGGGTGGTGCCTGGCGATCTGGTCGGGAAACTCGCGAGATCGTACAACGTGACGGAAGAATTCTTGATGAAGGTCAACTCCATCGAGAACGCGAGCGGGCTGCGGATCGGCAAGGAACTCTGGGTGCTGAACAAGCCGAATTTCTGCCTGACTGTATTCCGCAAGAGTTGCAGCGCGGTGCTGACGCTGAACGGCGAATTCTTCCGCCGCTACACGGTCGGGATCGGGCCGGCGCAGGATGTGCCGATCGGAACCTACGCGGTTTCCAGCCGCGTCAAGAAGCCGCCTTACCGGTATCCCGGAAAGAAGACGATTCCCTACGGCGCTCCGGGCAATATCCTCGGAACGACGTGCCTGCTGCTTTCCCCGACGCGGGAGACGCCGGTTGTGCAGGGATTGTCGTTGCACGGCACCTGGGTCAACGCCTCTCTGGGGCGTGCCTGCAGCGACGGACGCATCCGCTTCAACAACAAGGATATCGAGCAGCTGGCGCTCTTGCTGCCGATGGGCGCGCGCGTGAACATCATGGACTAGGCGCTTCGCGCCAGCTGAGAGGCTGAGAGGCTGAGAGGCTGAGAAGCTGAAAAAGGGCCATCCCTTTTGTCTCTTTCGTCTCTTTTGTCCCTTCCGTCCCTTTCGTCCCTTCCCGCTCCCCCGCTCTTCCTCCCTTCCTCTCCCTTTCCCAGCTCCCGTCGCCTTTACGCGCGGGGAATTTCCCAGCCTTTGCGGTAGGTGGTTTTGAGGTAGGCGTTGGCGGCTTCGTCGTTGGTGATTTTCTCTCCGTCCCAGAGCAGTTTCTTGATTCCTGCGCGGGCGGCGACGTTGCCGAGCAGGACGGTGGTCGCCAGTGGCGCGGAGTAATCGAAGTTGCATCCGGCGGGACGGTTCGGGTTGCGGATTGCGCGGAGCCAGTCCGCCTGGTGGTTCATGCCTTTCTCGCGGGGAATCGTCTTGGGCGGCGGCGTGATCGTCTTGCGCAGGCTGTCCGGGAGGAACTGCAGTCCGTCGCCGTGCGGCCCGATCGCCAGGACGCCCTTCTCGCCGATGTACACCGTGCCGAGGTTGCCGAGTTTCTGTCCGTGACGCTTTTCGAGTTCCTCGATGACCGGCGGCAGGTTCTGGTATTCGCGCTTGCGGCAGACGCCGATCTTATCGACATACTCCTTGGAGTAGGGGATGCCGTCCTTCACGCCGTCGAACCAGTGGAGCGTCACCGCGTCCATGCCCTTGCGTGCGGGGAACTCCCAGTGAATCGTGTTGCGCCAGGTCCAGCTGCCCTCCACGCCCCATTTCAGTTCGGTGGCCTCGACGCTCGTCGGGTGGACCTCGCCGAGACGGAGCGACCAGAAAGCGGGGTCGATGATGTGCGTACCCATGTTGCCGATCGCGCCGTTGCCGTACCCGATCCAGGCGTGCCAGTCGTGCGGGTGAATTCCGTTGTGGTCGGCGGTCGGCGCGTAGTAGTCGCAGATCGGCGCCGGACCGCACCAGGCGTCCCAGTTCATGCCCTTCGGCGGCTCGGCCTTCGGAGGACGGTACATCATCGCGTTGAGACGGTCGTCAAACGCCCACACGTCGTGAATCTGCCCGATGGCTCCGCTCTGGATGTACTCGACGAGGCGGCGCATACCCTCCTCGCTGTGGCCGTGGTTGCCGACCTGCGTCACCACGCCGTACTTCTTCTGGGCGGCGTGCATCAGGCGGACTTCTTCGACGGTGAGGGCCATCGGCTTCTCGACATAGACGTGCAGGCCCTTGCTCATCGCGAGAATCGCGGCGGTGGCATGGTGGTGGTTGGGCGTGGCGACCGCCACGGCATCCAACTGCCCGCCCATCTTCTCCAACATTTCGTGGTAGTCATAGAAGGTTTTGATCTTCGAGACATCGGCGGTCGGTTGGCGGTGCTTGACGACGTTGCGGACAGGATTCCAGCGATGCGGATCCGGCTCGGCGAGGCAGACGATCTCCTCGTCCGGCCCGCACATATTGTTTACGATGCCGTATCCGACGCTCAGCCCCATACGTCCGCCACAGCCGATCAGGCCGATCCGGATCTTTTGGGTCGCGCCCGTGGGGGCACCGATGGAAAACAGGGGAAGCGAGGCGGTTCCCGCCGCCAGTTTCAAAAACGATCTTCTTTTCATCTTTTTTTCCTTTGTTGCCGCCGCAGAGGCTGCGGCTGGCGAAACCCTACCGGATGCTGATAATGGTGCCGCTGGCGATTACGCGGAAGAGGAGCGTCTTCGTCCCGTTGCCGTTGTCCCGTACGGAGAGTTCGGTCTTGGCGACGGCCGCGCCCGGTTCCGGGGATGCCTGCCAGCCGTCACCCTGCTCCAGCGTGATGTCGCTCGCCGTCGCGATCGGGTAGTCGCCGGGAGCCAGCGACTCGCCGATCCAGGTGAAGCTACCGGAACCGCCGACGGTCAGCGTTCCGCCGACGGCGGCGAAGGGCGCGTCGGCCAAGGCGAGGGCGGTACCGTCCGGGATACGCGCGTCGCACAAGGCGGGCGTCACCGCGCCGGAGAGCTTGCCGCCTTCCAACACGACCGTTCCGGTGAAACCGGAGAGCGTCGCGGCGGGGAAGGTTGCGTCCGCCGGAAGGGCGAGGTTGCCTTCGCCCGTCAGCGCGCCCGCGAATGCGGCGGGGGCGGTGAGGCGCAGCGTGGCGTTACTGTTGACCGTGACGTCACCCGCGCCTTGCAGTCCCTTCAGGTTCTGCGTGAGGGACTCCACGTGGAGCGAGGCGTTCTGTGCGACCGAGACGGTGGTGGATGGCGGCAGGACGCCGTGCCCTTCCGACAGATCGTACTTGACCAGGTTGCGGACTTGCGCCGCGTTCAGCGCGGTGTCGTAGATGCGCACCTCATCGAGTTCGCCCCGGAACCAGGCAGTGTTGTTACTGGGCTTGCGCCCGACATAGAAGTTGCTGGCGGGTGTGCTGCATCCGTTTTTGTTTGACGCACTGACGCTGAGTACTCCGTCCACATACAACTTCCAGGTTTCGGCCGCCGTGTCGTAAACCGCCACGAGGTGGTGCATGCGCAGATCGTCGGAACCTTCCGTCAGCGAGGACTGTTTGGAGGAAACCATTACTGCGTTGTTGTTGTTGTTCAGCGTCACAAACCGCCAGGAACGGTCATTGTTTCCTCCGTACAAATCGAGGATCGTGGAGTGGGATCCTGAGGTGACGGCCTCGCCCCAGGCGACGGCAGTTCCTGCCAGCCCCGTACCCTGTAACGGTCGCGCCCAACATGCGATGGTGAAGGATTTCGTGCCGGATGGAATCTTGGCGGGGAATGCGTCGTCCGCGTACTTCAGGTAGCTCATCACCGTGCCGGTCAGGTCGAGCATACCGCCCTTGATCGGGGAGTCCGTGACCGTGACATCGCCGACGGGCGTCAGGTCGTAGCCGTTCCCGGAGGTGTCCTTTCCGGGATTCTCCGGATCGTCGAAGGTGTATTCGGCGACGGGTTGCGGCAACTGGATGGTCGCGGCGTACTGGGCCGGTTCACCGCTTTCCGCCGCCAGCATTGCGATCTCCTCATCGGTGAGGCAGCGTGAGTAAATGCGCGCGTCGTCCATCAACCCCTTGAAAGTGCGGTCGTTTCTGCCGCTGTACTTGCCGACGATCACCGATCCGGAATAGGGGATGTTAATTGCCTTCGCCGTTGTTTCGCGTTTGACGAGTTGGCCGTCGTAATAGACCGAAAGGACCTTGTTCCCGTTGTAGGTGGCCGCGACGTGGTGCCACTCGCCAGCGGGCATCGCCTCGCTAAGCGTGAATCCGGTGAAGTCGTAACCCACACCGCCGACATGGGCGAGGGCGAATGTCTTGTAGCTGTCGATGAAGCGGAACTGGACGGATTGCCCGTTTACTCCGGCGACGCCCCACCAGAAGAAACTGCCGTTGTTCGGGCAATCGGCGTCGCGCTTCACCCAGACCGCGCAGGTGTAGGGGGAGTTGCCGATCGGGAACCCGGAGTGGCCCGTGTAGGTGTCTCCGAGTATTCCGTTGGAGGTGCCGTCCGGCGCCTGCGCCACGGAGCCGCGTTCGTTGTCGGTGACTCCTACAGCGGCATTGTACTTGACGACATCAAGCGCGTTCACGCGTTCGGAGCTGTACCCCAGGTTGTTCGTATCCTCGAACCGCCACCAGGCGGCGAGGTCGTTGGCGGTACGCAGGGTGAGGGAACCCGCCGCGATTTCGGTGTCGCCCGAATAGTCGAACGAGCTGCTGGCGACGAGGTCGAGATTCGCTCCATCCTTGCGGAAGGAGCCGTTGCCGCGGATGCCCGCCTGGAAGACCGCCTGCGTCGTCGTCGCGGGAGAGCCGCCGTCGATCGTGAGCATCGCCCCGTTCTGGAGGCGGATGCCGCCAATCGGCGTTTCGCCGCGCAGGGTCGAGAACGTCTGGTCGCCGCCGAGACGCAACGCGCCGTTGCCCGTTGTCTGGAACGCGATCTCGGCGGGGAGGGAATTGGGCGTGTCTGTCTGTCCCGCATGGAGGGCGGCAATCTCCTCCGCGTTTAACGCATGGCTCAGGATCAGGAAGTCGTCCATGTACCCGACGAAAGGAATTGAGGATGCACTCCAGGGATTTCCGATCTGGAAGTTCTCTGCTGTGATCGCGGGTGTGCCGTATGCCGACCAGTCGGCCGTCGTGACGAGGTTGCCGTCGATGTAGTAGCGCATCTGGGCGTCGCCGTCGTGAATGACCACGATGTGATGCCAGGTTCCGTTATACAAGTTGTACCCCCCCCCGTAAGTCTTGTTTCGGGCGGTTCCACTCCCGTCGCCGTGCGAGTGGTAGATTTTGCCGTCGGGGTTGAAGCGCATGAAGTTGCACTTGTTTCCCGTGATGGTACCCCAGTGGAATGCGGCGAATCCGGGGTTTGCCGGAGCTGTCGGGATCTTCACCCAGAACGCGACGGTGTAAGGGGTGTTGTTGGTGGGGATGCCGCGGTGGCTGTTGCCCCACCGTCCGGTGAGGTAACTCGCACCGTCGAGGTAGAGGACGTTTCCGCGTTCGGCGTCCGTCACGACCTGCGGCGTTCCGCTCGCCACCAGCGTGTTGCCCCGCAGCCCGCTGTCGTGGAGCGGGTCGTTGAAATTCTCGAAGCGCCAAAAGCCGACGCAGTCGCGCAGTGAGTTGGTGAGCGTGCAGATTTCGAAATCGCCGTCCAGTCCATTCAGTTCGGTCGCTTCCGGCAGCGAGCCGAGCAGGAGCGTGTAGTGGCCGCGTGAGATGTAGGTGCCGTTCGTGGAAGGCACCGCGATGACGGAATCGGCATAGGCGCCGCCGATGTGTGCGGTGCGCCCCGCCAAGTTATCCGGTTCCCTGTTCGTGTCGGACGAGTAGATCCGCCCGATGAAGTATTCGGAGATGCTGTTCGAGACGCTCAGGCGTCCGTTACTCTGGTCCTCATGGTAGGTGACATGGCGCAGCGCGTTGTTCGCCGCGATCCGTACTTCACCCTCGTCGATCCGGAGATTGTGCACCATATCCTGATCGTCGCCGAGATTTCCGCGCACCACCAGCGCACCGTTTCCTTGCTTGACGTGAGTCACGTGAATGTTCGGGGAGGTCATCTTGCCGCTGAAGAAGAGTTCGCCGTCATCGACGCGGAGGATTTCCGTGGCTGTCCCGGCTTTCCAGTTCTGACCGTTGGGGAGATACCACCAGTATGGGACGGGGGTGGTCTCGTCTCCGCCGTCTCTGGTTTCCTCTCCTTCTTCCGCCGGGGAGGACGGAGTCGGGGCGAACCAGAATCCGGAGAAGGTGATCTGGTGCGACAGCGTCACCGACGCGCCGCTTGAAAGGGCGCGGAAGTCGAGGAATCCGCTGTTCGCGTCTTTGTTCGTCACGCCGGCAAATTCCTCCGACCAGTTGGCGAAGTCATGGAAACCCCCGCCCGCAGCCGTCAGCCACACGTTCGTCGTCACCGCGCCGTACGCCAGCGTTGCGGCCAGTCCGGCGATTCCACACAACAGCAAACCATTCCGATTCATAATCCCAACCTTTCTCCTTGAGTTCGGGACGGCGGGCGATTACCCCCCCCTGTATAGACGGAGCAGACCTCCGAAACCATGGCATCCACTATAACATGGGAAAACCGTCAGGTCAAGGCAAAACGCAAGGCGTCGTATGCTTCTTCGGACCGTCCGCCCTCGTTTCCCGGCAAGACATCCCGCGCCGAAAACGGCGCGGCACAGAACAGACAACGGTTTGATTGACGGGGGACCGGTGTTTTGTCCCCGCGCATTCGGTATCGGTACGCGCCGCGTTCCCTGTATTTCCGAAAAAACTTAAAAATTAGTGTTGACTTCCCGTTCGGGTTTTGGCATACTTACACGCGTGTTTTGCACCCGTGGTGGAACTGGCAGACACGTAAGATTCAGGTTCTTATGCTGAACAGGCATGGAGGTTCGAGTCCTCTCGGGTGCACCATACGAAGCCCCCTTCGTCTATCGGCTAGGACATCAGGTTCTCATCCTGGGAAGAGCGGTCCGACTCCGCTAGGGGGTGCCAATTTCGCCAACATGGCTCAGTTGGTAGAGCAGGTCATTCGTAATGATCAGGTCGGGGGTTCGAATCCCTCTGTTGGCTCCAAGCCGCAAGCCCCGCAAACGCAAGTTTGCGGGGCTTTTTTGTCGCTTGCCGGGGGAGCCGGATAAGCGTGTCAAGCCGGATAAGCGTGTCAAGCCGGGTAAGCGTGTCAGGCTGGATATTCTGGACAATCCGGTAAATCCGGGTAAGCATTGCGGACGCGACGGGGCGCGTCCCTCCCGTTCTCCGCGTGAGGCAAAGACAAGCGCCACCAGTCCCAGTTGTCCCATTCGTCCCAGATGTCCCATCTCGCGTATCCCTTCTTCTCAGCTTCCCCACTTCCCAGCCGGCGCGTAGCGCCTCCAACCACCTAACCACCCAAGTAACCACCTAAGCCACTTTGGCAAGAACTCGGAACTGCGATGCAGCCGCCCTAAAATTTCTCTCCCATTCCTTCTTCAGATTTGCTATAGTGACTTGCGATTGCTTGGGGTACTGTGTGTTTGTTGAAGTACGGCAAGCCGAACTGGAAGGAATGAGAACCATGACGACACAAAAAGAGTATGTAGATTTTCTTACGAAGGTTGCGGAAGTGACCAAGTTGGACGCGTTTGTCCCGGACAAGGATGGGCTGGTGGGCCTTCGCGTGGAAGACACCTACACGTTGAACCTCCAGCATATTGAGAATCCGGGTAAGATCCTTTGCTTCGTGGAGGTCATTACGCTGCCGAAAGACGCCGACAAGATCATCTATCGGAACCTGTTGGCGGCCGGGCTTTTCGGGGTGGACACGGGGGGCGGATACTTTGCTCTCGAACCGGAAAGCGAAACGGTGATTTACAATTACCTCTTCGATTTCGATCCCGCCACCTCCGATCCGCAGGCGTTCGCCGAAACCCTCGAACAGATTCTCTCGCTCGTCGATCTTTGGGCGGCGCGGATTCACGAAAACCTTGCGGAAGCGGAGGATTCTGCTCTCGACGACGCGGTTCGGTTTGGCGAGAGTCAGTCCGCATCCTCTTTTTTCATCAACCCGTAGGTGGATCCCATGCCCGTTACCTTTGCTGATTTTAAAGCGGTCGCGGATTCCGCGTTTTTCAGTTCCCGCGATGTGGTTCTTTCGGGACCCAAGGGCGCGGAAGACGCGAAGCTCGGCCGGTTTGGGCGCGTCACCGTCACCAAGTCGGACAGGACACTGAATGACGCGACGATGGAAGCCTTCCGCAAGGCGTTGAGCGACAAGTACGGGTTCTTCGGCGAACACGCGTTCGACACGGTCATCGGGACACGTGCACAGCTTCACCAGTCACTGCGGGTGCGTGACATCCAAAGCGTGATTTCCCAGCTCGAGCCGTTGAAAAGATATCGGTTCGTGAATGAATTGCGCCGTCAGCTCGATACGGATCCCGCCTTGATGCAGCTCGGACCGGCTGTCAAGTCTGCGGTCAGTGCCGCTGTTAGCAGCTCCCTGCGCGGACAGAAAGAAAAACTCAAGGCTTGTGAGAATCCGGCGGATATCGCCAAGCTCGTTTCGGATATGATCCACAAAGCCGCGGCGAACGTAGTGGAAGGCAAGATGCCGGACGAGGACGGACGGATTTCTTCGCTGCACGCCGACTTGGGTATGGGACGTGTCGAGAAGGAGGTCTCCGCAACCGAACCGACCGGGTTGAAGCGGCTTCAGGAATCCCCCGGATCCATGTTCCGGCGTTGGCAAACCTCGGTGGAAGACCGCGTCAAGTCCGGCGCTCTCGGTGTCGGGATGCGTATCAACTCCGGCGGCAACCCCATTATCTTTGAAAAGCTGAAGACCAACGGCGTGGAGCCGGGGTTCATCTTCCGCAACGACTGGTCGCGTGACGATACGCGCGGGCTGATGGCGGATGTTTTCTCCGCCAAGAGTCGGCAGGACTTGCAGCGGATTGTTGACGCCGCGCCGGCCGGTTCCCCCCTGCGGCTCGCGGCGGAGCGAAACGCGTCCATCCGCGAACTCGGTTTCCTCGTCGGGCGTTCGCATCCGCTCGGTATCGCGTTCG
Organism: Kiritimatiellia bacterium; assembly: GCA_017450695.1. Taxonomy (GTDB): domain Bacteria; phylum Verrucomicrobiota; class Kiritimatiellia; order RFP12; family UBA1067; genus RGIG8368. Next base: position 14,340 of record JAFSTA010000261.1, on the reverse strand, counting down.
CGGCGGAGTACCTTCTCGAACGTGCGTTTGACCATCCGGAAAGCAAACTGGGCAAACAGTTGCATGAAAGGTTCCCGAATCTCAGCAAGGCGGACATTTTCCCCGCCGATCCCAACCAGGAGCCGAGCGCGGAGCAGAAACGGACGCTCGTCGATGTGAAAACCCTGCTCTTTGCCCAGATTCGCGACGCGGTGATGTATCCCGATCCCGATGACCCGGATCCCGCGCGGAAAAACTGTTCGATCTTCCGTCATTTTTCCGACCGCAAGATCGCCAAGCTGGACTACAACGAGAACGACCGCGCGCTGGCGGGCGCTCCGGGAAGCTCCGGCTATCTGAAGCTGCCGGAGCGCGTCTCCGTCAAGGGCGGCGCCTTCAAGGGATTCTTCTACCGCACGTTCCGTCTCACCACGGCGGACGAGGCCTCCTCCGGCGCCGTTGCCGAAGCTCTCGCCAACGACCTGACCCGTTTGACGGGGGTTCCCGCGCAAGAGCTTTCGATCATGCGCGGAAAATACGCCGACGAACATCCCAAGCTGATGCTGGAGGCGAAGTTCGCCACGGGGTACAGCGACTTCGACGGCGTGTACATTCAAGACGGTCGTATCGTGCCGCCGGCGGGACATCACGTGGAGAGCCTGGGCAAGTACAAGGCGATGTTCCTGCTTCTCGCCGACCGCGACGCCGTCGGCTCGCACGGACAGAACAAGGGGTTCCGTATCCTCAACCAGGACGCGCTTCCGGGAGAGATGCTTCAGGCGCAGTTCTTCGCCATCGATCCGGGGCATTCGCTGGAAGGGAACGGGAAGGACCTGGAGATTCACGACAACCTTTCGTTCCGCGACACCTCCAAAAAACCGGGCGAGAAACGCTTCCTGAATTTCTCGGTGTTTGATGACGACACGCGGTTCGCGAAGTTCCAGGGCGTTCTCCAGTTGTACGAGCTGGCCCAGTCCGGAAGGGCCGGGCAGCTCTTTGACAGCTATCGGCAACAGTTCGATCCCAATGCGGACGGGGGAAGGGAAAAGGGGCTTCGTACCAAAATCATCGCGCGCATCAACGAGATGGAACAGGAATTCAACGCGCAGATGACCAAGATCCTGTCGGTGTTCGGACCGCAGATCTCGTTCTATGAGGCTCTCGCCAATGATGGCGCCGCCGTGCAGGAAGGGGCGATCGAGATGATCGAGAACCTGGAGAAACTGACCTCTCCGACAACGTGGGAAAGTGCAGGCAAAGAGGTGAAGCTCCAGCATCTGGAGGTGATCGAGAAGACGCGCATTCCGTGGTCCGCACACGTCGAAGGAGACAATCTGGTGTATTCCAGCAGGAAGCCGGTTCCTGCGGAGATGCAGGACACGATCCTTTCGTGGCTGGGCAATCTGCCGGACGCGAAGTTCCAGATCGATGAGAAAGGGAACACAATCATCTCGGTTCCCAAAAATCAGGCTGCCCGGTTCTTCGCCACGTTCTCGGAGGACCGCGTCGCCAAGCATACCCATCCGGAAGAATACGCCGCGCGCCATCCCGCACCTGCGGGAGCACCGGCGCAACCTCCACCGGTTCAACCGCCGCCCGACCAGCCGCCACCGCCGCCAGCGGTCGATTCTTCGGTGCCGCCACCTCCACCAGCTGATTCCGTTCAGCCGCCACCGCCTCCACAAACCGAGTGAGGGGGCAGGTGGCAGACGCCGTTAGCGTGTTCAGCCGGGTAGGCTGGGTAAGCCGGATATTCCGGATAAGCCGGTAAGCCGGGTACGCGTTGGGGACGCGACGGGGCGCGTCCCTCCCGTTCTCCGCGTGAGGCGACAGGCGACATTCCGATTTTCCGACACGCGCCCGTCGCTTGTTGCGTGTCCCCATCTTCTCAGCTGGCGCGTCGCGCAAGTTAGCTGGGTAAGCGAGTTAAGCCGGGTACGCGTTGCGGTCGCGACGGGGCGCGACCCTCCCGTTCTCCGCGTGAGGCAAAGACAGGCGACTGCTGCCGCCCTCCGCCCCTAACTGCCGTTTTGCGATTCGCTCAACTTAGGGGCGCCAGCCCCATTTAGGCCCGCAGGGCCACTTAGGCGGTGCAACCGCCACTTCTCAGCTTCTCAGCCTCTCAGCTTCTCAGCCTCTCCGCTTCCCCGCTCCCTACAGGCTGCCGAGACGGCGGCCGGCGTATTTTTTCTCGCGGATGGGGCGCCACCACCATTCGTTGTCGAGATACCAGCGGACGGTGCGCACCAAGCCCGTGTCGAAACTTTCGCTGGGTTTCCACCCCAGTTCCGTCTCGATCTTGGTCGGGTCGATCGCGTAGCGGAGGTCGTGCCCCGGACGATCCGTGACGAACGTGATGAGCGATTCGTAGGGCTTCTCCCACGGAGCCAGCTCATCGAGGATGCGGCAGATCGATTGCACCACCTGCAGGTTCGTGCGTTCGTTGTGCCCGCCGATGTTGTAGGTCTCTCCGGGCTTTCCCTTTTCATTTACCAGGCACAGGGCGGTGACGTGATCATAGACGTAGAGCCAGTCGCGCACGTTCGCGCCCTTCCCGTACACGGGCAGCGCCTTGTGGTCGAGCGCGTTCAAGATGGTCAGCGGGATGAGCTTTTCGGGGAAGTGGTAGGGACCGTAGTTGTTCGAGCAGTTCGTGATCAGGGTCGGCAGCCCGAAGGTGTCGTGCCACGCGCGCACGAAGTGGTCGGACGACGCCTTGCTCGCGGAGTACGGCGAGTGCGGCGCGTAGGGCGTCTTCTCCGTGAAGAAACCCTCTTCGCCCAAGGCGCCGTACACCTCGTCGGTGGAGATGTGCTGAAATCGGAAACTCGCCTGCTTTTCGGACGGCAGGTGTTTCCAGTAGTCGAGCGCGATTTGCAGCAGCGTCGCCGTTCCGAGCACGTTGGTTCGGACGAATTCGGCGGGACTGTCGATGGAGCGATCGACATGGGACTCGGCGGCCAGGTGCAGGATGGAATCGGGCTTGAACGTGCGGAACGCCTTTTCCACCGCTTGCAGGTCACAGATGTCGCCGTAGGCGAAATGGTACAGGGGATCGGAATCGACCTCCTTCAGCGAAGAGGAGTTGCCCGCGTAGGTGATCTTGTCGAAATTCAGCACCTCGGCGATCCGGTTCTGAATCAAGTAGCGCACCAGCGCAGACCCGATAAAACCCGCGCCTCCCGTAACCAGTATCCGTTTCATGCCTTGTCTCCTTTCCGTTCCGCGCCGTCAGAGCGTGGACGGCAGATAATCCCCAAATTCCACTACGCCGACCGTTTCCGCTCCCAGCCTCCGCACTTGGGCGCAGAGTTCCTTGTCGTCGCTGACGAGCAGAACGGCCAGTTCCGGTTCGTCCGTCTTGAAGAAGCGGATGGAATCCACCAGAACGCGATCGGCCCGGTGTTCGCCCATCCCCCCCGAAAACAAGACGCGCAGATTGTCACCGACATTCGTATCGGTCGGTTCCGCACCGTCAAAGACGATCCATGACCGCAGGGTAGGCGTCGCGGAAATCAGCTTCTCCACGTCGTGGACTAGAAGTCCCCGCCGTTGCGTGTTGCTCATCGACTGCCCGCGTTTCGGGTTGTACCGAACTGCGAGCGTCAACAGCACATTGTGTCCGTCGAGCAGCAGGATCGCGGGAATGTCGCCGCACAAAGCCTTTTCCAGCGTGGTTTTGCGGCGTGGCGCCGTTTCGGGAACGCCGACCGCGTGCAGGGCCGCCTTCCGCTTCTCGTATTCCCGGCGTATCCGTTCCAGCGACTCCTTGCCGACCAGCTGGAATGAGTCCAGCGATTCCGAGAGCCGACGCAACGATTCCAGGTTGCTCTCGTCCTCCTTGGCGGTATGGATGCGGTTGATGATGCGCTCCTCCAGAAGCGGCATCTGCCCAGCGGGGTAGAGGATTCCCGCGATGCGTTCCTCTTCCTTCCGCAACTCCCCCTCGATCTCCTTCAGCACCGGCGACTGGCGGATGGCGTTCGCGAGCGCGTCCTCTACCGCTTTCAGTTTCGCGGTCACTTCTTCCAGCCGTTGCCGCAACACCATGCGGTTCCCCGCGTTACGGTCGATCTCCGCCTGCTTCGCCAACGCCGCGTCGGTACGCGCCAACAAGTCTCGGACGCCTTCGTCGCGAACGGTCTGCTCGACCTCGCGCGCCTCGGAGAGCCATCCGAAAAACTCGCGCGCCAACCGCCGGTCCACGTCCGCCAAGACACGCTGTTCGCGGTGTACGATCTCCCGCTGAAGCTCCACGCGATATTCTTCCGACTCTTCCCGCTTCGCCTTCAACTCGCTCTCGCGCAGCGAGGCGATTTCCCGTTGTTTCGCCAGCTCGACCTCGGTCTCGCCGAGTTTCTTCCGTTCCTGTTCCGCCCGTGTCTCGACGAGCCGCAACCGGCGGTTCTCGTTCTGCAGTTCCTTGATCTTCAACTCCAGGCGTTCCCGTTGCTCCCGCCATTTCTCGACCGTCAGGGACGTGGTCGCGGTCTCCGATCCGGATGCGGCGCCCATCAGCTCCTGCAAGTCGCCGAAGAGGGAGCGGAGTTGTTCGACCGCCTGTTTCGCGTCGCAGGGAGTGAAGGAGGTGACCGGATTCTGCAGCCACTGCTCCGCATTCTCGCGTACGCCCTTCCGGGCGTCGAGCAGACAGGAAACGAGAAAGACGGGGATCCCCAGCAGGGCGGCGAAGGCGTGGCGGAGATCAACCAGTGTGCCTTCCTCCAACAGCCCCGTCAACGTGCAGGCGCGAGACCGCTTGGCGACGGTCTTGCGCAGCGAATCAGAAATCACGGCACCGCCGGAGACGATCTGCTCCAAGCGGGAAATCAAGACCGGACGCTTCGAGCCGGGACGGAACCCGCCCGTGCGGAACGCGGGCTCGGTACGGACGGCGGCATCCAGATCCGCATCGGAAATCCGCTCCAGAATCCGCTTCAACTCTTTCTGGCAATCCGGAGGAAGGGGCGTTACGCAGAGAGACATACCTCGCCTCCAATCTGTTGCAAGTCTGTTAAAAATTCGGGGAAGGACTCGTTGAGGATTTCCGCGTGGCGCACGACGACGGGTTCCGGCGAGATCAACCCCAACAGGGCGAACGACATGGCGAGCCGATGGTCTCCGTGCGCATCGACCTCGCCGCCACGGCACGTCCCGCCGACGAGATCAAAGCCGTCCTCGAATTCCTCGACCGTCGCGCCGAGGCTCTTCAGCCCTTCGCAGAGGATCGCGATCCGGTCGCTCTCCTTGTAGCGCAGCTCCTTCGCCTCGCGGACGCGCGTCACGCCGTTCGCGCCACAGGCGAGCGCGGCGAAGACGGGGAACTCGTCGATCATGCGGACGACCAGATCGCCCGAAACCTCCGTCGCGGACAACGGCGATGCGGTCAGGCGGATGTCACCCACCGGTTCCCCGCAGACCACGCGTTCGTTCTCGACCGTGAAGCTGCCGCCCATCGCCCGCAAGGCGTCCAGAAAGCCCGTCCGCGTCGGGTTGACGCCCACCGAACGGATCCGTACGGAGGAACCCGGTACCAAGGCGGCGGCGGTCAGCAGGAAGGCGGCGGAGGAAATATCCCCCGGCAGGTCGATCCGCAACGGGCGCAGGGGTACGCAACCGCCCGCGATCCGCACGCGATTCCCCTCGCACGAGGAAACCTGCGCCCCCATCGAACGCAGCATCCGTTCCGTGTGGTCGCGGGACGGACCGGGCTCGTCGAGGACGCTTTCCCCGTCCGCATACAGCGCGGCGATTGTCAGGCACGACTTGACCTGCGCGCTCGCGACGGGCAGCGTCGATTGGATCGGGCGCAACGGTACCTCGCGCGACCGCGCCAGGAAGCGGGCGGGCGCGCGTCCGTTGTCGGACTCGATCCCCGCGCCCATCTGGCGCAACGGCTGAAAGATGCGTTCCATCGGACGCGTGCGCAACCCCTCGCTGCCGTCCAGCGTACAGGCGAGACCGGAAGCTGCCACCGCCCCCGCCAGCAGACGGTAGGTCGTGGCGGAGTTCCCGCAAAAGACGGGGGCTTGCGGTTCCCGCCAACCGGCCAGCCCGTGACTGCAGACGGTCAGGTGCCGTCCGTGCAGCTCGTAGCGGACGCCAAAGGCGGAGAGGGCGTTCAGCATGGCGCGGGTCACGCCCGCGTCGAGAAAATTGTCAATCTCGCTCACGCCGTCCGCCAGCGCCGCGAAAAGCGCGGCGCGGTGCGAAAGCGACTTGTCGCCGGGCAGGGAGACCTCGCCCTCCAGTTTCCGTTTCGCGTGCAGTGTCAGTTCCATCCCGTCCCCCGCCGTTTCGAGGAGGACGGAATCTTGAGGATGTCGCGATACTTGGCGACCGTGCGCCGGGCGCACTCGATTCCCTTCTCCTTCAGTTTTTCCGCGATGTCCTGGTCGGACAGCGGTTTGTCGCGATCCTCCGCGCGAACCAGTGCGGCGACCATGTCTTGCACCGACTTGTTGGAGACCGTTCCGCCCGTGGATGCCTTCAATCCGGTGCTGAAAAAGAACTTCATCAGGAAGACGCCCACCGGCGTGCGCATGTACTTGTTCGCGACGGTGCGGCTCACGGTCGTTTCGTGTACGCCGACCTGTTTCGCGACATCCACCATCGTCATCGGGCGGAGTTCGCGGATTCCCTTCGTCCAGAAATCCTTCTGCGTATCGACAATCGTCTGGGCGATCTTGCGGATCGTCTCCTGGCGTTGCTCAATGCTCTGGATCAAGAACAGCGCCGCGTGCAGACGGTCGCGGACATACTTTTTGGTCTCCGCACTGGTCCCGGGGTCGTCGAGGAGCTGGCGATACTTCTCGCTGATGTGAATCTGCGGGATCCGATCATTTTCCACGTGCGCCACATACCGGCCGTCCCGCTCGCGTACCACGGTCACCTCCGGTTCCACGTACACCGTATTCGTTGCGGAGAACTGGAGGCCGGGACGCGGGTCGAGGGAACGGATCATCTCCTGAATCCGCGCCAACTCCTCCCGGCTCACCTTCAGTTCGGCGCAAAGCGCAGAGGTGTCGTGACGCGCCAGCAACTCCAGGTGCTGGTCAACCAGCCGGATCGCGCTGTCGCGCAGGGGCGAAGGGTCCCGCGCATGGAGCTGGAGCAACAGGCACTCGCGTACCGTGCGCGCGCCGACGCCAGGCGGATCGAACTGCTGGATGATTGAGAGGACGCGCAACACTTCCTTTTCGCTCCTGCTGGTCACCATCTCGATGTCCGGAAGCGAACCGGAGAAATAACCGTCGTTGCCGATGTTCTCGACCAACATGCGCGCCAGCAGGAAGTCCTCTTCCGGCAACGAGAGGTAGGAAAGCTGGGTGAGCAGATGCTCCTGCAGGGAGACCGGTTGCCGGAGGGAATCGAAGAGATACTGGCGCTTCTCGCTCTGGTCTTCCAGGTCAACCCCGTTCTCCATGCCCTGCAGCGAGTAATCACGGAATTCGTCATCCTGATTCAGCATCGTGGCGTCATCGGGGTCGAAATTCAACTCCTGCTCCTGATCCCGGCTCTCGTTCTCTTCCAGGCTCATCCCGTGCTGCAGCTCGTAAGGGTCCTCGCGTCCGTCAATCTCCCGGTCGTAATCCTGCCCGTAATCGGAGATGGACTGCTCGTCTTCCTGGTGCTGGCCGTCCGACTCCCGCGTTTCCGCAGGATCCACCATTTCTTCCAGCAGGGGATTCCGCGCCATCTCATGGTAAACAGACTGGCGCAGCTCCAGAATCGGCTTCTGGAGCATCTCCAGCGACTGCCGCAACTGCGGGGCGATCGTCTGGATCTGACGCTGCTGTTGAGCTAAAGTAAAACCGGGCGCAGACATAGGTTTTCAGTCATCGGCGTGTCACCATCCACCTGTGCAACGGACATCCACGCCGATTCCAAACACCCCTTGCACTACCAGCGAAGACCACGGTCAAGCACATTTCATACCAACTGTGGCTTTCGAGATGCCACTATACGCCAAAACGCCCGCGATGGCAAGCAAAAAGAGTTCGGGTGTCGGGGGGAGTCGGGGAGCGCAGTGGGGAGCAGAAGAGAGAAAAGGGACGGAAGGAACAGAAGGGACGGAAAGGACAGAAGGGATTGAAGAGATTCGGCCATCCTGCAAGTATGGGTCGCGCCCCATCGCGACCGAAATGCTTACCCGGCTGAACCACCTTCATTCCGATGCCGCAAGGCGGTAGGCAATCGGCTTTTGCCTCGCGCTGCCCCGGTGCGGAAAGCGGAAAGAAATTCTGCGGCGTTGATATTGGCGGCGATTTTTGCTAGGCTAGACCTTGCCTTGATCGTGGTAAACCAACCGCCCGTCATCTGATGGGATGAGAACCGTGACAGCAGGAAAGGTTGACAAAGATGAAGCGCCAGGCAAAGTTCGCCCTCGAGAAGGGAGTGAACGGAAAATCCCAGACCAGAAATCCGTGCGGAATCGGAATTTATCGACTTTGCGTGATGTGGTTCGCCGTGGCGGTTTCGTTTGGGACCCGCGCTGCGGACAACCGGCCGCCTTTTGACACCGACATCGTGACCAACTGTTACCTGCGCCTTTCCGCGCCGGAGGCGAAAGGAGCCAGGGTGAAAATCCGGATCGTCCACTCCCATCACGCCGAAAGGCCGATGAACGGATGGGACTCCAAGATCGGCGAGGACGGGCTTTCGGGATGGATCCAGATGCCGCGTTACCGGAGGAGGTCGCCGTCCCCAGATCTTTGGTACCAGTCCTGTATCTTCATGTTTCATTCGGGGCAGGGTCCCTACGACCGCTACAAATGGATGGAGGCTCCGATGACCGTCGGGCTGGAGATCGCCGATACGCCGGACGGTCATCCTGTCCTTTCCCTTCCTCCGCAACGGGTCGAAGGCGGCGTGGTGAGCGCACTTTTCGATGTGGTGAGGCTTGGCGAACCGCCGCGGGTCTGCTGGTTCGCCGACCATCTGGACGTGCTTGAAAAGGCGTTGGAGGAAGCGGGATGCGGCGAGATCCAGATGCCGCGTTCCGCGCATGTGCATGGGGAATTGGCGCTCCACAGTTGGCACTGGGAGAAGAGCCTGCTGACGCGGGATCCACGGCTCCGCCTGAAGGTCAACGGCCTCCTCCGTCGCCTCGGCATCAACTGTTCGAACACCTTCTTCCATGCGGATCCCGCCCGGGAGGATCGTTTCGACACGGAATTCGGCTGGTTCATCACCACCCGGAAAGACCTGTATGTGCCGTATGATTCCGGGTGGCACATCCGAAGTCGCGCCTGCTGGGAGAAACGAAAGGAGCAGGCGGGCGACAAGGTTGCCGAACTATCGGTTCTCAAGATCGGCGATGAAGTCGGTGTGATCGGGGAATACACGAACTCTCCCGCGTTCCGCGCTACCTTCGAGTCCTTCCGGGAAAGACTCGCGCCCGAAGTCCCGACGGGCGTCGCCGTCGAGTTTATCAACGCGAGCGCGTTGACGAACCGTCCCGCGACGCGCGAGGCGCGGCTGGTGCGTTACCTAACCGTTCGCGCACGGGCGAAGGAAACGGCCGTCATCTACCGGGCGGCGACGGATGACGTCAAGGCGATCTTCGGCGCGAATGTGAAAACGGAGGCGAACTTCATTCCGTGGTATGGAGGCGAAGGCGGCAGCTGGCAACAGACGCTGTTCAACTCGCCGGGGCCGCTCCTCTTGGCGAGGGAGGGTTCGCTGGACTACCCGGAGATGCAGGGAATGACCCCTTACGCCATGCCTACCGGACCGATGGCGCACGCCATGCTTGTCCCGGCGTTTGTCGCCCAGATGCGGGAACTCAACACGCGCCCCGGTGGACGCTCCCGGGAGATGCTCTTCCCGTGTCGGTGCGAGGCTGCCTCCTACGCGCACGGTTTCATGAGCGCCCTCCTGAACGGCAACACCGACTTCACCTATTACAACCTCGGTTTTCACGGAACCTGGTGCGAGTGGGCGGACACGCCAGAGAAGTTTGTGGCCGTGGCGAAGTGCAACCGGATGCTCTACGAGGCCGCTCCGTATCTGTTGGGACAGAAACGCGCCAAGGCGGATATCGCCATGCTTCTCTCGGAATCGACCGACGTTTGGCGGACGGAAACTTCGAGCCGAGGATCCCGCCGCAACTACTGCAAGAGCGAGATGCGCGGGGATTTCTATGCGCTCCGCTTCTCCGGCTACCGCGTCGATTTCGTTCGCGAGCACATGGTCGAGGATGGCTTTTTGGACGGCTACAAGGTTCTGTGGGCCACAATGCGCAACCTGAACCGCGTCTCGCAACAGACGATTCTGGAGTGGGTGAAACGAGGCGGGACGCTTGTCCTTACGCCGGGCGCACTGACGCATGACGAGGCGGATGATCCCTCCCCGCTCTTTGACGCCTGGCGCGCGGAAGGCGAGTCGGTTGCGCTGGATGGCGCGGAATGCGCGGAGTTCGAGTACAAGAAACGCGACACCGGGATGCCTGTCCGCGAGACGGCGGTCGATCAGGGCAAGGTCGTCACCTTTGCGTGGCTGCCAGGCATGAACTTCTGCGCGGGCGCCTTGCGTCGGCGTGAACTGTTCCGAGACCTGACGCCGAACGGGAATGCCGCCCATGAGATTGTCTCGGGAGTGATCCGCTACGGCGTGCCCTGGTGGATGGAAGGTGATGAAGCCGTCCGCGCCAGGATCGCGGCTGTCGCCGAGGCTGCGGGAGCCACGCGCCAAATTTCGCTCTCGCACGGGAACATCGACGCGGGGGTACTGGACGAAGGATGCCGCGCCTTCGTCGGGTTCTCCAACTACAACCCGAATCCGGTGAAAGGCGTAACGGCGGAAATCCCGATGAAGAAACGGTACGCCGCCGTGCAGACGCTGGACGGAAAACCCGTCACGGTCGAGTGGCGCGGCAGGACAGCGGTCTGTACCTTCGACTTGCACGACGCCCAGGCGATCCTCTTCCGCTAGCGCCCGTACCGCGACACGAGACAAAACGCTACCGCTACCGCCTACTCCCCACGGCTCCTCGCTCAGAACTTCGAACGGGCGGCGTCAGCCGGTCATGCGGTCGCCTCGGAACCGTTCTTGGCGAACGATCAACCTGGATTCCTTGTTTGGGTTCTCACGCAGAGGCGCCATCGTGCGAGGGGAAAAACTTACCCTCACTTGCATTCCCGAATGTGGCCCGGCGGAAGGTCTTCGTGGTCGCGCGAAGCGCTCTCGGCGGCAGATTCCGTGTATTCCGCGTGTATTCCGGGGGTCTAAAAATTGTCCAACAGAGGAATCTGGGTTGAACGGATAGGCAAGCTACTTGCTGCCAGCTCTCATCTCCACCCTTCGATGACGGGGCGGCCGTTGTTTTTCGCCTCTTTGTTCATGCGGTCCAGCGCCTTCAGGTACGCGGCCTTGCAGTCCTCCAGCGCTACGCGCACACGCCGCGTGTAGCCGGGGCATCCGTTCGCCTGAGTCGCACCGGACGCCAGAAACGCCCGGTGCGTCGCAAAGCCGGTGTTCGTCCGGAGCTTGCCAGTCTCGCTGGAGGTGTCATCTATTTTCTTGAACAGCTCGCGGCACTTCGGGACGTATTCGTTCGCGTGAATCAGCAGCGCCTCGAAACTCCGGAGGAGCATTTCGAGCCGCCCGCGAGCCACCGGAGGGAGGTTGATGCCATGTTCCTTGAAGTACTCCCAGTCGGTGCGAAGCGCGGAGATCGCCTCGTCGCGGTATTTCTCGAACTGGTCCAGGTATTCCTTGTGCGCCTGATAGGCCTCGTTTCGGATCGTGTAGAGGTAATTGTCAATCGTCCGGAGATCACGGTCGAAAAACGCCTCCTTGCGGCATTGGTTGTCGGCGAACTTGTCGAGTCCGGACGCCATGAGCAACACCGTTCCGGCGACCGCGCCGGACTTGTCCCGTTCCATCTTTTCCACGAGCCGCATAAACTCACCGAACGACTTGTCGAATTTCTCGAACGTCTTCGTGTGCTTCCATGCGTCAAACCGTTCGATGATCCGTTCCCAGTTCGTGTAGCGCTGCGGGAGTTTCATGGTCACGCTCCAATCGACGAGTGAGGAGACTTTCTTGCGCGTATTCTGATCGATATGCCGAAACATCAGAGTCAGCGCATCCAGCGCCTTCAAACCTGTATCCCGCGAGTCGTTTCCGGTAGATTTTCCGGGCGGCGACTCAACCCGCTTCACGTTCTTGACAAACGGCTTCACGATGAACGTGAAGAGAGCCTGCATCGACGCGTCTGCATCGACGCGCTGGAACACCTTGTCCTTTTCCGCATGGTCTATCAGCGTCATTGCCTGATTGAGCGTTGACCACAGATCTCGATACTCGCGCAGGTCCTCGCCGGTTAACGTCATGCCATTTCCCCAGACGGCCTTGTCTGTCGCATTGATCTCCTCCTTCGACATCGTCTTGAAGTCCTTCGCCGTCACAACCGCAACCGCGAGTAGCGAAATCGTCATTACCAGAATGTTTCTCATCGTATCCCTCCCATCTCCTAGAACCGGGGCGCGTAATCTTCCACGTACCATCTGCCGCCTCCCCTGCGGATCAGGGTGTGCGGGTGCGGCGAACCGAGCTGCTTGCCGTTCGCGTCATACGCCTTCGACTCGACCGTCGCCTCCTCGATCTTCACGCCGCTGATTTTTTTCAGCGTCGCCTTCTGTTCGTCGGTCAGGAAAAAGTTCTCGTCTTCATCCTTCTCGTCGAACCCTTGCTGTACCGCGATCTTCGCCTTGCCGAAGGTGGCGTGGATGTACTCTTTGTGGAACCGCTCCTGGTGCAAGTCCCAGTGATACCGGAGCAGGTCTTCGCCCGCCGGCGTTTTCTGCCGTTCGGGATCAATGCACGCGCAGTAGAGTTTGTAGTTCTTCTCCTTGATCGCCGTCATGAAGATTTCCATCAGCCGTTCGGGCGTCACATTTTCTGGAACCTCCTTGACCGTGTACCAGCCGTTCTTGATTTGCTCGACCTGCTCCTCGCCGATGAACCGCCCTGTCTGCTCGCCTTCCGTGTTGCGGACCGCGAGTACGCATCCGGGTACGTAGAGCGCGACCGGCTGCACGATCCATCCGTAATAGGCGTTGCCCACCCCTTCTTCGTTCGGACGGGGATTCTCCATCGTCACATCCACGATCTTGCCAAGCACCGTCCATTTCTCCACGTCTTGCAGTCCGCTGTCCACGTTTCGGCGGTAACGCTTCACGGCTTCGTAGGGTCCCAGCCAGTCGCGTGAGGAGATCTGGAGAAAGTAGAAGCCCGCAGACGGCCTGCCGGTGTGGATATATTCGCCGGAAGCCCCGTAAAACTGGTTCATCGGATAACGGATGTCGTCGAGAACCACATACGTCCCATCCAGGGAGTCCACCGTCACCTTCGCGGAATCGGGCGTCGGGAACGCCTTCTCCAACACCTTCCCTGCGTGTTCGCCGAGCAGACGCTTCCACTCCGTCTCGCCCAGCTTCGCAACAGTCTTGCGCAAGGTCTCCTCATTTCGCTTGTACGCCGTCCACTCCGCCGCAACCTCCGTGAAGTCGCCCTTGGACTTCATCAACGCCGTGCGGACGCGCAGGAAGAGTTTATCCACATTCGGGTCGTTGGGATACGCCTCCTTCAGACGGCGAACGCGGGAGACCGCGTCCTGTTTCGACCGCCAAACCCTCTTCTCCCCGCCCTTCTGCAATTCGACCTCTTTCTCAAATTCACGGACGTGATACTCCGCCTGCAGGATCTGTCGCTGTACCGTGCCGGAATCCACCGCCTGTTGCGCGGACGCATAAAGGCCGAGCGTCACAACCGCCGCCCACAATCCGAATGACTGATACCAATTCATCCCATGTCCTTTCTACCTGAAGTTTGGAAACCCAGTGTATCAAAACACCTTCCAACTGGAAAGATGAAAAATAGGGGGTAGCTGTTAGCTTGTGGGGAGTAACTGTTAGCTTGTAGGGGTAGCTGTTAGCCCACCGTCCGCGCTTGTCGCTTGTCCGCCGTCTCATTTCCTCACGCGGAGATCGGGAGGGGCGCGCCCCGTCGCGACCGCACTGCAGAACGCGCGAACCGGTCAACTGATTCTCACGCAGAGGCGCGGAGGCGCGGAGATCGGGAGGGTCGCGCCCCGTCGCGACCGCACTGCAGAACGCGCGAACCGATCAGCTGATTCTCACGCAGAGGCGCGGAGGCGCGGAGATCGGGAGGGTCGCGCCCCGTCGCGACCGCACTGCAGAACGCGCGAACCGGTCAACTGATTCTCACGCAGAGGCGCGGAGGCGCGGAGATGGGAGGACCGCGCTCCGTCGCGACCGCACTGCAGAACGCGCGAACTGGTCAACTGATTCTCACGCAGAGGCGCGGAGATCGGGAGGGGCGCGCCCCGTCGCG
>JAFSTA010000260.1 GCA_017450695.1 Kiritimatiellia bacterium | reverse complement strand
CGGACTTTCGCCCCCGGCGTCAGAAGCGTCACGCCGGATTTCGGCGAAACCAGCGTCCACCCCTTTCGGGCCTCGATCACCACCGCCACAGGGACCTTCCCAGCATCCAACACGCGGAATCCGTTTTCCCCCGCAGGTACGACACGTCCCTCGTCCGCCGTCACGCGGATAAACGAATTGCTGAAATCCGCCCTCGCCTTCGGACGCGCGAACCGTGCCGTCGGGGAGACGAGACGCATACCGCCAGCCTGATTCCCGTCTTGACCATATCCTATCTCCATCCGCTTCATACCTTGAAGAATAAGCATTCATGATACAGATTCAGGATAGTCCTGTCAAGCCGGATTCGGAAACTACGCTGGAATCATGCGCATCTTTGGAATCGTGCATGCATCAAAAGCGACATTGCTTCACCGGAGCAGATACGCATTTCCAGTTATATGATTCGCGGATGCATACGCCGTGACCTTTCCGGCACTCCCCGCGTGGCTGGATAACGTGGCCGCGAAAACGACAGCCGCGAACCGCAACGGGAATGTTCGACGCGCATTCATTTTCAGTCCTTCGTTCAGTTGATTGGGGCGGGAGTGCCTCTGCCCAAATTTCCCCGATTCCTTTCTTCGACGAGAACTGAGAGCAAACGTCGTCTCACCATTGCCGCCTCATCAGCCGATAGCTCCGAGACAAATATCAGTTGGTCAATGAATTGTTCCAGTTCTTTCTTTGTTCGATAAAGGACAATTTTTCGGACAAATTTATCGAGAGAATTGATCGTAACTTTGACACAATTTTGGACTTCCGTCAGTTTCCGTTTCAGGCGTTCACCCTCAACAGTAGAATTGTTGTCATGGATCAACTTCTTAAGTCTTTGCCTTCGTTTTCGCAAATCTCCCATTTGGCTATGGGTATAGGTTAGAAGTGCAGTTTCATTTGTCACAAGTGTCGGAATAGAAAACATCCTAACCAAAATTTCATTCTTTTCCGTATAATCCTTTCCAGCATTTTCATCTTGCCAGTCGATAGGAAGTTTGAGGAAAGCCACAAACAGACGAGAAAGCAAACTGCTGCGCACAACGGTATCATGCTCGCGCCGGAACAATTGATATGCCCTGGATTCGATTTCGTAAATCTGCCCCCTGTTTTTCTTCCATGCTAAGTCAAGCGAGCGGCAGTTCCCCAATGCCACTGAAAATGCAACCGCGCCATTCTCGTCTGACGGATCGGTGTGTACCGGTTCCGCGTATTGAAGGAATCGTTTCAGGCGCCTGCGTTTATCTGGCAAAAGATCGGCCTTTTCGCAGACTTGCATCCAGAGTCTTTCGACCACCCCTCTAGGAAACGATCGTGAGAATGAAGCCAAGATTTTTTCAAGGTTGCCGAGTGTCTCCATGATTTCGCCTTCATACGCGACTTTTTCTTTCCATTGCGTCTTCTTCGCAATTTGTAACTTTCCGAGGTAACTGGCGTATTTCAAAACAGGTGCTTCGTTTGTAGAAAGTGGTGGAAGAGAACGGACACCTGCAATCATTCGATGCTTCAGACGGATATGCCGCCATGCCTGTTCGTCCATGTAATCAATCGGCAGGTTTAATGCCCAGTCGAATATCCGTTCCTCCATAACGGCCCGCTCCTTCATATCCTGTATCTGCCAAACCTCCATTCGCGCGGATTCAAAGTTTTTTTCTACATCCGCCGTTTTTTCCTGCCAGTCTCTGCTGAAAGAAATGAGCATATCTGTAACCGGATAAGTGGTCGCTCCAGATATACAAAAGAAGACAGTGACCAGCGTAAACAGAAAATAGTCTCTTTTCATGGCATCGACTCCTACTGTAGTGCAAGTCACATTCATGCCTGTGTAACGACATATCCGAATTTCCGTGAGGCCTGATACGGCCGGAAACGGGGAATGTTTCGGAGAAGTTTCATGTTCCACTTCCCCTCTGTCTTGCCTCGATGAACTCCAAGACTTTTCGCAGATAGTCGGAGGACTCTTGGTTTCCCTTCTTTTCGATTTGATTGCGTAACCAGTCCGTCACGCACGGAGCGACATTCTTTACGTTCAGGAGAATCCATGCGATACATTTTAAGGAGTCTGCATTGAGCGAAACGGAACTGGAGGTGTCGGCATAGCGGATCACCTCCAGAACGGCTGCATCCGCGTCTTTTCTCATCGCCTTAATGGCCGCTTCAAGCGTATAAGTGACCTCTCCCCATCCGAACATCTTTGAAACCAGATTGCGGTACCCACCCTCCTGAACATGAAGGGAGACCAGCCTCTCCGCGAGTGTCATTCGCGCCTCTAATGAGAGAGTATGTGTTCCCAACCATTCCCCCTCGCCTAAAAGTCCCCGGATGAGGTATTCTTTCTCGGTGTACCCTTCGGGCGGTTTCCGCCCCTCCAACAGTTTTGAGAATCGACGCAAGTTTTTCTCCAGCTCAGCTTCAGGACATGGTCGGTCGGGAGTGATTGACGGCGGTATCCGCCAGCCGCCTCCGTCCAGAATGACATTCGGCGCATACAAGTGTAGCTTTTGCCGACTCCATCCCCACTGCGGAAAGTAAGATCTCCCCTTAGAGACGATGAATTGTTCTCGTTTACTTCCCTGAATCTCACTACTGTGCCCCCTCTTAAAAGCAAATTGTTTTCGCTCCTCGATTGGATTGAGGGGTGTCCAGTTTTTGGCCCGCCACTCTGCGCTGCGACCTTTTTCTTGGTATTTCGCAATATTCGCAGTCTCACATCCAATCGCTTTATCCAGCTGTTCGCAGAACAGAGGAGACGCGAACGAAACATCCTGATCCGCCACTTCCCGGATTCTTTCCAAAATGGCCAACGACTGTTCGGCTTGTGCCCCATATTCATTCGCAAAAGTCGATGCCAGAATCAGGACTGGCACGTAATTTGTCAAAGATTTCGTGTACTTGTCCATCAGGCACAGAATTTTCAGGAACTCTTCCTTTCGCCATAGCTTGTCGAATTCGTCGTAGAGCCGTGCGCTAGAAGGGTATACGATATCCCTCCCCTCGCCAAGGAATCTCGAGTGATCCCAAATTCTCAATGCCATAACGAGTATCGTCAGAAGGAATATGACCCAAAAAAACATTTTTACTTTCACAATTTTCGCTTTCATTGTTTTCCCTCGTTTCCCTTTTAGTTGTCGTTTCCCGTGCGAGGTACGCCATTTGTCGTTTCATCAAATGTTACATTGAGTTGCTGCGCTGGCATTGTAAACCCTCCTTCCCGTATGAACTGAGGCCAAAGGTTGACATCATTCAACCCCGATGGATTGTCAGCTGTCTGCATACCAAGCACATTATCTCGTGTCAAAAGGGAGTCCAAATCGTTCGGATTCTGAAACAACCTGTCAAAAATTCTTCCCCCTAAAACAATAGCATTTTGTGATGTCGAATCTTCATCATGTCCTCGTAAAATGGCATTGTACAATGCCCCTTGCTGTAATGCCCAAGTGGAATATCCCAAGCTACGCCCAAAAATGGCCCAAAGGAGGTTGTTAATCTTGGCACGGGCAACCACAATTCCTTTCAGCGTACAGTAGGAAGGCTCGTCGAAGTCGTTTCCCTGTTTTTCGCCCGCGAGTCCAGGAATGCCTTCACGGTTGTCCCATCCCTCCAGGCGTTCTGCGTCCGTGAAGGAGTAACGCTTCGTGGGGGAACCCGCGAGTCCCTGATAGTCGAAGTAATCATTTGAAACTACTTTGAAAGCCTCTAAAAGGTACTCGGAAATTTTATCATCATCGGTTATACCATGCGCGGCCGCTACGGAAAGCATATTTTTCCTCCATACGTGAGCTTTATTCGTGACAACTATAACCTCGTTGGTCAGCCGTCTGGAAAAATAGAACACATACCGCCAGCCTGATTCCCGTCTTGACCATATCCTATCTCTCTCCGTTTCATGCCATGATGAATATGAATAAATGATACAGATTCAGGATAGTCCTGTCAAGCCGGATCCGGTAAGCTACGCTGGAATGGGCATCTTTGGAATCGGGCGCATCTGCGTAATTCATCAAGAGCCAGGGGAATGGGCGTCAGGAGGGACACGCCCCGTCGCGACCGCATTGCAGGACACTTGAACGGATAGGATGGGATTGGGGAAACAACACAGACAACTTGAAACAGCTACCACCGGCCTGTTGTCTATCTGTTGTCGAAGTTGTTTCCAACCCAAAGTCGCCACTCGCCTAGCAGTTCCGAGCGAGGCGTTCGGGAAAGCGGCACTCCTGCCGCTTCACTTACTGTTCTGCTACTCCGAGAAGCGACAGGAGTGTCGCTTCCCCGATTGGGCGGCATGGTTCCCTCTGTGTATGAGAAACTTATCCTTCAACCACCCAACCACTCAACCTTGAACTTATCGGCACGCCTCCATTTTTTGGAGAATCCTGTCTTTCAAAAAGGGGGAAGGTTTGGTATAGTTTCGCCCTCATGTGTAAGGTTTTCCATTCTTTCATTTTCTTTTCATTCCTCTTTTGCGCTGGCTCCTTGTGGGCTGGAACGGAGACGGGGGGGAATATGCCGTGGCGTACGATCACGCATTGCCAGAATGCGATCGGCGCTACGAATTTCGTCAGTGACGGAAACTCGCTGGCGGTCTCGAACGGGACTTCTTGGGTCAAGTTTTGGCTGGGGCGCAAGAAGTGCGAGGTCAACGGCGTTACGGTGTGGCTTAACTCCGCTGCGACGGGAAATCCCGCCGACGGTTCTTGGCGGTTGAACGGGCGCGATTTCGACCTGCTTCATCTGGGGATTCTCTCGCCCAAGGCGGGAACGAACCGCACGTTGCGCGTTCTGGTTGATGCGGGACACGGCGGGAGCGACGGCGGCGCGATTTCCAAGGACAAAATGCTGTTGGAAAAAGACGTAACCTTGTCGATCGCACAGGAACTCGGTGCATTGTTGGCGACGAACGGTTTCGCGGTTTGTTACTCGCGTACGAACGATGTGGATGTTTCCCTCTCGCGTCGCGTCCAGTTGGCGGCGGAGAATCACACCGATCTTTTCGTGAGCGTTCATGTGAACAAGGCGAAGAATACGCAGGCTTGCGGAATCGAGACCTACCTGTTGCCGTCGAGCGGTTTCCCCGGTACGGCGGAAGGCAGTTCCAATCGCGGTTGGCAACCCGGAAACCGGAACGATTATTTCAATGTCATGTTGGGGTATTCGATCCAAAAGCGCTTGATAGCCGGGATGGCCGATTTGGATCGCGGGTTGAAACGGCAGTCCTTTTATGTCTTGCGCGGTATTTGCTGCCCCGCCGTCCTGGTCGAGGTCGGTTTCCTCTCCAACCAGAGTGAGGCTGCCGACATGATGCAGGCCGAATGGAGACGGAAGAAAGCGGAGGCAATCTATCAGGGAATCGTGGATTATGCGTCCCGCATGGCCAGTTTGGAAAAGATTGTCGAGGAGAAACGGCAGAGCGATGAGGAATCGAATCGTCGTTGGCGCGCACATTTGGAGTCGCTTCGCAACAAGCAGCTGGCTGGTACGCAGACGGAAACGAATGCGGCCGTAACGGTTCCGGCTGCCCCCGTCGCTGTACCCGTGACCAATTCGGTTCCGCCTGTTCAGCCGCCCGTGCCGAAACCGCGGCAGAACGCGCACGAGAAACCTGCCGCGAAAGAGGACAGGGCGGGGGACGGGGAAAAAACGATGAGCGAATTGCTTGATTTTTACGGGGTTGAAAGGGTACACTAAAGGCCATGAACAACAACGAAACTTCTTCTTTGCAGAAACAGGGATCCGGCGCGGGGGCGCACGGAGCGGTACGGTCTTCTCTTTTGGCGATTGCGGTCGTCGCACTTCCCGCCTGTCTCGCCTATCTGGCCGTGATAGGATGGAAATCGCTGAACGATCGTGCGGATGCGAATCCTGTGGTTGTCAAAACGGTTGATCCGGCCTCTCTGGATTTGAATATGAGCGAGGGATTGCTTCGTCTCCGCGATCAGTTGCGGCATCAGGGAAAGTCGATCAAGGGCATCAACCGTCAAATCTGGGCGATACAGTCCCATGACCCCGTGGCGTTGTTTTCTGTTCAGCCGCCCGTGAAGGGGGCTTCCTCCTGGCGCTGGATGATCACGAAAGAAGGGCGTTATGCGGTTGCCTCCGCTGGCGACAGCGATGAGGCGGGCCGGCGAGAGGCGGGGCTGTACGATCTGGTGGAGGAAAACTGGTGCTGGAAAAAACGGTTGCCGTGGCCGGATGATCACGAGTCTCCGTTTGTTGTCGATGGCCGCGTGATGATGGCCTATACGCGGAACGGACGTCGCTTCATGCTCCGCATTCAGCGGGACGGTGAGATCGAGGATATTGTCCAGCTTCCAGTCGGTCGTGCCGGGACCCTGTATCGCGGAATTCTCTCCAATCCCCAGGATACGGTTGTGATCAATCAAATCCGTTTCCGGATCGATTCGGACGGACGGTTGACGGGAAAGGCGGTGTTGCCTCTGCCGGGGTTGCAGACCGAGGAGAAGATGCTGGAAGTTTTCAACCTGAAGAAACCGGGGGTTGACGAGACGGTACAGGAGAGTTATGCCGACTGGCTCGACAACCTGAAACGGTCCGCCGAATCGCGTGAACCGGACGAGATGCTCTCTGTTCCCTATTTGGCGCTCCGTGCGTATCTGTTTGTCGCCAACCACTCCTGGCTGTATGCAACGCAGTATATGCTGCAGATGGCGAAGCGGCAGGAGAGCGATCACCGGGCACCGCGCGTCAATCTGCTGTTGCTCGCGAGGTGCGCGTATCTGGCCGGTCAGCACGATCTTGTCTATAACGCTTGCCAACTGGGGCTGGAGGAATTGTATATGGATGTTTCTGTTGAAAACGCATGGGTCAAAGACGAGTACAGAAGAATCATGCGTTTGCTTGAATCACAGGGAGGAATGCGATGACACCATTTTTAAAGCGGCTCCCGAAGCCGACATCTTTTCAGGATTTTTCAGAACCCAGTTCGTTTCACAACTGGATGAAGTTCGCTTGTCTGATTGCAGTCGCGTTTGGTATCGTGCTGTTGATTGTCAGCCTTAGCATCAAGGGATGTCGCAACGAGGAACCGGAAACGCCAACCGTCAAGAAGGAAGAGGCGAAGGGAACGGTACAGCAACCGGATTTGACAAAGGCCGTGCGTGCGATTCCCGCCACATTCGGGCGGAATACCAGCCTACCGCTGGGACGCGAGTCGAAGAACGCGGGAGCGATTGATCTCGCGACCTTCAATCCGGTCACCGACCTCATCCACTTCGACGACGCGCGGGTCTGGTTCGAGAGCGACAACAAAAAGAATGACGAGTATGACAATGACCATTTGGTACACCGCGCGATGGAATGGCCGTTGCGCCGGCTTGTCAATCTGGTCGAAGCGAAGGGCGGGAAGGTGAAGGTCCATGACACCTACCGTTCCGCAGACAAGAACAAGATCCATACGGAGAAATCCCTGCACTGCGAAGGACGGGCGATAGATCTCACCTCCGAGAAGATCAGCCTGTCGGAACTGGCGAAGCTCTGCTGGGCTGCGGGGTTTGACTATGTCCTGTACGAACCGCCTGGGCGATCCGGCGGGGAGCATATCCACACCTCCGTGAAGCGCGACCATGCGCAGCAGGATTTTGAAAAACCCGCACCCGCTCCAGCCGCCAAGTAGGATTTGCCTCGCGTAGAGACGGAAAGGATGGGAATTAGTCAGTAGAGTGGTGGCGGTAGAAATTCCTCTGTTGGACAATTTGAAAATAACCACGGAACACACGGAATACACGGAATCTGCCGGCGAGGGCGCTTCGCGCGACCACGAAAGGATGGTTAAAAGATGAAATGGTTCAATCGCCGCTGCTGCGGCTTGAAATCGGTCTGATCCACTCGTCGTCTGTTTTCGGGGAAGCGACACTCCTGTCGCTTGTCGCGTGTCCTTGCGCAATCGGTCGCAACGGAGCGCGCCCCTCCCGCATATCGTTGCGTCCGTGTGAGCAGGCCTAAATGCTACCCGCCACCCGCTACCAGCCAACACCAATACCTTCAATTTTTCGCCACTTTCTCTGCGTCCTCTGCGGCTCTGCGTGAGAACCCAAACGAGCAATCTAGGTTAAATGGTCAAATCGCCGCTGCTGCGGCTTGAAATCGGTTTGGTCCGTACCGCAGCTCTTCGGGGAAGCGACACTCCTGTCGCTTTTGCGAGGCAACAGAACAGAACGAAGCGGCAGGGGGGGGGCCGCTTCTCCGAAACGCTCAGACCTTGTCTAGAAGTTGGCTGGGTAAACGTGGTTAGCTGGGCAAACCGGATAATCCGGATATTCCGGATACGCATTACGGACGCGACGGAGCGCGTCCCTGCGTGAGGCGAAAGAGAAGCGACATGCGACACGCGCAGCGACATTCCGACGGGGAAAGCCCGCCGAGATCGGGGATGGGCACGTGTTCCCGCTTCATCCGTGCTTTAAGGGACGGAACTTGACGCGGTGGGGCATATCTGCGGCATCGCCCAGACGTTTCCTGCGATCTTCCTGGTATTCGGCGAAGTTGCCTTCAAACCAGACGGCCTTGCTGTCACCCTCGAAGGCGAGAATGTGCGTCGCGATACGGTCGAGGAACCAGCGGTCATGGCTGACCACCATGACGCAACCGCCGAAATCTTGGATTCCTTCTTCCAATGAACGGAGTGTGGCGACATCTAGGTCGTTGGTCGGTTCGTCCAGCAACAGGAGGTTTCCGCCACTGCGAAGCAGTTTCGCCAGATGCACGCGGTTCCGTTCCCCGCCCGAGAGAACGCCGACCTTCTTCTGTTGATCCGGGCCCCGGAAGTTGAAACGGCTGCAGTAAGCACGGCCGTTTATCATCTGCTTCCCCGCAAGGGAAACATATTCCGAACCGCCGGTAATTTCCTCGTAGATCGTATGGGATGGATCCAGTTCGTCGCGGAGCTGGTTGACGTAAGAAAGTTTGACAGTCGGACCGACACGCAACTCACCGGACAACGGTTTCTCCTCTCCCGTAATCAACTTGAAAAGCGTGGTTTTGCCGGCTCCGTTTCCACCGATTACGCCGACGATACCGCCGCGCGGCAGATCAAAGGAAAGATGCTCGAAGAGGAGTTTGTCATCGAATCCCATCGACACGTCTTTGGCGGAGACGACGAGGTCGCCCAGACGAGGGCCAGCGGGAATCTGGATGCGCAGGTCATCCTCGCGCGTGCTGATTTCCTGCGCGGCCAACTCCTCGTAACGACGGACACGCGCCATGTTCTTCGCGTGTCGTCCAGAGGGATTGGTGTGTACCCACTGCAGTTCGTTCTCGATGAGTTTGCGTCGCGACTCCGCGGCCTTGTTCGCAGCTTGCAGCATCGCTTCCTTCTGCACCAGCCAAGCCTCGTAATTTCCCTTGTAGGGGTAGGTGCGACCGTTGTCCAGTTCAAGAATCCACTCCGTCACATTACTCAGGAAGTAACGGTCGTGCGTCACCACAATCAACGTGCCCTTGAAACCCTTCAGGTAGTTTTCCAGCCAGGCGACGGACTCCGCGTCCAGATGGTTGGTCGGTTCGTCCAACAGCAGGACATCCGGATTGGAGATCAGCAAACGACACAGGGCGACGCGACGGCGTTCACCGCCGGAGAGAGGAGCCACGGAAGCGTCTGGGGGTGGCAACCGCAACGCCTCCATCGCCATCTCGATCTGGTGGTCCAAGTTCCACAGGTCATTCGCGTCGATGGTGTCTTGCAAGCGGCCCATCTCCTCGTTCACCTTGTCCGATTCCTCATCCGAGAGGTCCTCGCCAAGCATGGCGCAGAGTTCATCGTAACGTTCCAGCATCGCCTTGGAATTCGCTACGCCTTCTTCCACGATCTCCAGCACCGTTTTCGACTTGTCCAGTTCCGGCTCCTGCGGGAGATAACCCACCTTTGTGTTCTTGGCGACCTGGCACTCGCCCATGAACTCCTTGTCCAGTCCCGCCAGGATTTTCAGCAGGGAAGATTTACCTGAACCGTTTCCGCCGATCACGCCGATATGCGCACCGTGGAAGAAAGAAAGGTTGACGTCTTCCAGAATCGTCTTCCGTTCGTGCTGCTTGGTCACTTGGATCAAACTGAATGCGTATTCTCCTGCCATCGTACAAATCTCCGTGTTTTGAAAACAACAGAATAGCATATCCCGGACAGAATTCCGATTCAAAATTTTTGGCTGGTGGGAGTTAGCTTGTAGGTGGTAGTTGGTAGCTGTTGGCTTGTGGCTATTAGCACTTGCTCACGCCATGCGCGAGGGATTCAATTCGGATGACTTCATTGATCCCAAATTCCTCTGTTGGACACTTTGAAATACCACGGAACACACGGAATACACGGAATCTGTTGGCGAGTGCGCTTCGCGCGACCACGAAAGCCTGACGCGGCGCGGCTTTGGATGGTTACAAGATGAAATGGTTCAATCGCCGCTGACGCGGCTTTAAATCGACCTGATTTCCCCAGCGTCTGTTTTCGGAGAAGCGCCCCCCTGTCGCTTGTCGCGTGTCCTTGCGCAATCGGTCGCGACGGAGCGCGCCCCTCCCGCATCTCGTTGCGTCCGTGTGAGCAGGCCTAAATGCTACCCGCCACCCGCTACCAGCCAACACCAATACCTTCAATTTTTCGGCACTTTCTCCGCGTACTCTGCGGCCTGCAGCGGCTCTGCGTGAGAACCCAAAGGAGGAATCTAGGTTGATTTTTTGGAAGTTATGGTTGAAGTTATAGGCGAGCTAGCAGCTTGAATGCTTAGCACGCTTACCCGGTCAACTTACAGGCAAGATCTGGATTGGCAAGGCGGTGGGAAGTGGTTATACTGGCGTCATGTCCACTGAAATTTACCCGTTTACGCCCATCGCATACGTCCGTTCGGATGCGAAGTTCCGCTGTGACGCGCCGCGCCAGTCGGTTTTTTCCGAGACTGGCTCGATTTTGGAATTTGTGCCTGACGCGCGTTTCGAGTTGGCCCTTGCCGACCTGCGAGGCTTTGGCCGCATTTGGGTCATTTTCTGTTTCCATCTGAATACAGGTACGGAATGGCATGCGAAGGTGCGGCCTCCGGTTTCGGCGTCCGGGAAAAGGTATGGTGTTTTTGCAACGCGTTCTCCCCATCGTCCGAACCCGATCGGGCTGAGTTGCGTCGAGTTGCTTGAAGTGGGGAAGGGGATGTTGCGGATCGGGGCGAACGACTTACTGGATGGTACGCCCGTGCTGGACATCAAGCCCTACCTGCCGGAAGCGGACGCCTTTCCCGATTCTGCCGTCGGTTGGAAATCGGAATTGGTGGAGACCCCGTGGACGTTGCGTTACGCGGAGGCGTTTGAGGTTCGTGCCGCCTGGTTACTTTCCGTCGCGCAACTGGATGCGCGGCGTTTTTGCGAGGTTCAACTGGTGCGGAATCCGTTGGATAAGAGGCGCAAGCGGATCACCATACTGGATGAGATGACGCACCGGTTCGCGATCGGGTATCGGACATGGCAAGTGGTATTTCGTCTGAATCCGGAAAGCCGCGTGATTACGGTTGAGACGCTTCTCTCCCATTACCGCGAGGATGAGCTGCTGCCGGGATCCGACGATCCGTACGGCGACAAAGACTCTCACCGCCTCTTCCACCAGCGGTTCGACCAAGAGAAATAGGTAGGCTGGTGGGTGTTGGCTGGAGGGGGGGCGGTGGTTGGGTAATCGATTGCTTTCGATCACTATCGATTTTTGTCCCCCTTCTTTTCAGCTTTTCGGCCTTTCAGCATCTCAACTGGCGGAGCAGCCGCCCGTCGCCACAGTAATTTTGGCTTGTCTGGAAAGGGCGTGTGAGTGTACAATAGCGTTGTTTGCGGACGAGAAAGAGGGAGAAAGCATGAAGAATTGCTTCCTGTTGTTTTGGATCGGCTTCACGGTCTGCGCGTGGGCGTTGCCTGACGTTCCGGAAGAAGCGAAGAAAGAATTGGGTTCGACGTATGGCGTTCCCCAGGTGGACGGTTTTGTGTTCATCGAGGGAAAATATATCGCGCCGCCGTATTCCGTCTCCCGAAAGGGGAATGGGGTTTTCATCAACCGCATTCAAATCGCGCAGCCTGTTTCTTGGACTGCCGTGGGTGGAACCGTTCCGGAACCGCCGAAGACGTCCGTGAAGAAGGAGACGGATGGCGACTTTGAGGAGGTCGAAGAGACGCCCGTGCCGGCCGCCGGCACTCCTGCGGAAAAAAACGAGAACGACAACGGAGAGGTCGCGAACGAACAGGCGGCGGCACCTGCCGGGAACAAGGAGGCGGATACGGTGAAGAAAAAGATTGATGACCTCTTCGCCGATGATGAGGACGAACCGGCGGCGCCTCCCGCACCGAAGCCGGTAGCGCGTCCTCCGGCGTTGACGACGGGTGCAAAGACGGCAGCACCGAACTCCGTGTCCGCACCGGTTCCCGTGGCTGATGCGCCGGCGAAGAAGGCCGAGCTGCGACAGAATCTCGATAAGTTGCGGTTGCATTACGAGAACTCGCTGAAGCAGAACCACTTCTTTTTCTTCAGCGAATCACACTCCGTCATCACGGGAAACTCCGGTTCCTCGCGGACATTGATCTATGCGCTGCCGTCCGCGCTTCGCGCGGCCCGTTCCGCCGAAGATCTGTTGCTTCGGCTCCAGCGGCAGGGCGTCTATTTCCTGGATCTGCCAACGGCCGCTCAGCTTTTCCGCAATCGGTTATCCTTCCCCATGCTGGAGCAACGGCTGGAAACCGTGAAGCAGAAGGAGGCGAGCGAGGCGGCTGCGCGAAAGATGAAGCGGGGCTATTGATGAACGAGCAGGATGCATTTGACGAGTTGCTTGAGAAGGTTGCCAGCCTCCATTCGCACGAGGAATTGCGGCAGTTCTTCTACGAGATCCTGACGGTCGGCGAAATCCGCGACATCGGGATGCGTTGGACTTTGTTGAAACGGTTGGTGGCGGGGGAGTCCCAGCGGAAGATCGCGCAGGATTTGAAAATCAGCCTGTGCAAGATTACGCGCGGATCAAAAATCCTCAAGGAAAACGGCATGGTGGCAAGCCTGCTGAACACGAAAAGGGTAACGGAATGAAAGTGATTTCTGATTCAATTCAGCGACAGATGGCGGGATCGTCGTGGATCCGCAAGATGTTTGAGAAGGGGATCGAACTGAAAAAGCAGTTCGGTGCGGAAAACGTGTATGATTTCAGCCTGGGGAATCCGGACATCGCGCCGCCCGCGAAAATCCGCGAGGTCATGTGCCGTCTGTCGGAAACGGTCTCCCAGCCGCTCGGTCTGGGATACTGCCCGAATGCGGGGCTGCCGGCTTTTCGGGAAACGCTGGCGAAATACCTCTCCAGGCAGCAACGGGTGGAGGTGCCGGCCTCGAACATCGTCTGTACGGTGGGCGCGGCCGGTGCGATCACCTCGTTCTTCCGCGCCGTACTGGAGCCGGGCGACGAGTTGATCTGCCCCGCCCCGTACTTCGTGGAGTACGGTTCCTACTGCGGGCACTTCGGTGGCGTGCTCAAGCCGGTTTCCGCGAAGCCGCTGGAGTTCCAGCCGGACATCGAGGCGATGGAACGGGCGATTACGGAGAAGACGCGCGTCATCCTCATCAACACGCCGAACAATCCCACCGGGTGCGTGTATTCGCAGGAGACGATGAACCGTCTCGCGGAGATGGTCGAGCGCGTGAACGAGAACCGCGAACGCCCCGTCTATCTGCTCAGCGATGAACCGTACCGTTTCCTCACCTATGACGGCGTGGAGGTGCCGCCGGTTCTGCCGCTGACCAAGTTCGCGATTTTGCTGGGATCGTTCTCGAAGAACCTGTCGCTGGCGGGGGAGCGCGTGGGATTCGTCTGCATCAATCCCGCGTTGCCGGATGCGCAGCTGTTGACCAATGCCGTGATTTTGACGAACCGCACACTGGGGTTCGTGAACGCGCCGG
Source organism: Kiritimatiellia bacterium (assembly GCA_017450695.1). GTDB lineage: Bacteria > Verrucomicrobiota > Kiritimatiellia > RFP12 > UBA1067 > RGIG8368. The sequence goes on along the minus strand of JAFSTA010000260.1, from coordinate 4,637 downwards.
TGATCGGGCAGCGGATCGCGATGGAGTTGATTGACGAGGAGGTTGACAAGAGTGTTTATACCCGGCGGCGCGACGCGCTGGCGAAGGTGTTGGCGGATGCGGGAATCCGCTTCGCCATGCCGAAGGGTACGTTCTACTTTTTCCCGGAGGTTCCGGGAGGGGACGACCTCAAGTTCGTGGATGCGCTCTTGCAGTACAATGTGCTGGCGGTTCCCGGATCCGGGTTCGGGTTCAAGGGCCACATCCGCCTGAGTTTCAGCACGGTCGATGAATCGGTGATCGTGCGCTCTGCGTCAGGCTTCAAGAAGGCTGTCGAACAGATGGGAAAATGATCGGCGTAAGGGAGGTATGAGGTTATGAAGAAATGTTTGCTGCTGGTTTCGCTGTTTTTGGTTGTCGGATGCGTTCTTTCTGTGAATGCACAGATGCGGAGGGGAATGGAGCCGCCGAACCTGTTGAAGAACGGGAATTTTGACGATCCGCAGGATCCGCTGAACCATTGGATCTATGTCTTCGACCATAATAAGCACTACATGAAGAACCACACCTACGTGTCCGTGGTCCCCGACAAGGTATCGACGCGGAAGCATGTGCTGCAGTTGGATGCGAGCATCCACGAGGTCTGCATCAACCAGGGCGTGCAAGTCTATACCGCGCCGATTCGGTACAATCCGAACAAGTCCTACAAGATCTCCCTCTCTGCGCGGTCTATCGGTGTCAAGGGCGGTCCTGGACCGAGCTGCCGCATTTATCCGATCGCCTACCGGTGGCATCCGAAGGCGGTGAAGAGCGACAATCCCGCCTTCTTGGATTTGCGGGAGGACGTTCGTTTCCAGCCGATCTATTTTGACAACGGCGGGCCGAACGAGACGGGGCCGTTCTCCCATGTCCAGAAACAGTGGACGCGCGCGGAACGGGTTATTCCCGATCCGAATCGGACGGAACAACAGCAGCACCATCTGGAGAACTGCGAATGGCTGATGCTCAAGATTTTGGCGATGGATGCGATCGGCGTCGATAAATGCAACAATGGCTATCTCTATATCTCCGATGTGAAGATACAGGAGATCGGGGATGCGAACGAGGTGAAGGTGAAAGCGGGATCGCAGACCAAGAGCTTTACGCATGGACAGAATTGGGGACAGAGCAAAACCTCATCGGAAGCGCAGAAGAAGTTGACCCCGATCAGCGGTCCCCACAAGGTGAAGAAATCGTCCAAATAAGGAAGCCATGTTTTCACTATTCCGAAATCCCCGTCCTGTCGTTCTGGCTCGTCCGGATCATTGTATTTCAAGGAAGGATATCGACTACGATGCGTTACGGGTACTCTACCGTCTTCACGACAACGGGTATGAGGCGTATCTGGTCGGCGGTGGCGTTCGCGATCTCCTGCTGGGACGGAAGCCGAAGGATTTCGATGTCGGAACCAACGCTCGTCCCAATGAGATCCGAAAGATGTTCCGGAATTGTTTTCTGATCGGGAAACGTTTCCGGCTGGCGCACATCGTCTATGACGGCGGGAAAAAGATCATTGAGACGAGTACCTTCCGCAAGGCGCCTCCGCAAGCGGTGCAGGCCGTGCCGGGAACGGAAATCGCGCCGGAGACCGAAGGCCCGATGCTGATGGATGACAACACGTTCGGGACGCCGGAGGAGGATGCGCAACGCCGTGATTTCACTGTAAACGGGTTGTTCTACAACATCGCGGACTTTTCGGTCATCGACTACGTGGGAGGGCTGAAGGATTTGCAGAAGCGCGTCATCCGTTCGATCGGTGATCCGGAAATCCGTTTCCGCGAAGATCCCGTGCGTATGATGCGCGCCGTCAAGTTTGCCGCCCGTCTGGATTTCACGATCGACCGCGCCGCGCGCCGCGCAATTGCCAAATATCATGATGACATCTTGATGGCTGCGCCGCCGCGCGTGAGCGAGGAGATTTTCCGTCTCTTTTCCTTTTCCTCCTCAGCCAAGTCATTTCGGCTTTTGTGGGAGACGAAGTTGTTGCAGACTCTTTTCCCCAAGATCAGTTCGTATGTCGATCAGACGGGGGGCGACACGTCCCCGCAGTGGGACTACCTGCAGGCATTCGACAGTCTCCCCGACAATGACGAGGTCCAGAACGCGGCCCGTTTAGCGATTCTTCTCTATCCCGTTTTCCACAGCGAGATCCAGCAGTGCTCCACCTTGTCGGCGCGTGAGGAACATCGGGGCAGGGGGGGGCGTTGGCGTTTTCTCCAAAACTTCGAGCGGGAAGTCTTGTCGCATGTCGCGATCCCCCGTGGTACCGTCATCGGTGCGTTGAACTGTCTCTTCATTTTGCCGCGTCTCCGTGAACGTCCGAGTTTCGTTTTGGGGTCGAGGTTCTCCGTGTGCAGTCGCGATTTTCCAAACCTGATGGCTCTCGCCCGTGCGGTTTACGCTGTTGAGGGACACTCATGCGACTTACTGGACGAATGGCAGGCGTTTCACGATGCGGAAGTGGGGCAGGTAGAAGATTCGCGTCACCGTCGGGAGGATGTCGAAGAGGAGGAGTCCCTGGAGCAGGAGTCTGAAGGAGAGATGGGCAGCGAGGTCTCTCGTCCTCGGAGTTCTCGCCGCAGACGGTCACACCGTCGCCACTACCGTGGTCGGCGTAGAGAGGAACGAGGCTACACGGAGGGAAAAGAATGAGAAAAGCGTTGTTTGTCGTTTGTGCGTTGGCCGCCTGTTGCGCGGTCGCAGATTATCAGCCCTCTTGGGAGTCTCTGAATTCCCGTCCCTGTCCCCAGTGGTGGAAGGATGCGAAGTTTGGTATCTTTATCCATTGGGGCATCTACGCGGTTCCGGCCTACGCGCCGACCGGAGGCGACGGCATCTACAACAAATACTCGGAGCATTACTGGAACCGCCTGCGCCACCAGAACAAGGATTTTGTGGAACACCACAAGAAGTATTACCCCGGCAAGTCCTACCAGGATTTCGCGACGGAGTTCACCTGCGAGTATTTTGATCCCGTGAAATGGGCGTCCGTCTTGAAGAAGTCCGGTGCGAAGTATGTCGTGCTGACCTCGAAGCACCATGAGGGATTCTCGCTTTGGCCGAGCAAGACGAATCCGCGCTGGAACGCCGTTGCGCTGGGACCGCACCGTGACCTGCTGGGCGATCTCACGAAGGCCGTCAAGGACGCCGGGTTGCGCATGGGCTATTACTACTCCCTGCTGGAGTGGAACAACCCGCTGTACACGAAAGAAACGATTGAAAGGTATGTGCAGGAGGTGAATATTCCACAGCTGAAAGAACTCGTGCTCAACTACCGTCCCGATATCGTCTGGACGGACGGCGAGTGGGATTTCACCTATGACAAGCTGCACTCCATCGATTTCCTCACCTGGCTGTACAACGAGTCTCCCGTGAAGGATTCTGTTGTGACGAACGACCGCTGGGGGAAGGGGATTCGCGGAAAGTGTGGCGACCACTACACCACCGAGTATGACCAGATGGACGGCGATACGAAAGGAACCCGGTTCTCCCATCCGTGGGAAGAGTGCCGCGGCATCGGCGGTTCTTTCGGGTTCAATCAATTCGAGGAACCACACGATTACATGACAGCGGCTCAGTGCGTGGAGATGCTGGTGGAGAAGGTCGCTCGCGGAGGCAACCTGTTGTTGAACATCGGGCCGCAGGCGAACGGGTTGATTCCCGTTATCATGCAGGAACGTCTGTTGCAGATGGGAAGCTGGCTTGCCGTGAACGGCGAGGCGATCTACGAAACCACGCAATGGGAAAAGCATCCCGGTGCGAAAGAGATGCGCGCCTCTCATGTGTATTATACGCGGAAGCCGAACGCGCTCTACGTGATTTGCTGTGCATGGCCGCAAGCGCCTCTTCGTATTCCGAACGCGGGTAAGGGAAAGGGCGTCTCACTTCTCGGTTCTACCCTGCCCGTTCGATACGAACAGACGGACGACGGCACGATCACCATCACACCACCTTCCGTCAATCCCGGTAACATGCCCTGCGAATACGCCTGGACCTTCAAGATCAATCTCGCCGAGTGAGCGACCTGGCTGGTAGGTGTTAGCGGGTAGGTGTTAGCCTGTGGCTGCCAACTGGTTGGGTGGTTACCCCGCCGCGCACGCTTTGCGCGAGTGATTCGATTCAGATAACTTGCGGTAATTGCAAAACCATGTATATGCGATGTAGCAAGGCCGCCTCGGCCTTGCCACAAGGGCGAGGACGCCCTTGCTACATCGGTTTTTTGTAACTACCTCACTTGCTATACTACACGCTGGAGGTTGAAGTTATAGACGAGCTGGTAGCTGGTGGGTGTTGGCGGGTAGCTGGTAGCTGTTGGCGGGGGGGGGCGGTTAGCCCGCACTGCACCGTCTAGAATCTCTAGTCCCTCTAGAACCCCTAGAGCTTCTAGAATCTCCCTAGCCTAAACAGGCTTACCCCTCTCGCGCCCGCGTTCACGCGATTAGGGATTGAACTCCGTGTTCTAGCTTGCTATACTATTCGACATGAAAACACTTCTCTATCTGGTTCTTTTTGGGGGTGCCGCTTCTCAGCTGATGGTGGCTGAACGTGGGATTTTCGGGTTGTACGGTGACACGCCGGACGCGAAGCACGCTTGGGCGGTGCACGATTTTAACCGTCCG
>JAFSTA010000259.1 GCA_017450695.1 Kiritimatiellia bacterium | reverse complement strand
TGTACGAGTTCTGGGACGGGCGAGGCGGCCTCTGGGCAACCGTCTGCGACAACCCGGGGGAGGAGAACGCGGCGTGGTCCGCTCCCCGCCGCCTCTGCGACGGCGTGATGAAGAACAAGCCGCTCGTCCTCTCCAACGGCGAACGTTGGCTCTTGGTGGAGCAGTGGCAGGACGACACGCAGGGCTGGCTTTGGGACCGGTTGAAAAAACTCCCGCGCTTGCCCGAATGGTATCACACCGACACCCCGCATATCGGCGCGAACGTGTACCGCTCCTTGGATCGGGGCACCACCTGGAGCTACTTCAGCACGGCGCCGGTTCCGACGGAGGTGCGCACCTGCGACGAACACATGGCGATCGAGCGGCGTGACGGCACGTTCCGGATGCTCCTGCGCACGAAATACGGCATGGGCGAATGCGCGTCAAAAGACGGCGGGCGAACCTGGTCCGCCGTCGTGCCGAGCAAAATCAAAAACCCGCCGGCGCGTTTCTTTTTCGGCAGACTCCGTTCGGGGAACGTCCTGCTCGTGAAGAACGGACCGCTCGACGTGCAGACCGACCGCCGCGACATCATCGCCTACCTCTCCGAGGATGACGGGGAGACCTTCCCGTACAAGCTGCCGCTTGACATCCGTCCGAAACCCTCGTATCCCGACGTCTCGCAAGGCGCGGACGGGCGGATTTATTCCGTACACGATTTCGATCGGCGAGCCATCGGCGAGATCATTCTCGATGTCTTCACGGAGGCGGACATCCGCGCCGGGAAGATCGTTTCTCCCGGCAGCCGCCTCCATCGGATCGTCCGCAAAAACGCACCCAAACCGGTGAAGTGAAATGAAACTTAACAACCTGGAACCTTTTTTGGAAAAAATCCGCCGTGGCGAGATGCCGCTCGGCGTGGTCGTCACCTTTGCCGATCCGTGGACATTGCCCGTTGACGGGATGGTTTATTATGGTTTATAATATGGTTGCTTTTGCGAAAGAAACAACCATGACGGAAAAAAGGACACCAGCAGAAATTGAGGAATGGGCGAAGGAACTTGTTCTTTCGCATGGAGGAAGCGTTTCCGCGAAAACGATTCGCGGAACGGTTCGGTACTATCTTCAATGGAAGGAGCATGGGCGCTACCGCAGCAAATACCTGCGCGCGACGGAAGTGGCGGCGGTGAGACGTCAGCTGGCGCGGATGCGCGGGAAAGCAGGTGCCGAGAATCCCCTTTCGCCCGAAAGGGTGAATCCAGGCGACGTTTACGAAACGAATGTCTGTACCGGGAAGTCGCTTTTGGAGTTCGCCGAGGAGGCGAGGGGGTTCCTTCCGCGCGATGCGTTTCCCCGTATGGAGGCGTACATCACGGGACCGCGCACATCCAGGGTATTCGTCATCTACGGGTTACGGCGGACGGGCAAGACGACGATGATCCGGCAGTCGATTCTTTCTCTCCCGGACGAACTTCAAGGGCATGCCGCATACGTCAAGGTCGGAACTGGCGATACGCTGGCCGCCCTGAACCGGGATGTCAAGAGGCTTCACGCGAACGGAATCGATCTGGTGTACATAGATGAGGTCACGCTGCTCGGAAATTTCATCGACAGCGCCTCGCTCTTTTCGGATGTCCATGCCGCAGTCGGCATGAAGATCGTGCTGTCTGGCACGGACTCGCTCGGCTTCTGGCTTGCCTCGCGCGAGGAACTGTACGACCGCGCGGAACTGCTCCACACCACGTTCATCCCATTTCACGAGCATGCGCGGCTTCTGGGCACGGATGACATCGACGAATACATCGAGTTCGGAGGAACCTTCCAGATCGGCGATCGGCGCTTCGGGCATCCCGACGCCCGCCGCGAAGAGGCCTCCTTCCGTGACGACGAGACGACACGGTTCTACATCGACACCGCGATCGCGCGGAACATCCAGCATTCCCTGAAAGGGTTGGAGTCCGGGGGACATTTCCGCCACCTGAAAGAGCTTTATGACGCGGGCGAGCTTACGGATGCGATCAACCGGGTGGTGGAAGACATCAACCACAGGTTTGTTCTGGATGTCTTGACGCGTCGGTTCAAGTCGCATGACCTTGGATCTGCCGCCGACCTGCTCATGAGATCGCCTGATCCCGCCCGGTCGCTCGACGTGTATGCTTCGGTAGATGTCGATGCCGTCACGGCGCGGCTGAAGGACATCCTTGACATCAGAGACAGGGAACGCGGTTCGGTCGCATTGACCGAATCGCATGTCCGGGAGATTCGGGAGTATCTTTGCGCGCTTGACCTGCTCGTGCCGGTGGAGTTGCGGACGATTGCGGGGCCTCCCATTTCGCGAGACGCGTTCGTGCAGCCAGGGTTGCGATATGCGCAGGCGCAGGCGCTCGTTTTTGCGCTCGGGGGCGATGCCGGATTCAACCGGCTTGCCGGAACGAAGGCGAAGGCTCTCGTCGATTGCATTCTCGACGACGTCAAGGGACGGATGCTGGAGGATATCGTCCTGATCGAGACACGTCTCGCATTTCCGGTTTCGCCGAACCCGTTTGAGGGATTCGGCGTGTTCAAGCTGCAATTTGACGTCGGTGAATTCGACATGGTCATCCGCGACAATGCCAACCGCACATGTCGGCTTTTCGAGATCAAGCATTCCGGCGAGATTGCCGAACAGCAGTTCCGCCATCTTGCCGACAAGGAAAAGCTCCGGCTCGTCCAGGAACGATTCGGGGACGTTACGGAGCGCACGGTTCTTTATCGAGGCGTCGATACGGACATCGGAGGCGGTATCCGTTATCGTAACGTGAACGCCTTTCTGAAGGGTAAAAAATGAAGATCAACAATCTGGAGAAGTTTCTCGCGAAGGCGCGGGGAGGCGAGATGCCGCTCGGCGTGGTCGTCACCTTTGCCGATCCGGCGGTCACGGAACTGGTCTGCGCCGCCGGATTCGATTTCGTGTGGATCGACGGCGAACACGGCGAGATGGACCGTTTCAGCGCGATGACCCATTTGATGGCCGTGCGCGGCACGGAGTGCGCCAGCCTCTACCGCGTACCGAGCTGTGACCATACGGAGATCAAGAAGATCATCGACTTCGCCCCGGCGGGGGTGATCGTCCCGATGGTGATGAACGCCGACGACGCGAGACGCGCGGTCGCGGCTTGCCGTTACCCGCCGACCGGAAATCGCGGGTGCGGCTTCCGGCGCGGCCTCGCCTACGGCGCGGGCGACTTCGACACCTACTGGCAGGCCTCGAAGGAAGAGCCTCTGGTCATCATCCAGCTGGAACACATCGAGGCCGTGCGCAACCTCGACGAGATCCTTCGGGTTCCGGGTATCGGCGCGATCCTCATCGGTCCCTACGACCTCAGCGCGTCGATGGGGCTGGAGGGACGCTGGGACGCCCCGGAGGTCGAAGCCGTCTTCGAAGAATCGTGCCGCAAGGTGCGCGAGTCCGGCGTCCTCCTCGGCGTCTATACCGAAAGCCAGTTCGACATCTGGAAGCGTCGCGGCGCCCAGTTCATGGCGATCAAGAACGACACCAACGCGCTCCTCCTCGGCCTGCAGGAAATGAAACGCCGTGCGACACGTTAGCTTCTGGCGCACCTTTCAGTTCAAGGTTAAGATAAGTGGCGGCTGCGCCGCCTAATGAAGAGATACTTCGCGCCAGCTGAGAAGCTGAGAAGCTGAGAAGCTGAGAAGTGGGAGGGGCGACGTCCTCGTTGCCCGAATTGGGAGGGTCGCGCTCCGTCGCGACCGTTTCGGCTCGCATATCGGATGTCGGGTGTCGAGTGTCGGGTGTTCAGGCGCCAAGCGGACGCGACAAGCGCGTTTCCCGCCGGAACGCAAATCGGCCCGAAACTGGATTCGGGAGGGTCGCGCTCCGTCGCGACCGTTTGCGTAGCGACGGCGCCCCGCCGTCGCGCCGTCGAACCGGGTAAGTTTGCTCACGCGGAGGCGCGGAGTCGCGGAGAGCGGGAGTGTCGTGCTAGCCTGTCCTCCGTAGCCTTGCGTAGGATGGATCGCGACCGGTTCGGCGGGACGGAAATTGCTTTCAGGTGACGAGGTGGAAGCGCTGCACCCGCGTGGCGCACAGTGTCGCCTTGATTTTGTGCGCCCCGGGTGCCCGAATGATTTTTGGCGGGCTTGATGCCAACATCCAAATATGATACAATTTCTCTTTATTCAGGCGAAATTGGGTACCTGAAGCGTAAAGGAGAAACGAAGATGATCCGGAGAAGTGGGAATGTGATGATGATTGTGCTGGGGACTGCCTTCGCGCTGTCCGCAGCCGATTTCCCCGTGCGCGAGTACGGTGCGAAGGGGGACGGGACGACAAAGGACACGGTCGCCTTGCAGGCCGCGATCGACGCCTGCGGCAAGGCGGGTGGCGGAAGGGTGGTGTTGGCGGACGGCACGTTCCTTTCCGCTCCGATACGGCTCAGGAGCGGGGTGGAGCTTCACCTGGATCGGACGGCGAAGCTGCTCGCCTCGCCGGACATTGAGGATTTCCAGGACTGGCCGGATCTCAAGCACGTCGTCAACGAGAACCTTCCGCGCGGCCGCAGCGCGTCCTTCATTTTCGCGGAGGAGGCGGACAACATCGCCATCACGGGCGGCGGCACGATCGACTGCAACGGCGAGTGCCACATCAAGGAGAAGGAAGGCGACAAGTGGACAGGCTGGAAATACGTGCGGAAACTCCCGAAGCAGGAGAGCCTGCCGCGCGTCCTCTTCTTCGCCGGTTGCAAGGACGTGGTCCTCAAAGACGTGACGATGGTCAACCAGCCGGCCGGATGGAGCTACTGGATCCACGACTGCGACCGTGTCCAGATACGCGACCTCAAGATCCTCGCCAACGTGCGCTACCCGAACAACGACGGCATCCACATCAACTGCTCGCGCGACGTGACCGTCTCCGACTGCATCATCGAGACGGGCGACGACTCGATTATCGTGCGCGCCAACAGCCGCTCGCTCCACGAGGACAGGCCGTGCGAGCGCGTGGTCGTCGCCAACTGCGTGCTGCGCTCGTGGTCGTGCGGGATCCGCCTCGGGTGGACGAACGACGGCGTGATCCGCGACTGCTCGTTCTCGAACATCGTCATGCACGACACGACCACCGGCATCGGCATCACGCTTCCCAAGAAGAAGGACGCCCCCGGCTGGACGGACTTCGGGCGCGAGGACACGCTCATCGAGGGCATCACCTTCTCCGACATCCGAATGAGCGGCATCTACGGGCGCCCGATCTCCGCGTCGATTGCGCCGGAGGAGATGGGTACGCGCGTGAAGGCGATCCGCGACATCCTTTTCCGGAACGTACACGCGACGGGGCTTGAGCTGCCGTATCTCTCCGGGCGGTCCGACTGTCCGCTCCGCAACTTCACGTTCAGCGGTTGCTCGTTCCGCAAGGTGCCGGAGGAAGCGCTTCCGGAAGACTGGAAGCACCACGGTCCGGCGGTCGGCAACCGGCGCCCGGAACTCGGTTTCGTGATTCAGCACGCCGAGGGATTCCGGTTCGAGAACACGGAGTTCGACACGCCGTGACAAGACTCGCATGTTCGGCGTCCGCCGCGCGATCTGCACCTCGCCTATACGCGCGGGAACGGCAGGGATGACGTGATGGCGTGTTTCGCGCCGCGTCCGCTTGTCGTGGTCGCCGGAAAAGATGATACGATCATTCCGCTCGCCAGTGTGAGGGAGGCGTATGGCAGGCTGGAGAAGATCTACGCCGCCGTGGGTGCGGCAGACCGTTGCCGTCTGGTGGTTGGGGGCGAAGGGCATCGCTTCTACGCCAAGGAGGCATGGGAAGCAATGCTGCCGATGATGTCCGCCGCAGGTTGCCGCTGACGCGGATCTCGTGACCTGGATTCCCCTAGCTTCCCTCGCTTGGGTTCTCACGCAGAGCCGCTGCGGGCGCAGGGTTCGCGGAGAAAGTGCCGAAAACAGAGGTTTTTCGATCCCCCCGCACACACGTGACGACAGAAAACGGATTCGCCCAACTGGTGAAAGTCTGAAAATTCCAAAGCGCCATGATTTTCCACGGAATTCACGGAACTCATGGAAACGCCGTTCCAAGAAACGGATGATTTTTCCGTGTATTCCGTGTATTCCGTGTGTTCCGTGGTTTTTCAAAATGTCCAACAGCGGAATTTAGGATCATCGGCAACTTCGCGGACTTTGCGAACTTTGCGTGGGACCATGACACGAAAATTTCCGTGTTTGCGCACCACAGGCTCTTGTTGAATGACAGAGATGCGCCCCCGGCTGTCGGGCATCGCCGTTCGTTCTTGTTCGGCGGGGCGGAGTGTGCTATACTGGCGGCACTGTGTTCCGGAGAGTGAGTTGTCCGGTGGACTTGCCCCCGGTGAACAACGCGAGAGGAAAGGACGGAAAGCATGAAGAAAGTGATCGGTTGCGCGACGTGCCTGTGCGCCGCATTGTTAGCGGATGGTGAATCAGTGGTTCAGGGGGATGCGAAACAAGTTGCCGCTCAGGCTCCCGCCACATACGGGGCGGAGTGGGGAACCATCCCGGAAGACCAGACCGGCATCAAGCCCGGCACCTTCGCCTCCATTCCGGGATTCATCAAGGAGCGGAACATGGGGACAACCGGGATGATGATCGTCATCCACGGGAAGGTCGCCTACACCTTCGGCGACGTGAAGCAGGTTTCGTACATCGCCTCCTGCCGGAAGAGCATTCTGGATATGCTCTACGGCAAGTACGTGGCGAACGGGGAAATCGACCTGAATCAGACGGTCGGGGAACTGGGAATCACCGATGTCGGGGGGCTGTTGCCGATCGAGACCACGGCCACGGTGCGGGACTTGATCTCCGCGCGTTCGGGCGTCTATCACGACGCTTCCAATCCCGGCGGCATTCCGGAAGGGGAGGTGCTGGAGCGCGGCAAGACGAAACCCGGCACGGAGTGGGTTTACAACAACTGGGATTTCAACGTCGCCGGGACGGTTTTCGAGAAGAAGACGAAGCAGGACATCTTCCAGGCGTTCGACCGTGATTTCGCGAAGCCGCTGATGCTGCAGGACTGGAATCTCGCCACGCACAAGAAAACGGGGGACGCCCAGAAATCCATCCACTTGGCGTATCATTTCTGGTTCTCCACGCGCGACATGGCGCGGCTGGGAGAACTGATGCTCCGCAAGGGCAAGTGGAACGGTCGGCAGCTCATTCCCGAAACGTGGGTGGAGGAATCGACGCGGATGATCACCAAGTTCGAGAAGGACAACAAGCGCAAGGCGCTCGGCGGTTACGGGTACATGTGGTGGGTCGAGCCGTTCGGCACGGACGTGCCGGGCGGGAAGGGCGCCTACTCCGCGCAGGGGATGTGGGGACAGTACATCACGGTCATTCCCGGACTCGACATGGTAATCGCCCACAAGTCGGCGAACAATGCGAAGCACCGGACCTGGCGTCCGGATTACTACGCCCTTGTCCGGATGATCTGCGAAGGTGCGCGGTAGGCGGGCGTTTCGCGCCAGCGCGGAAGAGGAAACAGATAGGTGGCGGCTTTGCCGCCTCAGTGGCCTTGCGGCCCAAATGGGGCTGTGCCCCTAAGGAAGGGATACTTCGCGCCAGCTGAGAAGCGGGGAATTGGGAGGGGCGCGCCCCGTCGCGACCGTTTGCGTAGCGACGGCACCCCGCCGTCGAACCGGGTCAGTTTGCTCTCACGCGGAGGCGCGGAGACGCGGAGAGTGGGAGGGGCACGCTAGCCTGTCCTCCGTAGCCTTGCGTAGGATGGATCGCGGCCGTTTGCGTAGCGACGGCGCCCCGCCGTGGAACCGGGTCAGTTTGCTCACGCGGAGGCGCGGAGCCGCGGAGAACGGGAGGGGCGACGTCCCCGTTGCCCGAACTGGGTCGCGCCCCGTCGCGACCGTTTCGGCTCGCATATCGGATGTCGGGTGTCGGATGTCGGGTGTCGAGTGTCGGGCGTCCAGGCGCCAAGCGGACGCGACGAAGCGCGTCCCTTACTCCGCGTGAATGCGGGCACGGGCTAACCACCGAACCACTTAACCACCGAACCACCTAACCACCCAAACATCCGTCTGCCGCCGCATGGCGAAAATTCTACAGGCGAAAATTCTACGTTTGACAGCGGAACTAAAAACCGTTATTCTACTGCTTTGTATTTTGTGAACCGAAATCGATGGAGTGAAGTTATGAAGCAGATCCGTATCCTTTCCTTACGGGCGTTTGCCCAGAACCTGCCGTTGGCCGTGGCGTTGCTGTCGTTTGGTGCGACGGCGGAGACCGTCACGATCGACACTGCGGCCGGTACGACCAACCGGCTGCAGCGCGTGTTTACCGGTGAGACCGATCTCTCCATCAACCCAGGATCGACCGGCGGCGTGGTGCTGCCGCGTCCCTACAGTTCCTTTTCCGGCACGACCACACTCGGGTCGGGTACGCTCGTCGTCACTTCGCCCGCACGTGAGGGTGGACAGGGTGAACTCGGCGCTTACGGCCCGTTCATCCAGACAGGCGGCACACTCCGGTATGCCGGTGTACAGGGGGGGGTATGGACTCGTCCGATCACCAACAGCCCGGCGAGCGATACCGCCGCTGTCGTCTGGCAGATCGACAACGACCTGACGGTGTCGGGCAACGTGTGGCAGCCCAGCGGCGCTTTCATCAAGACGGGTAAAGGGACACTGACCCTGACGGAGAATTTCAAGTTGGGAGGCGGTACGACAGTGCTTGGCGAGGGAATCTATAAAGAGATCATGGATCCCTCTCCCGACCGTGCGCCGACCAAGGGGTACGGACCGTTCACGATTGCGGACGGGACGGTTGTGGTCAACTCTTCCGACGCAACGAACATCAACGTCATCGGCGGGGCGGACGTCAACCTCGCCATCGGCCAGGGAACGACGTTGACCGGGACGGAGACGACGGGGACGCTGATTATCAGCAACGGTATCACACGCTCGTCCGGGCGGATCAACTTGGGTTCCTCCAACGGGACGAAGAACAATTCGACGGAACGTCTGCGTCCCTCCATCCTGATCCGCAACGGCGGTATCCTACGCTGCGGGACTTCCGAGTCGGGATCGTACACGTTTTACATGGGCGTCCAGTGGTACAGTGGCGCGACCCAGTGGAATGCGCCCTATCTGGAAATCGACGGTGCGGGATCGAAACTCGCCTGCAAAGGCTTCCACATGTCCTACAGCAAGGGGGCGAACTGTACCGTCAAGGTCAGCAACGGTGGCTACCTCGACTCGTTGAACGGACACCTCTATACCTGCTATAATTCCTCCGACACCACGACGACGAACTACTTTGAGATGACGGGAGCCGGTACCTGGTGCCGGATTCAGAATTTTGTCAACGACTCGAAGAACGGCGGTTCGTGTACGACCTTCCGACTGGCGGACGGAGCCACGATCGAGATGCGGAACTTTACCAACACCGCCAAAGGCAAGTTGCATTTCATTGTCGATGGCGGCGTCTGGCGACACCGGAACAACAACAATGAGACCCCGCACTTCCCCAGTTCAATGACGAGCGTCAAGGTAGGCCCCGGCGGGATGACCACCTTTTTCAACAACGGATCCGAGGCTTATCCCGTCATCTGGGAGAAGGGGATTGAGCCGCTGGACGACAGCGGGACGGACGGCGGCCTCCACATCACGCAGGGCGAGAGCGCGATGCCCCCTCTTCGCATGAACGCGGCGAACACCTACTGCGGACCGACGGAGATCTCCTTCACCCGTGTCTATCTCGGCAAGAACGGGAGTCTGCCTTCCGGGACGGCGCTCTCCATCTACACCAGCAACGGCGGACTGATCATCACCAACGGCATCACGCAGACGGTCGGCTCGTTCACCTTCGGGCGCGATGCCAGCACCGACTCCCCGTTCCTCGGATTCGGACCGAACGCGAGCCTGAACGTGACGGGTGCGCTGCACGTCGGAAACCGTACCTCGACGCCGAAGTTCCACCTCTTCGAGGCGCAGGGCGTGACCAACGCCCTCGCCACGCCCGGCACCTACACGTTCATCACCGCGGGGAAGGAATACCTGTCCGAACTCGTCCGGCTCGCCGGCCTAGCCTCTTTCCCGCTCAAGCCTGACGAAGTGACCTACACCTGTTTCGCCGACCTCTCCGGAGACCGCGCGTGTCTGCGCGTCACCGTCACGCCCGCAGGTTCCGTTCCCGCCGCCTCCGGCGACCCGCTCACCCTCAACAACACCGACACGGCCTCGACCCTGACCGCGACGGCGGAACAAATCGCCGCCGCGCGCACGATCTACACCAATCCCGGCTACCCATCCAACAAGCACGGGCCGGTGGAACTCGGTGCGCTGACGGGGTTCGCCAACGGCGGCAACCTCGTTGTCGGAAACGGCATGACCTACGCCTCCGATCTCTCCTTCGCGAACAGCGTCTCGAACATCACGATCAAGTTCGGTTCGCTCGCCTACACCGGTGGGGACGCCACGATCCCCGGCATCACGATCGAGTCCTCCGAAAACCGTTCCTCTGTGCTCAACATCACCAATGAGAACACCACGCTCACGATCGGGGAGGTGAACGCGGTCGTTGGAAGCCTCACGAAGACGGGACCGGGAACGCTCAAGCTCAAGCCGCCCGTCGGCGCCACGCTCACCCTGCCGTCGGATACGCAGGACGCCGGCGACTATAACGGCGTGACGGAGTACGGCGACGGGCCTTCCAGCGGCGCCCGTGCCGTCAACCTGGACGAAGGATGGACGGAGATCGGCACCGTCGGCGATTCCTCCGACGCACCGTCTATCTATGCGCCTGTGGACTTCAGCGTCGGGTCGCAGTCCCGCCGCACCGGTCTGCCGGATCAGACCGCCGGCTCGCTCCGTATCAACAACGGTACGCTCTACATCAACTCGTACCTCTACATCGGCTACTACTGCGGCAACTACGCGGGCAATCCCGACTTGAACCTGACGCCGACGATCGAACAGAACGGGGGCTTCCTGAGCTGTACGGTTTTCCGGCTCGGCCAGTGCAACAGCGCCAACCAGCAGACGGCCAGTCCGAGGTATCTCCTCCACGGCGGCACGAACATCGTGCGCGACGCGGTGAACGCCGGACAGTCCGCCGTCACCAAGGCGCATACCTATCGCGCGTTGATCGACGTGGACGGCGGCCTAATGGTCGTCAGCAACAACTTCATCTGCGGCAACAACGCCAGCGCGATCGGGGTGGACGTCTCCATCCGCGGCAACGGGCGCGTGGAGGTCGGCGGCGACTTCTATCCCGCCTACAACAACACCCGCGACACCAACACCTTCCTGCTCGCCGGGAACGGCGTCCTCCGCGCGAAAGCCATTAGCGGAAACAACATCGCGCGGCCTCTGGTCGCCACCTTCAACGGCGGCACCTTCGAGAGCGTCCTCCCCGCCTCCGGCTACACGTACATCCGTTACCTGAACCGCGCGTACATCGGCGCGGGCGGACTGAATATCGATCTCTCGCAGCACGCGGAGCAGGAGGTGCGCGACAACTGGCTGGTCACCCAGCAGGCGTTCTACCATGACCCCGGCTGCGCGGGGGCGGACGGCGGCATCACCGTCCGGGGCAGGGGATCGGTCGCGCTCTCGACCGGACTCGCCGATGGCACGTTCAACGGCGGGATCCGCGCGACGGACGGCGCGCGCGTCTGCTTCGTTTATCGGCATGTCGCGCCGTTCCCCGTCTCCGTCGCGCCGGGCTGCATCCTGCACGATTACGCGGGCACGAACATGGTCTGTGACCTGACGCTCGGCGCGGCCGGCGCGACCGACCCCGTGACGATCGAGCAGCTCGCCGGAGGGAAGTTCCTCGGCTTCGTCGTGACGAACGACCTCCAGATCCTCTCGCCCGTCACGTTCACGACGGTCCAGGAGGCGCACGACTTCCAGCCGAGGCTGGTCGCGGGCGTCTATACCGCGCTCGTGTATAACGCCTCCTGCGCGGATGTCGATCTGACGCTCTTCGGGCTGACCGCCGCCGACGCGGAGCTGGCGACGCTTTCCGCCGCGCAGGCGGTGATTGCCGACGGCGGCGAGTTTGACGGCATGAAGGCGGTCATCCTCACGGTCTCCGCCAAGAACGGCGCCGGCGTTGTCCACGGTAACGCCTGGGCATCCGTCACTTCCGGCGGCAGCTGGAGCGTGGCAGACAACTGGGACAACGTTACTCTTGTCCCCAACGCGAGAGACGTGGAGGCGTACTTCAAGCCCGCGACAAAGGCCAATGTCGGTGTGACGCTTGATACGCCCGTCACGATCGGCACGCTCACGCTCAATGGAGGCGCCGCGACCTACGGCTATACGCTTTCCGGTTCCGCCCTGACGCTGGACAGCGACGATTCCACGCCCGCCGTGGCGAACGCGAGCGGCACCAACACCATCGCCGCTCCGATTACCTTGGCGAAGACTTCTCTGTTCCGCACGGCGGCGGGCAACGAGCTGCGCGTGATGGGAGGCATCTCCGGTCCGGGCAACCTGAACGTCAACACGCATGTCGCGACGGGCGCGGGGCAGGTGAACCTGAAGGTGGATCCGGCCTACGCCGGCGTGGTCAAGACCGGAAGCGGCCGCGTGGTGATGGACGACCTCTCGTTCGTCCGGGACGCCGGCCAGCTGGTGCTCGGTCTCGGCACCTTGCGCTACACGGGACCTGCCGTCGAGTTGCCCGGAATCACTTACGCCGCCGGATCGGCGCGCGCCGCCGTCTTCGAGAACGACTCGGACGTAACGCTCAACTCCCTGCCGTTCTCCGGCTCTTCCGCGTTCATGAAGCGGGGCGGGGGAACCTTGCGGCTGCACGGCACCGGCACCTTCGCGCCGAATACGCACCGGAACCTCGACTTGGTGAACGGTTTCATGTCGGACAACGGCGACGGACCGTACGGGACGACGCGCGGCATCACAGTGGCCACCGGTACCTTCATTCAGGGAGAGGTGGACGATCCCGCCAACGCCCCTACGGTCAATGTGGATAGCCACGAGATCGCGATCGGTTCCACGGGAACGCAGGGCGACGCGACCTACATCCTGAACAACGGGACGTTCACCAGCGCCGCCGCGTTTTATCTTGGCTACTACTCCACGTCGAATGTACTGTCCCCGCGAGCCGTACTCTCCTACATCCAGAACGGCGGTACGCTGAAAGTGGCCACGTTCTTTGCCTGCGGGTACACGAACGCCAAGTGGAACGAGCTTGCCGACACGCGGGTCGAGATCAATGGCGGAACCGTCTGGTGCGGTACCCATCTCTTCATGGGAAGGGACGCCGTCGCGGACAGGACGAAACAGACCTGCCGCTTTACCCTGAACGGGGGCAGTTTCACGACGGTCGGGCATACGCACCTTGCCTACAAGGAAAAAACCGCCAAGGGGTACATGGACATCAACGGCGGCGTGTTTACGGTGTCCAACGGTCTCTACACAGCCTACGGCAAGAACAACGACACGACGCTCCGGCTGAACGCGGGCGGCACGCTTCGCTGCAACGCGGTCATCGCCAAGTCGTCCGGCTCCACCACGCGGTTCTACGCGAACGGAGGAGAGTTCCGTCCGCTGGGGCTTACCGCGGCGGCGTTGACCATGCCGGCGGCCGCCTTCACCTATCTCTACGCTTCGACCAACGGGCTGGTCGTCAATACCGAGGAACTGGCGGCTGGCGGGACTTACACCCTGAACCCGGCCGTTCTGCACGACCCGAACTGTCCCGCCACGACCGACGGCGGCCTGACCAAGCGCGGAGCAGGCATTCTCGTGCTGGGTGGCAGCAACACCTACCTCGGCGACACAACCGTGGAAGAAGGCATCCTGCGCATTTCGTCCGGCGACGGATTCGCCTCCAGCAAAGTGACTCTCACCAACAGCGCTTTCGAGGTTACGTCCGGTGCAGTCACGCTTCGGGAACTCGCCGGTTACGGTTCTGTCTCCTGTGAAGGTCTGACTGTGACCAATTGCCTCGCTCCGAGCGCGGAGGACTGCTTCTACGCCAGCAGCAATGTGACGTTGAGGGCGGACGTGACGCTCGACCTTTCCGCCTTCGAGGACGGTACGTTCGCCGTCGGCGACATGCTGCCGCTCTTCGTTTTCGGCGGAACGGCGACCGCTCCGGAGACGTTGCGGCCGACGCATACCTCCGCGATGCGGTCGCAAAGCTCGACCATCAGGACGCTGGTGCAGGGCGGCGTCCTCTACGCCGTCTTCTCCTCCGGCGGTACCATGTTGATCGTCCGGTAGGCGGACGGGGTGCTTGGCGCCAGCTGAGAAGCGGAAGGGGCGACGTCCCCGTTGCCCGAATTGGGAGGGTCGCGCCCCGTCGCGAACGTTTGCGTAGCGAC
>JAFSTA010000258.1 GCA_017450695.1 Kiritimatiellia bacterium | reverse complement strand
GCCCCGTCGCGTCCGCTGTGACGCGAGCCGGTCAAGAGATTCTCACGCAGAGCCGCCGAGACGCGGAGAACGGGAGGGGCAACGCCTTCGTTGCCCGAATCGGGAGGGACGCGCCCCATCGCGTCCGCTGTGACGCGAGACGGGCAAGAGATTCTCACGCAGAGCCGCCGAGACGCGGAGAACGGGAGGGGCAACGTCTTCGTTGCCCGAATCGGGAGGGACGCGCCCCGTCGCGTCCGGTTTTTGCACCGATCAGTTCTCGCCCATTTGCTTTCGGCTCGTGAATCCCGCCTCTGTATCTCAAAACCCGCTATTTTCGGACCATTCTTGCGTACTCTGCGCCCTCTGGCGGCTCAGCGTTAGAACCCAAACAAGGAATCCAGATTAAACCTTAATTCCTCCGTTTGACAATTTTCAGGACGCACGGAATCACCGTTCCAAGAAAGGGATGACTTTCCGTGTATTCTGTGGTTTTCAAAATGTCCACCAGAGGAATTGAACCTTTTTCACTTACTCCTGACGTCGGCGTTACCGCCGCCTACTCGATCTCGATAAGCGCGAAGGAGTCGGGCTGCATGGAGAGACGGACGGAACCGTCGCCTTGCTGGATGAGCGGAATTTCCGTGTAGGTGCGCACGGCATCGGTGAGGTGGCAGCGGGACTTCGCGATCGCGCGTCCCGGCACGCGCACGACGACCGTACCGGTGTCGGTCACATCGTTGCTCTTGGCGTACCGCACGAGAAAGACCGCGAGCGATCCATCCTTGCCTTTCGCCGCCGTGGCGCGGAACTGCCCGTCCGTTGCCGCCGCAAGCGTGTCGTTGAAAACAATGCCGGTTGCCGCGTAGGACTTGACTCCCCTGCCCTCTTTCACCGTGCAAGCCACCTGCGTTCCGCGGTCTACCATCTTCGACCAGGCGTAGAACGGGTAGTACCCCTTCATCGGCCACAGTGTCGCGCAATTGAAGAGATTGTTCATCCCGCTGCTGACACGCGAGTCGTAAAACATCAGCAGGTCAATCGGCGCCGCTTGGCAGTCGCTCATGGCGGCTGCGATGAACGCCGCGCCCTTTTGGTTGAACCGTCCCGACTCCACTTCCAGCGAGTGTACCCAATCGTCCGTCCAGCCCTTCACGTAGTTCCATTCGTTCAGGATCGACTCGGACTTGTTGAACCCCGTCTCGTCCATCATCTTGCGCATCCGTTCCGCCTTGCGCGCCAAATTGCGAGGCTCGGTGGAATAGATGTGCCACGAGAAGAAATCGAGCGGGACCTGATGATCGCGGCAGTAGGAGAGGAAACGGCGTGCCCAATTCTCGTTCCCGGCAATTGCGGGACCGCCGATCTTGAGCGAGGGAAACTTTCCCTTGAGATACTTCGCAGTTGTCTCGTACAACTCGAAGAAGTTGGTGACCGTGCCGCCCCAGCAACGGGGATTCTTCGGGATGCCGGCATCCACCGGATCCAAATCCGGTTCGTTCCAGATTTCCCAGTACGTGATGTGGAACTGGTTCGACCACGCGATGTTGACCGTGGTGAACGCCTTGTCCAATCCCCAGCCCCAGCCTTCGTTGTAGTGACGGATCACGTGTTCGCAAACGCGCGCCCACTTCGCGAAGTCTTTCGGCGGCAGCACCCCGTACTTCTTCGGCCCGTGCTCGATTGTCTGCCCGAGTCGGAAGAAGACCTCCGTTCCGGCGCGGCGGATGTTGTCGAGATAGTGGTCGGTGAAAACAAAATCATAGTTGTTCGGATCATTCTCGTCCGCATCGAAATTGCGGAAGATGGCGTTGATGTCGCACGTGTGCGCCCCGCCTGAAACGCAATTGATCGAATCATGGGTTCGGGCGAACGGGATGCGTGCCGCGCGGTATTCGGCAAAGTTACCCCTTTTCTGATCGCCTCCGGGCTTCTCCACGCTAGGACCGTTGTTAACCGCGTTCATCAGTTTCACGGGACCAAGCACCGTTCCCGGATCAATGGTGACCTCAGCCGTGGACATCGGTTCCGCCGCAAAAGCACCCAACGACAACGCGG
>JAFSTA010000257.1 GCA_017450695.1 Kiritimatiellia bacterium | reverse complement strand
GCGTACCGTGACGCCTGGACGGTTGCGTGGAACCCGGAGTACGTGGTGGGCGTGTGGTGCGGACACAAGTCCGGCGGCTTCGGCGACCAGACGCTCGTGGGCGCAAAGGCGGCAGCGCCCATCGCGTGGGGCCTCGCGCGCGCCCTCTATCCGCAGAACGACGGGCCGTGGTTCACGCGTCCGGCGGAGGTCGTTCCGCAACGTGTTTGCACGTACACGGGGCGGCCGGCGTCACCGGACTGTCCCGACGTGGCGGACGGCTGGTCGCTTGCGGGGAAGAGTCCGTCGGCCCTCTGCACCGCGCACCGGCGGGACGCGTCGGGAAACGTGATCACGCAGGAGAATCCGGCGCTCGCGGCGTTTGCAGGGCGCATCACGCGGGCGGAAAAGCTCGCGATCTCCAAACCCGAGGACGGCGCGGAGTTCTGTCTTGTGGACGGGCAGCTCAACCAGCAGATCGTCTGCCAGGCCATCGGCAACCCGGCGGGGTCGCGTCTCTGGTGGTTCGTCGACGGGCGTCTCGAGGGCGAGAGCGACGGTGCGCAGGCGAAGACCGTGCCGATGACGGTCGGTCGGCACGTCATCACCTGCACGACGGCCGAAGGTGTCTCCGCCTCCGTCCGCATCACGGTCGCTGAATAGACAGGGTTGACCACAGCATTTTCCTAAATGCGCGAACAAGGAGACGAAACGGATCTGTCGCTGTCGCTCGGTCTTCTTTCCAAGGCGGTTCATGCCTTCACGAAGAGGCTTCCCGTCATCTTGATCGACGAGTACGACCAGCCGATCACCTCCGCTTCGACGCATAGTTATTACGATGAGATGTGCGCTTTCATGCGCGTGTTCCTTTCGGGCGCGTTGAAGGACAACAAGCATTGTCACATCGGGATCATGACGGGCGTCCTCCGCGTCGCGAAGGAGGGAATCCTCTCCGGTCTCAACAATCCCAAGGTCTGGACGGTCTTCGAGTCGGAGTACTCGCAGTATTTCGGTTTCACCGAAGAAGAGGTCGCGGAGATGGCGCGGTACTACGGCGCCGAGGATAAACTGCCGGAGATCAAGTCCTGGTACGACGGCTATGACTTCGGCAGCACGGAAATCTACAATCCGTGGAGTGTGCTGCGGTATTTTGACTGCCATTGCAAACCCGATGCCTACTGGCTCGATACGAGCTCCAACGACCTCATCACCGAAATTGTGCAGGAACTGCCGTTCAACATGGAACGCAGGTTGCATGCGCTGATGAAGGGTGAGACGATCACGGTTCCGATGACGAAGGAGCTTGGACCGTACAAGCTTATCCGCGAAAACGAGAACACGCTCTATGCGCTACTTGTTTCGGCTGGCTACTTGAAGGCGGTCGGGCCGATTGATGAAAACGGAGACTGTCCGGTGACGATACCGAACAAAGAGCTCAGCCAGGTGTTTTACCGGGAGATCGTCCAGAAGGTTCGCTCGTTCGACAAAAAAGGCGGCATTTCCGCAGTCGAGGATGCGCTCCGCGAGCGCGATCCGTTCCTCTTCGGAAAGTACCTTGCGGCGTATCTCAAGGAGTCCGTGAGCTTCTTCGACACGGCGGCGGAGGGGTTCTACCACGGACTCGTCCTCGGGTTCATCGCGTGCTTCCGCAACCGGTTCGTCGTGAAGTCGAACCGCGAGTCGGGCGAAGGGCGCTACGACATCTCCATGCGTCCGCTCATTGAAGGCATGCCCGGCGTGGT
>JAFSTA010000256.1 GCA_017450695.1 Kiritimatiellia bacterium | reverse complement strand
TCGGCATTCCGGAAGAAGCCGGACTTTCACCATTTGGGTGAATCAGTTTTCTGCCGCAACCGTGCGCGTTTGAGATCGAAAAGCCGCTATTTTTTGAGACGTTCTCTGCGTTCTCAGCGGCTCTGCGTGAGAACCCAAACGGGGAATCTAGGTTCAATAGCTTCGCTTTGAAATGGTGAAATGGTTAAATTGACGACCCTGCCGAAAAGCGACAGGAGTGTCGCTTCCCCGATTTTGCGACATGTTTTCCTTTGCGTTCTCGGTTACGATCCGCCCGGATTCAGGTTGTTCTCGATGTTGTCCCTGTTGTTTCCCAATCCTTCCCGTCACGATGTATCGGTCGCGACGGGGCGCGACCCTCCCGCTGGGACGCGAACCGGCATTTGGGAAACGCGCTTTCTCCCGTCCGCAAGCGCGAAGGTTTTCCGATGATATCACCTTGTGGCTTTTATTTCAAAGGAGCGAAGCGACCATTTAATCATTTAATCATTTAATCATTTAAGCATTTGAGCTTTCCCGCTTTCCCGTTTTCCCGCTTCTCAGCTTTTCCGCGTACAGATCGTAGCCGCGGTACTGGGTGATGCGGACGGGGCAGAATGTGCCGGGCGCCGCCTTTGGGGGAATGCCCGTTACGTAGGTGACGCCGTCCACCTCCGGTGCCTGGCGTGGCAACCGCGCAATCCAACCCTTTGAATCTTTCCGGATTAGCAGGGCGGTGTCTTTTCTTCCGACCAGCTCCTTCTTCGCCCGTTCGCGGACGATTCGGCGTTGCGTGGCCAAGAGTCGTTCGGCACGTTCCTCCGCAACCTCCTGTGGCGGCAGATCGGGGAGATCGAAAGCCCGCGTACCTTCTTCGGGAGAGTAGGGGAATACGCCGAGATGATCGAATTTCGCGGCGCGGATAAAGTCGAGCAGTTC
Organism: Kiritimatiellia bacterium; assembly: GCA_017450695.1. Classification (GTDB taxonomy): domain Bacteria; phylum Verrucomicrobiota; class Kiritimatiellia; order RFP12; family UBA1067; genus RGIG8368. The sequence goes on along the minus strand of JAFSTA010000256.1, from coordinate 15,016 downwards.
CTCGAAATCATCGTCCGTCTCGCCGGGGAATCCGACGAGGCAGGTCGTACGCAAGGTGATTCCCGGAACCGCTTGGCGCAACCGTTCCGTCAAGGTCAGCGTACCTTCGATCGCATCCGCGCGCCCCATCGCGCGGAGGATTTTCGGCGATGCGTGTTGGATCGGGACGTCCAGGTAACGGCAGGCGTGTCGGGATGTGGCGAGGAGTTCCAGCAGATCCTCCGTGACCGCCGACGGATAACCGTACAGGAGGCGGAACCAGAAGTCGCCGTCCAGGTTGTCGATCTCGCGCAGGAACGCGACGAGTTGCGGTTTGCGGTCGGCGGAAAGGTCGGTGCCGTACCGCATGACATCCTGCGCGATGAGGTTCAGTTCCTTGACTCCGGCGTTCAGCAGGGAAGTCGCCTCTTGGAGCAAGTCCTCGCGACGGCGAGAACGGTACGAACCGCGGATTCCGGGTATCGCGCAGAACGCGCATCGGTGGTCGCACCCTTCCGCGATCTTCAGATAACCGAACGGGCCGCCGGAAAAGATCAGGGTGGGGTAGGCGGGGTTGTACAATTTGTGCGGTTTGCGCGAAGTGGCGATCACGCGCTTCTGAAGCGTGCCCGTGTCCAGTCGATTCACGATCTCGGTAATGGATTCGAGATGATCGACCCCCAAGAAGGCATCGACATCCGGGAAGACTTCGGCAAGCTTGTCGCGGTAACGCTGCACCATGCAACCGGCCACGATCACCGCGCGGCACAGGCCGTGTTTCTTCTGCTCGCAGGCCTGTAGGATCGCCTCGGCGGCTTCCTCGCGGGCATCCTGGATGAAGGCGCAGGTGTTGATGAGTATGACATCCGCCTCTTCGGGGGAGTGCGCCAGTGTGATCTTCCCTTCCTTCAGGAATCCCGCCATCACTTGCGTATCTACCAGATTCTTGGAACATCCCAGACTGATGAAACCGACCGACAGGCTCATTCGCACCCCCTCTTCTCAGCGCACGATTTCGCCGATGATCATCAGCTGGCTAGCCCAGAAATTGCGTCCGTTGTACTTCGGTTCCCGCAGTTCCTTTTCCGGATCCTTCAGACGGAAGGCGACAGGATGACGGTCCGGCTGTTCGGAATCCAGGACGATCTTCACGGTATGCGTGCCGGGTTCGGGGAAGGAACAGCACCATAGGGTGGCAATGCGCCAGTAGGTGCAGTAGCTGTCAAATCGCGCGCACGGCTTTCTGGTGATCTTATTCCCGTCCACGAAGATGTCCACCTGTCCGCCGTCCGGACCGAGGAGGTCGTAGATTTGCGCAAAGGTTCCCTTGAAGGTGAAGGTCAGCGTGGATTCCGGCGTGTCCGTCCGCCAGATTTGGCCTTGACGGTTGGAGAACCATTTCATCAGGTTGTTGTCGGCGGGTAGCTTTTGCCAGGTTCCGGCAAGCATCGACTCCTCGATGGGGATCATTTTCGCGTGCTCAAAATTGTTCGCGACGAAAGGGGTTGCGAGCTTGCTCTTGTGATCGACAGGTTTGCTCTCCTTCATCTCCGTAAAGCCGTTGATGATCGAAGTCAGATACAGCTCGTGCCCTTTGTCGTAGGGATGGACGCCTTCGGGTGCGAAGACGATGCGGCCTTTCTCGTCTGTCCCGTTCTTGTCCTGTTCGACGGTGTACGGGTCGAATTTCCGGTTTAGCTCGTGTGCGCTCATGATGAGCTTTCCCTGTTTCAAAAGGTCAGCAACACGCGGTCCGAAGTTGATCGAGGGGATGCCGTAGTGGTCCGCCAGCTGTTCCATTGCGGAGGCGGAACGGTTGCATAGACCGCAACAGTAGTCATTCGTCATCGGCGTGGTGATGGTATAGGTGAAGACGATATCCGTGACCGGATCTTTCTTCCATGTCTGGCGTACGATTCCCTCCATCGTCCGCCAGATGCCTTCGGGCGGGACACCGCCGTCGTTCGTGGCGAACTCGACGAAGAGCAGATCCGGGGTGTGGCGCAACACGTCATGCTCCAGACGGAAAACGCCGAGATTACTGCCCGTTCCGCCGATGGCCGCATGGATGGGCGTGATTTTTGCAGCGGGATATTGCTTCTGCAACCAGTCTGTGGTTTTCACGCGCCAGCCGTTCTGCGCCGTGATCGAACCGCCGAGATAGGCGACCGTAACCGGTTTCCCGGCCTTCAGCTTCTGCAGGAAGTTGCCGACACCCTCGCGCGCCCGAACCTCTTGCGCGGACTGCTGTTGATATTCGGGTGCGGAATGTACGGGAGTGACGAGAACCGAGACAAACGACGCGAACAAAAAACCGAACCATGACGCTTTCATAAAAACTCCTTGTAAAGACAATGACAGAAACACCAAGTGCAAAACCTCTTGTCCATCCTATTCCCCACCACAGAATGCACGGAAATCGCGAGTCCCGTGTCTTCCGTGGCTTAGAATGACCGCAGTATAGCAAACCCAACGACGAAAGGAAAGCATCGGATTCTGCACGGTGGCGCTGAAACGGTTAAACCTAGATTCCTCGTTTGGGTTTTCACGCAGAGCCGCGGAGGGCATAGAGTACGCAGGGAAAGAGCCGAAAGCAAGGGGGCACACCAAACACACCGTGAAGCGACAGGAGTGTCGCTTCTCCGAACAACAGGCGACCGTTTGCGCATGGGCTTGCAAGGACAGCAACTGGAACAACAAATAGACAACCCGCTAGCGGTCGTCGCGCAACCGCGCGACGGTTTTCATCCGGATCGCGGTTGCGAGCCGTCCATTCTCAAGTTGTCCCCAAGTTGTCTGTGTTGTTTCCCGATTCCTGCGCGGTGGTGAACATGTAGGAAGAATATCGGCACTCCGGAATATGCCGGTCTGTCAGCACTTGGGTGAATCGTTTTTCTGTCGCCACTCGTACACTTGTTGGCGTAAAGCCTTTTTGTGTTTCGGCCTTCGCGTCACCACGACTTTCGTTGTCGCGCGAAGCACTTCGCCGTCACCTTTCCATCTCGACCCGTCACGCACGTCGCGTGTCGCATGTTGCGAGTCCCTATCTTCTCAGCCTTTCTCAGCTGCCCCGCTTCTCAGCTGGCGCGAAGCGCCCCCGTGTCTTCCGTGGTTCACAGAGGAATCTAGGCTTACTCCTTGTGGATCGTCCAGGTGTCGGTGTCCAGATAGAGGGAAGGGGACCAGTTTGTGTTTTCTCCCGACCAGCAATATCCGCGGGGGTTCATGATAATCTTGCAGGTCGAACCGTCTTCACGTTCGTAATCCCAGATTTTGGTCTCGTGGATATGGCCGCACACCCAGGCGCGAATGGACTTGTGTTTTTCGATGAACCATTCCAAGTCGCTGATGTAACTGGCATCCACATCGGAATCCCCGTACCGGTCGGATCGGCAGAGTGGCGACGGGCAATGGTGCGTCATCACGATGACGGATTTTTCCGGTTGCGAATTTTCGATCTCGTCCAGTTTTTCGTTCATCGCCAAGAGGGAGGCATTGAACCATTCGACATAATGATCGGGACGCAGGCGGATCATCGCATTTCCATTCTTTTCATAGATGCCGTGCCTGAAATCGTTCATAATGCGAGACGCGATCATCATGTTCTCTTCCTTGGAGTATCCGCAAAAACCCGCGTACCGATAGTCCGAGTAGAGCGTGGTTCCGATGACGGTCAGGTCTTCGGCAATCTCCTTCGAGATGGTTCCAAACTCGTTGTCTAAAAACGTGATTTTCCCTTTCGGGGGAAAGGCTCTCGCGAGTTCCAGCTTCAGGTCATGGATGGTACGTCCATACCGATTGTAACAGATGTGGTTCCCCGCGATCACGATGCCGCCCCCTTTGAGATTGGCCCGGATCCACAGGATCGATAAGTCTGGGTAGCCGGACGTGTCGCCCGCGATGAGGGTGAACATTTTTTTGTCCTTCAGTTCAAGCGGGTAGTTTGCGTTGACGTCCAGGTGCAAGTCGCTCACGATACGTATTTTCATGGCAGTGTCCTCATTTTTGCTGGTTGGCTTGAATCGTCCGAATTATCTCATCTCCACGGTCACTTTGAAAAAGTTGTAATTCGATTCCGAGCCGGGCTGGACAACCGTCCAGTCTCCCGTGAGCAGGGAGTATCGACCATAAATCGTGTACTTGCGTTTCGCCTCTTCCGTTGGGGAGAGTTTGGGTGTCCACGAAATAGAGGGGCCGCTGGCTTCCAGCGAAATCGTGGCGGAAAACAGGTCGTTCACGTCCGTCGGGTCTGTGCCCGCGACATAATCCTGCCAGACGAGAAGCGCGTTCCCCGATGCGTCGAGCTTGCCTGTCGGCAGGGTCAGGGAACGCGTGAAATCCGAACCGAATTTTGCCTGATAGGAAGGGTACCGATGCGACCACGATTCGGGAATGGCCACCGCACTCCCGCTGATCTCGGTAATGACGGTGACAAATCCGGATGCCCCCGTGCCGCTCCCTCCGCCGCTTCCGTTTTCGGCGACGGTCTCGTAGGCCTCGATGTAACCGAAATCAACCGGCCATTTTTCAGGGACGCCTTTCACGTAGGGTGCGATCCATCCGGTCGTGTTCGGGTCGATGTGAATCTTCGGTTTCTTGTAGGGAGGATTGGAGTTGTACCAGATCTCGCCGAGGTAGGCCTTGCCGGAGACGGACGGCGGCAAAAGGCGTGGCGCGTTCCCGCGAAAATACACGTCCGTCAACTGGCTGCACCGCTCGAAACACTTCTCGCCGATGAGCGAGAGCGTTTTCGGCAGGGAGATCGAGGTCAGGCTCACGCAGTTGGAGAACGCGGAGCTGCCGATGGTTGTCGTCCCTTCGGCAAATGTCACATTCGTCAGCGCGGTACACCAGGTGAACGCGCAGTCGCCGATTTCACGCATCGTGGATGGAATGGAGACGCTCCGCAACTTGTTGCACATCGAAAACCCGTATGCGTTGATTTTCCGGACGGGCAGACCGTCGATGAACGCGGGAATCACCAGATCCCCGTCATAGTTCGCCGCGACGGCTTGGTATGTCCGTGGGTAAAACACGCCCAGCACGACATACGAGGCTTGGCTCTCGTTCGTCTTGCCGGGTTCGCAGACCTTCGTGTAGTTTACCGGAGGCGTGTCGGTACTATCCGCCAGATAGGGGAACACCTCATACGGCGGATACGTGATCGCCCATGAGAGCATGGGCGACAACAACCCCGCCAGAAAGATTTTTCGATTGATCATTCGCACAAGCACTATCATCATCCTTTGGTCTGTTCATCTTCTCATCGCCATTCATTATATCATTTCCGCCCCGAATATCCAATCAAAGATAGCTTGCCGATAAGTTCTGGGTTAGGTGGCTGGGGGGGAGTTAAATGATTAAATCGCTTCGCTTTAAATCGTCGCTTCGCGACTTGAAATCGGATCACAGGATGAACAAGGATGGACACTGACCTAATAGCTACAAGCTGACACCTATAAGCTCAAGGTTGGGCAATTAGCCGCCACCCGCGCAAGCGCGGGATGCACTTGAGGGTGGGGAGCTTCGCGCTAGCTGAGAGGCTGAGAGGCGAGGCGTTTCGCGCCAGCTGAGAAGCTGAGAGGCTGAGAAGAGAGGGGCGAAAAATCGGTAGCTATCGATAGCTATCGATAGCGATTGATTGTCCAACCACCCAACCACCCAACCTTGAACAAAAAAATAACCCGTTGGGAACAACGGGTTGAAAATTGGCGGAGAGGGAGGGATTCGGACCCTCGATGCCATTACTGACATACAGCATTTCCAATGCTGCACCTTCGACCACTCGGACACCTCTCCATTGGAAAAAGTGATGCCTAGTATAGCGTTTTTCAGATTCCCTTGCAATACCAAAATTCGATTTTCTTTTGGGGCGGGAAATGTTAGAATTTGCTTTCACTTTTTCCATGAAGATAGGATTCGAGACGATGAAGAAAGAATGGTTTCTGCTGGTTGCGATTTTCGCGACTTGGATGATGGGTACCGTGAGTTGTGCAGTTGCCGCGCAGGATACACCGTCGCGCCTTACGGTTGTCGCCACGACCTTTCCGCATTACGACTGGACGCGTCGCGTTTTGGGGGATCAGACGAATCGTGTTCAACTCGTCCTGCTCCAGCGTAATGGAGTTGACTTGCACAGTTACCAGCCGACCGTATCCGACCTTCGCCTGATTTCGGCGTGTGATCTTTTCATCTATCTGGGGGGCGAATCGGACAAATGGGTGGATGCGGCGTTGGCGCAGGGGATGAACCCCAGGCGGCGGACTCTCTGCCTGCTTCAGACGTTGGGCGACGCCGCAAAGGAAGAGCAGTTGGTCGAGGGAATGGAAGCGGAGCATGACCATGACCACAAACACGAAAAGCACGAGGAGAAAGACGAGAAACCGGAGCTGGATGAACATGTCTGGCTGTCGCTGCGCTTTGCCTCCCGACTCTGCGCCGCGATTGAGCGCGAACTTTCCGTGGCCGATCCCGCCGGTGTGGAAACCTATCATCGCAATGCGGAGAAATATCGCGCCGAACTGGTTGCGTTGGATCGGGAGTATGCGGATGCCGTCGCCCACGCCGTTCGGAAAACCGTGTTGGTCGCGGACCGTTTCCCGTTCCGGTATCTGATGGACGATTACGGCCTCTCCTACTTCGCGGCGTTTGCCGGTTGTTCCGCGGAAAGCGAGGCGAGTTTCAAGACCGTTGTCTTTTTGGCGAAGAAGGTGGATGAGCTGGGACTGCCCGTGATCCTGACATTGGAGGGGACGCAGCATCGGATCGCCGAGACTGTGCGGCGGACAACCAGAACGCGCAATCAAAAAATTTTGACGATCGACTCGTTGCAGTCGGTGACGGGGGAGACGGCCCAAGACAGTTCCTATCTCGACGTGATGCGTCGCAACCTCGATACGCTGCGTGTCGCCATCGGAGGCGGAATGTAGGTTGAGGCAGTGATCCGTAGTTCGGTGTTCGCGTTCAACAGCCTTCGATTGCACTCGACAGCTACCGACCGCATTCGGTTTTTTGCGACGGCGAGAGCTACCCCGCTTTACTGAACCAGCGCCATGTACAAGACGGTGCCGAGAAGGATGGAGATGAGCGGGTTGCGCTTCCAGAGTTGCAACGCGATTGTCAGTACACCTGCAAGATACGGGGCGAGTAGGGTGATGGGCGTTTTGATTTCGGGTACGGACAGTCCGGCGAAGCAATAGACTACCAGCATCGCGATTGCGGCGGGGGAAAGCATCCGTCCCACATATCGAACAATCTGGGGCGGTTCTTTCCGTCCACCGAAAAGAAGGAACGGCAAGGCGCGCAGCAGGTAGGAAAGCGCCCCGACTGTCACCAGGACGGTGAACGCATAGCCAGCCTTGTTAGTCATCCAGCCACCTCCTCAGCAGAAGAAACGCCGTCAGGATGGCAAGGACGGTGGGAATCAGCATGTTCGCTCTTCCGAATGCGAGGCACGAGAGCAAGGCGGCGGCAAAACCGATCACGGCGGGGATGCGCCCCGGACGCTCGCGAACCTGATCCGTGAGAATTACCAGGAAGAGGGCGGTCATGGAAAAATCGATTCCTTTGGTGAACGACTGCATCCGCTCCGGTGAGAAAAGATCTTTCGCCAGGACGCCCACCGCCGCTCCCAAAGTCACGCCGACGATCCAATAGAAGTGGTCGAGCATCGTCAACAGGAAACAATAGGTGACGTACCGCTTTCCCGTCAGGCGGCTGCTGGTTTGGATGGCGTAGGTTTCGTCTGTGATTGTGCCGATCAGGTAGGCTTTCTGCCAGCGTGACGCGCATTGGAAACGCTCGATCAGCGAAAGACCGTAGAGGGAATAACGGAAATTCACGCAGAGCGTCACCAGCAGGACACTCCCGATGGCGAGTGTGGTCCTCACCCAATCGACGAACAGATACTGAAGCGGTCCCGATTCGAAGGCCGCGCTCGTCACCATTCCCCAGAATGGCGCCCATGCGATTTCCCCCTGCACGGCCAGCAGCATACCGGCGGCAAATCCCATCGTGGAATATCCCATGAGAACCGGGATAGAATCCACGAATGCGAGTTTGAAAAGCATGGTTCGAGTCGTCATTCCAAAAAACCTTGCGAAACCAACCCCTTGGCCGCAACAAGAAAGCGTGTACTCTAGCTTTTTTGAAAACACTCGTCAAGCCGCAAAGATGGCGGGGAAGCAGGGGAAGTTAAATGGTTAAAAAGTTAAATGGTTAAATGGTCGCTTCGCTCCCTTGAAATTCAAGCCGCAATGCGATATCAACCATGACCGCGGCTATGACTTGTACATGAAAAAATGCGGGGGAAGCGGGGGAGCGGGGTGCTTCGCACCAGCTGAGAAGCTGAAAATCTGAGAGGCTGAGAAGCGGGAAAGCGTGTTAGGCGTGTTAAGCCGGTTAAGCGTATTAGGCCGGAGAAACTGGATATGCAATGCGGTCGCGACGGGGCGCGACCCTCCCGGTCTGCGCACGATATGCGGATTGTTTTTGTCGCTGGAAAAGGAAACAACTCGAACAACTGATCAACAACACACTGGCGGTCACCGCGCAACCGCGCGACGTTTCCAATCCGGCTCGCGGTTGCGAGTCGGCCCAAATCAAGTTGTTCTCGATGTTGTCCCTGTTGTCTCCAAATCCCTGCGTGGTAAGGCGGATATTCCGGGTAATCTGGGGGCATTGCTACCCAACCACGTTGGGGAAAGTTAAATCGCTGCGCTTTGAAATGGTTAAATGGTTAAATTGACGAGTCGCCGAAAAGCGACAGGAGTGTCGCTTCCCCGAATGCCCGAACCACCTAACCGTCTAACCTTGCATTCCGACTTTGACCTTTCCCGTTCCGATATGGTATAATGATGCCCGTTTTTGGACATCACGGAGATGAGAGAAAGGAAACGTATGGACAAGAAACGGAAATTGTTGCTGGTGGATGATGATCCGAGTCTGCTGGAAACATTGGGAGATTTTCTCCGCTTTGAGGGATATGACGTCGCCTGTGTTTCAAGCGGGGAAGAGGCGATGATCCAGATGCGCCCTTTCCAGCCAGACTTGGTCATTCTCGATATGAGTATGCCCGGAATCGGCGGCAAGGGGGTGCTGGACCGCATTACGAATCCGGACGGTTCCACGCTCTATCCCGTGCTGGTGTTGACCGCGCGCTCGATGATGGCGGAGTACTTCGCGGACAAGAATATCGCCGGGTTCATCGCGAAGCCGTGCGATCCGCAGGATCTCGCCGCGGAAATCAACCGCATCCTGTTTGAGACTGCCCATGACGGCATTCACACGGCGGCCGAGTCCGCACACGCTTCGTTGCGGCGTGTTGTGGTGGCGGAGGGCGATCCCATCCTGCTGGAGCGGCTGCGGGTGGAGTTCGGTCGCGCCGGATGCGAGACAGTTGCCGTATCGACAGGAAACGAGGCTGTCGAACAGTGTGTCTTGTGCAAGCCCGACGCGATTGCCATGCGACTGGAATTGCCGGGGATGAGCGCGGACGAGGTTGCCTCCATGTTGCGGCGTCTGCCGCATACGAAAGATGTGAAGGTGATCGTCTATGGGATGGATCTGCCGGAGGCGAGGCTGGAACATGTCACCAATCTTTCCGTTCCCGAATCCTGCATGCTGAAGGATTTGGCGGTGGACAAGATCATTGACCGCACGATGGCATTGACCGGAGGTGAGTAGAAGTATGCGATGCCCGAAATGTGGGAAAGACAATGACAAGGTTCTGGATTCCCGTTCCGCGCGTGACGGCGCGGTGATCCGGCGCCGCCGGCAATGTATCGATTGCCAGTATCGGTACACGACGTTTGAGGAAATCGTGCGCGACGAGTTGCGCGTGAAGAAACGGGACGGAACAAGCGAGGAGTTCAGCCGCGAGAAATTGCGTCGCGGAATCATGCGGGCTTGCGAGAAACGTCCGATCTCCAAGGATCAGATTCAGGATCTGATCGATCAGGTGCTGGAGGCGTTCGACAATCTGACGGAGGTGACCACGCAGCAGGTGGGCGAGGAAGTGATGCGTCGCCTTCATGCGATTGACGATGTTGCCTACGTGCGTTTTGCGTCTGTCTATCGTCGTTTCCACGATGTCGAGGAATTTGTCCAGACGATTAAGCAGATGGAGCGCAAGGCGTCGAAAACGGATCAGGTGAAAAGCGAGGAATAGCCATGTCATTGTCATGCTGGAGTTATTTGCTGGGTGCATTGTTGTCTGTCGGAGGTTTGTTCGTTCTGTTCGCCCCCGCCCCGTCGGCTCGTTGCCTGAAGGCGTTTCCGCGCTGCAGGTGGTTGGGCGTGGTGTTGAGCACCGTCGCCTGGCTTTGGGCGGCGTGGGCGACGACCCAGATGGGGCTGGATTTTCTGGAGCCGTATAAGAAATTCGCGTGGGTGATTGCCATCGTGTGCATTCCGCTGACGTGGTGGGTGCTGGACAATCTGTTGCCTTGCCGTGCGTGGGGCGCGATTCTCTGCCTGTTCCCCTACGGCCTGCTGCATGTCGCGCGGGTTCATGATTCGCCCTGGCGGCTCGTGCTGGTCGTCTTTGCTTACCTTTGCATCGTGAAAGGAATGATACAACTGCTCTATCCGTGGAAGCAGAGGCAGTGGCTTGACTGGGCGATGGCGAACCCGTCACGTTTCCGCCTGTTCGGGATTGGCAATCTGTTGGTGGGTGTTTTCTTTGTGGTGCTTGGCGCCACGGTGTTACGTTGAAGGAGGAGAGTATGTCACACGATCCGAATTGCATTTTCTGCAAGATTATCGCCGGGGAGATTCCCTCGCTGAAGATTTACGAAGACGACGATCTGCTGTCGTTCATGGACATCAATCCCTTTTCGAAGGGGCATGTTCTGGTTGTTCCGAAATACCACGCGCAGACGATCACGGACCTCCCTGAAGAGGTACTGGTGAAGCTGGCGAAGGGCGTTCAAAAGATCGCCGCGATCGTCCGGCAGCGGCTCGGATGCGAAGGCTTCAACATTCTCCAGAACAACGGCGCGGCGGCAGGTCAAACCGTTCCGCATGTCCATGTCCATATCATTCCCCGCAATCCCGCCCCGCATTTGGAATGGAAGTCCAAGAAATACGACTCGGACGAGGAAATGCACGCCTACCACAAGAAGCTGACGGGCGAAGAATAGCCGGACAAAGCTGAGAGGCGGGTAGGCAGATAAGTGGCGGCTGCGCCGCCTAAGTGGCCCTGCGGGCCTAAATGGACCTGCGCCCCTAAGTTGGCTTAGCCGCGAAGCGCCAGCTGAGAAGCGGGGAAGCTGAGCACCCGGATATTCCGGATAATCCGGGGAAGCATTGCGGTCGCGATCCTCCCTACGCAAGGCCACGGAGGACAGGTATGCGCGCCCCTCCCGTTTTTCAGCCTCTCAGCTTCCCCGCTTCTCGGCTTAACAGGTAGGCGCGTAGCGCCTACCTGTTCCCTCCGGCCTTCTTCTCGGCGGGTGGCTGTTTGCCGCCGCCTCGCCGTCCGCCTTTCTTTTTCCGTTGCAGGATCACGTAGTCGTAGCAGTGGCGCAACGCTTGGCGGAACGCTTTCGGTGTGCGGCTTTCGCGCTGGAGCGTGGAGGCGCACTTGCGCGACAGGCTGGTTCCCAGTCCGGGGAAATGGCAAAGGCGCAAGATGCCCTCCGCGAGGCCTTCTGGCGTCATCGGCGTGATGACCGCATTGTCGGGCGAGAGGATGGAACGGTTCGCCGGGGTATCGACCGCCACGATCGGGCGGTTCGCGGCCAGGTAATCGAGCACTTTGATGGGGGCGGTCGATCCTTCCCGGCGCGGGGAAACCAACACGTCCGAGACCTGCAACAACGCTGCCAGTTCCACCGGTGGGAGCCTGCCCGGAAAAGAAACGGCGGCGAGAATCCCTGCACGTTTCAGCGCTTTGGAGAGTTTCACGATTTCATTGCGTGAACCGCCGACAACGGCGAATTTGGCACCGGGAAGTTCGTTGAGGACATGGGGCATCGCGTTGAAGAAAATGTCGAGCCCGTGGAACTTGTCAAACGAGCCGACGCAGGTGATGAGCGGCGCCGGGGTGGAATGGTAACGCTCCTGCGCGATCTTGAGTTCGGCTTCCGGAATGTCCGGATCCAGCGCGGGAATATCCGGGATGACGCAGGCGCGGCTTCGCCGGCCGATGGAAGAGAGAAGGGAAATGACGGAAGCGCTGTTCCCGATCACGGCGTCCGCCCGCACAAGCGCCTTCCGTTCGAAGAAACGGCGGATTCTCCCTCCCAAAAGCGAAGACCGCTGGTTCCAGTCGTAATCCGAAACACGGTCGATGATGTACGGAATCTGATGGATGCGGGAGACCAGATAGGCTACGACTCCCGAATCGTTCACGCCGTGGATCAGGTCGTACCCGCCGTTTCCCGCCAACAGCAGCGCCTTGACGAGCAGGATGATGTCAAGAATCCCGCGTCGGAAGGAGGGGCCTTCGGGAAGATTTTGGAAGAGCGACAGGCGGCTTGCGTATCGGACTGTCAAACTCGGATGCGAGAGCATCTGACGGGAATGGACACACAAGAGATCGACGGAATTCCCGGCTGCGAGCAGCGCGTCAATCGTCTGACGCACACGTTGGCACGACCCTACCCACGGGGTGTCCGGTGTTGTCGTTATGAAGAGAATCCGGCTCATGCGTTCTGCCCATCATCTGCTTGTGTCTGTGCGTACATACCCTGTTGAACCTTTGCTGGGCAACTAGTATAGGTTTATCGTGCCCAAAATTCCAGCGCAAAATCACAGAAATCCGCTGGGGGGGTAGGTTCAATGGTTAAATCGCTTCGCTTTACATGGTTAAATTGACGAGCTGCCGACGGAGAGTCGGTCGATTTAAAGCCGCGGTAGCGGCGATTTAACCATTTCATGATGTAATCGTTTCATCATGTAACCATCCAAAGCCATGACGCCTTTCTTTCGTGACCTGGCGCGTAGTACCCAATCGGCAAACAAAAAGCGGCAGGGGAGATCCCCCTGCCGCATTGGAGTCTTGAATGGCGTGATGGTTAGACGAGCCCCTGTTCGAGCATGGCGGTCGCAACCTTGTTGAAACCGGCGATATTCGCGCCCATCACGTAGTTGCCCTTGTGGCCGAATTCGGCCGCGGCTTCCCAGCAGGCGTCGTGGATGCTGATCATGATGCCCTTGAGTTTCGCATCGACTTCCTCCGCCGTCCAGCTGTAACGCTGCGAGTTCTGGGACATTTCCAGACCGGAGGTCGCCACGCCGCCGGCGTTCGACGCCTTGCCGGGCGAGTACATCAGCTTGTTCTTCAGGAAGATCTCGATCGCTTCCGGTGTGCTGGGCATATTCGCGCCCTCGCCGACCAGCGTGCAGCCGTTCTTGACCAGTTCCGCCGCTTCCTCGCCGTTCAGCTCGTTCTGGGTCGCGCACGGGAACGCGCAATTCACCGCGACGCCCCAAGGACGCTTGCCCTCAAAGTACTTCACCGACTTGTATTTCTTCGCGACTTCCTTGATGCGGCCGCGCTGGACGTTCTTGAGTTCCATGATGTACGCCAAGAGATCGGCGTCGATACCGTCCTTCACGTAGATGAAGCCGTTGGAGTCGGAGAGCGTGACCGGTTTCGCGCCGAGCTGGATGAGCTTCTGGGTCAGGTATTGCGCCACGTTTCCGGAACCGGATACCGCGCAGACCTTCCCTTCGAAATTCTCGCCGCGCTTTTCCAGCATCTTCTCGGCGAAATAGACGCAGCCGTACCCGGTCGCTTCCGGACGAATCAGGGAGCCGCCCCACGCGAGACCCTTGCCCGTCAACACGCCGGTAAAGGTGTTCGTGATGCGCTTGTACTGACCGAAGAGGAAACCGATCTCGCGTCCGCCGACACCTTGGTCACCGGCGGGAACGTCCGTGTCCGGACCGATATGGCGATAGAGTTCCGTCATGAACGACTGGCAGAAACGCATCACTTCCGCATCGCTCTTTCCTTTCGGATCAAAGTCGGAACCGCCCTTGCCGCCGCCCATCGGGAGGGTCGTCAGGGAGTTCTTGAAGGTCTGTTCGAAACCGAGGAACTTCAGCATGCCCAACGTGACGTTGTCGCGGAAACGAAGACCGCCCTTGTAAGGCCCGATCGCGGAATTGAACTCGACGCGGAATCCGCGGTTCACCTGGAACTGTCCCTTGTCATCCATCCACGGGACGCGGAACATGATCACGCGCTCGGGTTCGACGATGCGTTCCAGAATGTGGGCCTTTTCATACTGCGGACGCTTCTTGATAACCGGCGCCAAGGTGGAAAGGACTTCTTCTACTGCCTGCAAAAATTCGGGCTCGTTAGGATTGCGTTTCTTAACGGTCTCGAGTACGGTCTGAACATAACCCATTGTGAATTCCTCTGCTTAAGAACCGCGAAAAGGCGGTTGAACATCCATACCCATCCAATACGGGTATTTCTTAAAACTTGAGCATAAAATATACCATGCCGCCACGGGTAGCGCTATCCCAGTTTTGTCAGTTAAAAACAAAACACGAAAGAGCAATTTTGTAATTTGCGACAAAAATGTTTTAGCTACAGCCAGGCAGATGAAGCGGCGGACGGGTGGCGGGTAGCGTGTGGCTTGGTTGTTGTGAAATCGAAAGCGCTCGATAGCTGTCGATAGCTATCGAGTGCTTTCGAGAACGTCACGCGACGGAGTGCGACCGCTTTTTAGTTGGCACGAAGTACCCTGCCGCTTTCAGTCGCGGAGTTCTTCGACTTTCTGGGCGGCTTCGCGCAGGAAGTTGTTGCTTTCCGCGAAGGGCGTGGAGAGGAATGCGTCCACGGCCTCGTTCGCCTTTTGGCGGTCGCCCCAATACCGGTTGCCCATGCAGAGGACATTTGCGTTGTTGATGGTACGGCAGGCTTTCGTGGATTCCACCGACTCGACGACGGACGCGCGGATTCCCTTGAAGTGGTTCGCCGTGATCGCCACGCCCATGCCGGTTCCGCAGAAGAGGATTGCGCGGGTCGCTTCCCCGCGTTGGATGGCCTTGCATGCGCGGGTGGCGGCTTCGTAGTAGG
>JAFSTA010000255.1 GCA_017450695.1 Kiritimatiellia bacterium | reverse complement strand
CCAGATGCGCCACTCGCGATTTCCCATGACGACACTTGGAAAAATAGACCCCGAACTGGCGGAATGCCTGCGGCTGGAGGATGACCGGCAGCGGAAGAACTTGGAGATGATCGCCTCCGAGAGCGTCCAGCCGAGGCTGGCTTTGGAGCTGGCCGGAAGCGTGTTCAACAACAAAACCGCCGTCGGAAATCCTGGAAAGCAGAGGCTAAAAGGCTCCCAGTACGCCGAGAAGCTTGAATGTCTGGTCGCCGCGCGCGCCTGCTCGCTCTTCGGGGCCGAACATGCCATCGTGACGACCTACTCCGGCTCGGTCGCGAACTACTGCGCCTACGCGGCGGTACTCAATCCCGGCGACCGCGTGCTCGCAATGGAGCCGTCGGCGGGCGCGCACCAGACGCACGGCGGCGCGAAGAACGTCTCGTCCGGCATTTATCGGTTTTCCTATTTCGGATTGCATCCCGACACGCTCCTGATCGACTACGACGCCGCCGAACGCCTTGCGGCGGAGTTCCGTCCCAAGCTGATGGTGGTGGGTTCGGCGGCTTATTCCCGCAGAATCGACTACGAGCGGCTGGCCGGCATCGCCCACCGAAACGGGGCGCTCCTGATGACGGACATCGCGCATTTTTCGGGGCTGATGGCCACCGGAGTGCTTCCAAGCCCGGTTCCATACGCCGACATCGTCACCGCCTCGACGACCAAGACCATGTGCGGGCCGCACAGCGCGTTCATCCTCTGCCGGGAGACCTTGGCGGAGCGGATCGACCGGAGCGTCTATCCGGGCGTCGTCTCCTCGCTGCATCTGCAGACCATCGCGGCGATGGGGTACGCCCTGCACTGTGCGCGGACGGAGGAGTTCCGGACGCTCATGCGCAAGGTGGTCTCCAACGCCCAGGCCTTTTGCGACGCGCTGCTGAAGCGAGGATTCGGCGTCGTGACGGGAGGAACCGACTGCCACATGTTCGTGGCGGACCTCCGCCCCTTCGGCACGGACTGCGAGCGGCTGGCCAACGTCTTGCAGGATGTCGGGATCACCGTCAACACCAAGGGGATCCCCTACGACGATTCGCCGACGGCCCGCGGCCTGCGCGCAGGGACGACCGTCCTGACCCAGCGCGGCATGGGTCCGCGCGAGATGGACGAGGTGGCAGATCTGTGGAAGATGCTCGCAACGGGGATGGACAATCCCGAGACGGTGCAGACCGTCTGTGAACGGGTGCTTGACCTGGCCGGGCGCTTTCCCCTGCCAACCGATTGAAAGACATTTACAAGGAAGGAGTAAAACCATGAGAACTGATTCGCTGACTCTGACACTTGACGGGACAAACGGTGGAAACCGGAATGTGGGAAAGGCCGGAAACGCCCGGATTCTGGCCGCATTCGCCTTGGTCGCCGCATTGGTTATTCCCTGCGCCTCGCGCGCCGGTGACGTCTTCTCCGACGCAAAGTCATGGCATCGCGGATTCGTCGATGTAAACGGCGACGGACGACTGAACATCGGCGCGGGCAAGATGGAATTCCCCGAGTCGCTGCTGATCGCCGAACCGAACAACGCGGCGCACACGGTGACGTTCGGGCCGAACAACTACAGCAAGGAGATTTCCGGTGTCCACACAGGCGTCGTGCTGCGCACCGAGATGGTTGTCCATCCTTATGCCAATTCTTCTAGCGAGGAGACGGTCGGCTACTTCCCCCAGGATAGCGATGTCGATAACAACTACTATTGGTCGGCCGGTGTTTTCCCGAATGCGCCTTTCACGGTGAACATGAACGAGCAGTGCACATTTTTTCTGCGGTTCAGGTGGGACGGAACAGCTACGTATCCGGGCAAGGAAAGCAACTTTTTTGCTGCGGGAAATCCCTCCGGTTACGGATTTCAGCTGGCCATATCCGCCGCCGGACGCTATGGCATCTACTCCGCCACCATCATCGGAAGCAAATCATGGAACGGTGTCTCCGACGCGACGCTTGTGGCTGACAAGTGGACTGATTTCGCAATCACGGTCTCCAACCGCCACGTCAAGGTTTACTCCATCCAGGAAGGCGAAAAGAGCATTTCTGTCATGACTGCGGATGGAGCTTCGTCCAATCCGAGCGGTGCAGCAAGTTCCACCATCCTTCTCGGCCTTGCAATGGAAGGGGCGTTTGACTGGAACTCGGGGTTGTCAACCGCCACGCGCGCGAGAGCCTTCCGCGGCAGCATCCATTCATACGCGGCTTGGAGCCGCGCCTTGAGCGCGGAAGAGGTGCGCCAGGTCTTCGCGTGGCCGGGAACGGATCTTGTGCGGCTCGGCACGGCGAACGACAGCGCACAGGAGTTCGAGGGCGGCGCGGCGCCGACGACAATTAGCTTCAATGTGGCGGCGAAGGACGCAGGGCTTCCGCAGGTGCTGCGCGTCTCGGCGACGTCCGCTTCGGCGGCGGGGACGTTCAACGTCTCGGTCAACGGCGCGGCGGCAGGTTCGGTTGCCGTCACGTCCGGCAAGACGGCGACGCTCTTCGTGAAGGAAAACCTGACCGTCGCTGGCGCCAACACGCTGACGTTGACGCGCACGTCGGCGAGCCCCGTGGCGATTGACGCGATTGCGCTGGGCGGCAGCATCCAGATCGGCGACGCCGACGACTCCTCGGCCGAGTTTGCTTCGGAGACCTACGGCGGCAAGGTGTTCTCGGACGTGAAGTCGCTGCATCGCGGCGCGATTCCGTATCATGGCGACAACTGGGTGTTCAACGTTGCCAGTGCCAATCCGGAGTTCGCGGAATCGCTTGACGGCAACACGGCTTCGAAAGCCCATCTTGTCGCGTTCAATTCGCCCACGGAAGTCAGCCGCTGGTTCGGCACGAGCGGAACCCACACGAGCATTGTCATCCGGACTGGAAAAGTCGTCTTCCCCTACGCGAATCGGACGGAGAGCACGAAGGCCCTCTACTTCCCGCAGGACACTGAAGACCAGGGCAACGGGACATACAAGTATTGGACGGCGGGGCTTCACCTCAACACGAACAGTGTTCCGTTTATCCCGAAGTTTGACCAGGCGACCGACGCCTGCACGTTCTTCCTGCGCCTCCGCTGGGACGGCACAGTGCCGATTCCGGGGCAGCCCTCATATTTCTTTGGCGCGGGCGATACGACAGGGGGTACTTACGGCATTGCAGTCGGCGTTTTGGCGAGTGGACACTATTATTTCTATTCAAGCAAACCGAACCTCAGCAAGGCGTGGAGTGGGGAGGGGGATGCCATTATCATTCCCAATAAATGGACGGATTTTGCGATTACGCTCTCGAACCGCAAGGTGACGATCTACTCGTACCAGGAAGGTTCGTCATCCGTCGCCGTGCTGAGCGCGACGGCATCTGGCGCCTCTCCGGCTTCCTATGCCGCCTGCAACAGCTTTGTCATCGGACATAACCGGACAGGTCTGGCGGGCGGTGAATGGACGGGAAATCAGGGGCGCGCCTACGGATTCCGGGGGAGCATCCATTCCTTTGCGGCCTGGGATCGTGCGTTGGGCGAAGACGAGGTTCGCCAGGTCTTCGCGTGGCCGGGCGACCGGACGATCGTCAATCTTGGCGTAATCAACGACAGCAACGCCGAGTTCGGCGGTACGGGGACCGCGAGCTGGTCGGGCATCACTGCCGGAACCGTGAGCGGCGCGGTCGATTGGTTCAACATGCGCGGCACCTTCACGGCGACCATGAACAGGCTTGGCATCTCGAACTTCCCCATGACGGCCGAAGACTTCGCGAACGGGCTG
>JAFSTA010000254.1 GCA_017450695.1 Kiritimatiellia bacterium | reverse complement strand
ATTCAAACAGGGCGGGTGTGAAAAACCTCTCCTCGAAACAAGGCGCAATTGTAACCTTATATGCGGTCTGGGCGGAAACAGATGAACCGGATTATGCGTTGCATGACACGCCTACGTACGGCGGGCTTTCCTCGGCGTACAAGGGCGGGACGTTCAACGGGTATGCGGTGGACGGTGACGGGGTGATCTCCGGAATGTTCGTACTGGCGGTGAAGAAACCCGCGAAAGGTAAGACCTTGTCCGTCGCGACGCTGACGTTCGTCTCGCTCGCCACGGGCAAGAAGACGAAGATCACCGGGACTGTCAATCTCACAACGGGTGCGGGCAACGGTGGTCTCGCAGGGGTGACGTTCGGCGCGAACGCGGTCGGCGGGACGGTCGCGAAGGTCGGTACACTGGAGGGCGGCGCGGACGCGGCGAAGACGAAAAACGCAGCCGCGCTCGCCGTGCTGTCGAAGTTCAGCGGAAAGAGCTACGTGGTTGCGCTGGCACCGAAGAATGTGGACGCTTACGCGCAGGGCGGCTATTCAGCGCTGGCGATCACGATGGCGGCGAAGGGTAAGGTGAAGGTCAGCGGCGTGCTGGCAGACGGCACGAAGGTGACGGTCTCCGCGCAGATGACCGTCGGTGACGACTACTGTTGTGTTCCCGTGATCTACTCGAAGAAGAGCCGGTTCGGGTTTGTGGCGTGGTTCGACAAGAATACGAAGCAGTTGCTTGACGTGACCGCGCTCACGCCGTGGAAGAACACGGTGAAGCCTTCCTTCACGATGGACTGGAAGGTTGTCGGGCTCGGTGCGAAGAGCAATCTCGCCGCCGGGACGCAGACGGTCGAGCTGGATGACGTAAAGTTGCTCGGCCTTATGCCAGGCGCGATCGCACAGACTCCGTTCGACATCCCGCTGAAGGTGAGCGGCACGAAGTGGGACGCGGGCAAGGCGGCGAAGGTAGCGTACAAGGGTGGCGCGGTAACGGTCACGGGAACGAACGTGTCGGGGCTGAAACTGACCTACACGGCGAAGACGGGGCTGTTCAAAGGTTCGTTTACGGTGTATGCCGTGAAGGGCGGCAAATTGACGAAGAACAAGTTCAGCGTCTTCGGCGCGGTGACGGGCGGCAACGGGTACGGTACCGCCGTCCTGAAGGGCAAGGGTAGCGCGGCGGTTCTAATCGCTACAAACGAGTCCATTACGTTGAAAGACGATGGTGAGACGATTTTAACCGAAACGCAAGAGACCCCCAAAAAGGTTCAGCTTTGGGAGGGAGGCCCGTATTGGGCTGACAGGAATATCGGTGCGGATAATCCTTGGGACTACGGTCTCTATTTCTGGTGGGGCGACACGACGGGATATCATCCGGAAGGAGAGACGTTCAATTTTTCATTCGGGGTATGTCCAACGTCCAATAAGAACATTGCTACTTTGCAGAGCGAGGGGAGGATCGTGTCGAAGGATGCGTACGTCCTCGCGCCGGCACATGACGCGGCGCAGGTACAGTGGGGCGACGGCTGGCGTATGCCGACATTTCAGGAACTATCCGATCTCAACAACAAATGCGACTGGACATGGACGACGATGTTCGGCGTAAACGGGTACGTTGTTCGCGGAAGGGGTACTTACGCTTCCAACAGCATCTTCCTCCCCTGCGCCGGGTTCGGCAGGGGGACTTCGCTCTGTTCCGGTTGGTGCGGCATCTATTGGTCGTCCGTCCCGAACTCGAACAGCAACATCGGACACCTCGCCGGAATATTGCATTTCGATTCGGGCAACCACGACACGGGCTACGGCTACCGCGATGACGGGCAGTCTATTCGCCCTGTCCACGGAAACTCCAACTAGCGAACGAAGTGCGCGTATTCGATTCTTCAGTTCTTCAATAGTAGCGTCGATTGAGAACGGTCTGAAGTGAGAGGGGTATGTGGACGCGCCGGATCGCGCCCCTTCCGTAGTTCACGGCTGACGGCGAGGAGCGGCGGCTTGGGGACAAGCCGCCCTACCATGCGGGGCGGATTATCCGGTGGTGCGGCGCGTTAGGGATCACGCGCCCTACCAGTTGGGCTGTCTCGGACGCGACGGAGCGCGTCCCTCGATGACGGTTCCGCGCCGTGGAATTGGGTCGTTTCGCCTGTCGCGTGTCGCGTGTCTTTCGCGGCGGGACGGGACATACGCGACGGACGAGACCATGCGACACGCGACAACCGACACGCGCGGAAAAACCACAGTGGCGATTGACACTGGGCGTATCCGCATCGTGCCGCTTGGAATGCGTATCTGTTCGGACGGCGAAACCGAGTCGATTCCGGGATACATGTACGATTCGGAGATGCGCCACACCCTAATACTCAGGATTGAATATTGATTGAATATTGGTTGCGGGGTTTGATATACTGGCGTCATTTGAGAATGAAACGGAGGTCTGCTGCATGGACGAGAAAAACGAGACGGACAGAATCGAGGTGACGCCGACGGATACGGGTTATCAGGACCCGAAGACGGAACGGATTGTCACGCCCGTCTCCGGCGAGTCCGGCGATCATACGGTTGTAATCCCGCCGGAAGGAGATCAGTCCGTTTCGGAACCGGGGAACGAGGATCTCTTCAGCCAGTACACGATTTACAGCAAAATCGGAAGCGGCGGCATGGGCATCGTGTATCTGGCGCGCGACAAGCGGCTCGGGCGTTTCGTCGCGATCAAGCGACTCAACCATCAGGCGCAGTCGATCGCCGTCCTGCGCAAGCGGTTTCTGCACGAGGCGCGTGCGGTCGCCTCGCTGAGCCACAACCACATCGTCCATATCTACGCACTTGGGGAGGACAACGACGGGCCGTACATCGTGATGGAGTACATCGCGGGACCTGACGATACGATCGTCCGCAAGAAGACCGAGGCGGGCGGGCTGGTCAATCCGAACCCGCCGCTCACGCTGGACCGCTACGTCTCCCGGCATGGCTCGCTTTCCGCAGACGAGTCTATCGACCTGATTCTGAAGATCACCTCGGCGGTCGCGTACGCGCACTCGTGTGGCGTGATCCACCGCGACCTGAACCCGAGCAACATTCTGCTCGACAAAATCAGCGAACCGACGATTGTGGATTTCGGGTTGGCGCGGCTCAAGCAGGCGGGACTCGACGAGTCGCAGCTGACGGTGCCGGGCGAGAAGCTGCTCTCGCTCGGATATGGGGCGCCGGAACAGGAGAGCGACGCGCGGCATACGGACGAGCGCTCGGACGTGTACGGGCTGGGGGCGTTGCTCTATTTCATGCTGACGGGACAGAACCCGCGCTACTTCCGTGAACAGGACATTCCCGTCACGCTGCGCGAACTGGTTGTCAAGGCGCTCGCGACCGACAAGGAGCAGCGCTGGGTTTCCGCCGCCGCGTTTATGGACGCGTTGCAGAAAGTGCAGAACAAGACGCGGATCGAGATCCCGACGGTCAAGACGACTTGGCGGTGCAAGTGGTGCGACGCGGTGAATCCGTTGACCACCAAGTTCTGCGCGGAGTGCGGATGGGACGGCAGCGAGTCGTGTCCAGAGTGCGGCGCGGATACCTTCGTCGGCGTTCAGTACTGCGGTACGTGCGGTGCCGACGCGCGCGCCTACGAGGTCGTGCAGCAGCTGATCAGGAAGATGAAGGAGGCGATGTCGCTGCAACGTTACGACCGCGTGGTCTCCTACGCGGGACGCGTCAACGGGTTTGAGCCGGCCGGGCCTTCGGGCCGGAAGTACCTGCAGGAAATCGCCACCATGCGCGAAGAGGCGGGGCGCCTGATCCGTCGCCGGGAACAGCTCAAAGAGCAGATCCCCATCGAGATGAATGCCGAGAACTATGAACGCGCGGCGAGGTTCATCCAGCAGTACCGGCTGCTGGCGGAGGACCGGAACGAGTTCGAGGCGGAGCTGCGGCAGATTCCGGCGCTCACCGCCCAGCGCGACATCCTGCGCGCCCAGCAGTGCATCCACAACGGCGAGTGGCATTCGACGGTGCGGCTCTACAACGACCTGGAACGCATCGTGGCGTCGGACGATCCGGAGCTGATGAAGATCCGGCGCGCGATCCACCGGCACGAGGTCGTGCGGAACACCTTCTGGACGCTCGTCTGTTGCTTTGTGATGATGATGTTCTACCTGATCAGTCTGCCGGTCGTGGCGCATTTCCAGAAGCCCCCGTTCCCGACCGCGTTGCGGCTCGCCTATGAGCCGGCGCACGCCTTCTATGACTGGACGGGACGGATTATCCCGCATTTCACGGAGTATTGCGTGACCCCGCTTCTGCCGCCAAAGAGCGGGCTGAACGATTTCTTCATGCGCGGCGAGAAGGCTGCTTCCCTCCCCGTTACCGCAGCCGCGACGAACGCGCCGAATGTGAAGACCGTCTCCGAGACGGCGCTGGTGTTGCGCAAGAAGAAGGGGGACTACGAGCGGCAGCTGGAGGGTATCGCCGCGCA
Source organism: Kiritimatiellia bacterium (assembly GCA_017450695.1). Taxonomy (GTDB): domain Bacteria; phylum Verrucomicrobiota; class Kiritimatiellia; order RFP12; family UBA1067; genus RGIG8368. The sequence continues at coordinate 60,936 of JAFSTA010000254.1, read as the reverse complement.
GATGCACGACTTCGATCAGACATGGCCGACGTCTTACCTGAACGAACTGGAGCAGCTCCAGCAAGTGCGGCAAGAGTCGGGTGACTTCGAGGGATACATGCAGGTGCAGTCGGAGATCACACGCTTCGACGAAACGCACCTGCTGCCGTCTGGCACGGAGACCAACACCGCCTCTTCTGAGCTGAAGTTGCTGTGGAAGAAATACCGCCAGCTGCAGAGTGACCAGCGGCTCGTACACTCCCGCAAGGTGGTGACGCTCGGCAAGAAGTATGTGAACGAGTTGACCGAACTGCAGAGCGGTCTGACGAAGAAAGGAAACCTCGACGAGGCGAAATCCGTGAACGACGAGATTCTGCGTGTCAAGAACGCGTCGGAGATGCTGGAGGCGGAGAAGACGCTGGCCGCCGCGCAACATGCGGCGGACTCGGAACCTGGACCGCCCCAGGTCGTGCTTCTCTCCACCACCACGGGAGAAACCCGTCTGCGCGATGTGGAGCAGATGCGCGCGGAGTACGAGAAGACGCTGACCGCCGCGATGAAGGAATTCGCGGGGCAGATGGACGCGTGGCCGGATGCCTATCTCGGCAAGCTGCATGAACTGATGGATCAGTACCAGCGCGCCGGAAACTACAGCGGGTGGGAGAGTGTGCGGTACGAGATCGGGCGGTTCGAGGCCGACCGCGAGCTGACGGCGGGGAATCTCGCGGACTTGGCGGCGCCTGAACTGCCTGTCCTGCAGCAGCGGTATGTGGACGAGCAGGTGTCGATTCGCAGGAAACGTTCGGAACGGGTGATCGGCATCACGGAAGAATACCTGCAAAAACTGCGCGATTTCCAAAAGAAGCTGACGGTGGCGGGACACATGGACGCCGCGGCTCTTGTCAACACGGAGATCCGCCGCGTGCGGACGCAGATGGTCTATCTGGAGGCGAAAAACGAGTTGCAGCCGGCAGGGCCTCCCGCGCCGCCGGAACTGCAGGGGACCAATGCGGTGCTGGATGTTACCGTCCATACGAACGGCGCGGTCAAGGTGACGACGCGTCCGTAGTTGGAACGGTACTGGGGCGGTCGCGGCGAGGCGGTCGGGATGAGTCGTGTATGTCACGTGTCGTATTGGACGAGCCGGCGGATGGCCTGTCCAACCCACGGAACTCACGGAAGGCATCTTTCGGAACTGGGAACTGCGCGTAGCGCCTTGGAGCCGCGCGGGGGAAAGGAAGGGTCATGAAGACGGATTGTTGGGACGAAGGGGCGAAGGTGTTGTCGATTTCCCCGGTCGGGGCGGAATACTGGACGTTGCGGTTGCAGGCGCCGCAGATTGCCGGCCGGGCACGTCCGGGACAATTTGTGCATCTCCGCGTTCCCGGGCTAGAGACGAGCGCCCTGCGGCGTCCATTCAGCATTTACGGCGCGGAAGGCGGGGAACTGCGCATCCTGTTCAAGGTCGTGGGACGCGGTTCGGGTGCGTTGAGCCGGGTTCGGGAAGGGGACACGGTTCCGGTTCTCGGTCCGCTCGGCAACGGTTTCCCCAAACCCGCGAAGGGAACCGTGCCGGTCTGCGTGGCGGGCGGATACGGCGTTGCCCCGCTCAGTTTCCTCGCCGCGCGCGCGGGGGGTAGGGGAATCACGCTGATCGGCGGACGAACCGCCGCGGACATCCTGGCGGCGGAGGATTTCGGGCCGATCGGCTGGACGGTGAAGATTGCGACACAGGACGGTTCACGCGGAACGGAGGGGTTGGTGACGGTCCCGCTGGAAGAGACGTTGCGTCAACTCCGCGAGGAAGGGAAGAAGGCGGAGATCTTCGCCTGCGGTCCGACGGGAATGCTGCGGGCGGTTGGCGCGATGGCGGAGGCGGAAGGGTGCCGTGCCTGGCTGTCGCTGGACGAGCGAATGGTCTGCGGTGTCGGCGCCTGCCTGGGGTGCGTGCAGAAAATCCGTCGCAAGGACGGAAGCGAGTACTTGGCGCGCGTCTGCAAAGACGGCCCCGTCTTCGAATGCCGCACCATCGTGTGGTAGGTGGTGGCTGGTAGGGCGGCTTATCCTTAAGCCGCCGCAAAATGGTGCGCGGGTGGCGAACGAACCATCCAACCATGTGTTTGTTCTGTGCGGCGACGTGTTCGTCGCCGTTCCTGTCATACATCGCTACCTCCCCCTCTCCGGAAATCCATAGGAATTTCCTATCGACAAGATCAATATTTTCCGATTATGCGATACCCGAAAGAAGTGCTATGATAAGTCCCGTTCAAGCACACGAAAGGAGAACCCACATGAGCGAGAGAAAATACCACATTGAGACGCTGGCGATTCACGCCGGACAGGATCCGCATGGGGATCCCGCGACATCCGCACGGGCCGTGCCGGTGTACCGCACCACGGCATACAATTTCCGCAACTCCCAGCATGGCGCCGATCTCTTCGGTCTACGCGAGCTGGGTAACATCTACGCTCGCCTGATGAACCCGACGAACGATGTGCTGGCGAAGCGGATCGCGGCGCTGGAAGGCGGCGCGGCGGCGCAGACGCTTTCTTCGGGTACGGCGGCGATTTATTTCACGATTACGAACATCGCCCGCGCGGGGGACGAGATCGTGGCGGCGAGCAACCTGTACGGCGGCACCTTCTCGCAGTTTGACGCGATTCTGCCGAATGTCGGAATCCATGTGAACTTCACGCCGGTGAATGACTTCGCGGCGGTCGAAGCGGCCATCAACGAGAAGACGCGGTTGCTGTTCATCGAGGCGGTCGGGAACCCCGCGCTCGACATTGCGGATATCGAGGGGTACGCCGCCATCGCGAAGAAGCATCACCTGCCGCTGGTGGTGGACGCGACGTTCACGCCGCCGCCTCTCCTCCGGGCTATTGACCATGGGGCCGATCTGGTGATCCACTCGCTCTCCAAATGGATCGGCGGGCATGGCGCGGGCATCGGGGGCGTGGTGGTCGATGCGGGACGTTTCGACTGGACGGATCCCAAGTTCGCGCTCTACAACGAACCGGATGCCGGGTACCACGGACTGCGCTTCGCGCACGACCTGCCGGAACCGCTGAGGCCGATCGCGTTCTCGATCCGTCTGCTGACGGTCGGCATTCGCAATCAGGGGCCAACGCTCGCGCCGGACGCGGCGTGGATTTTCCTGCAGGGCGTGGAGTCGCTTCCGCTCCGTATCGCGAAGCACAGCGAGAACGCGCTTGCCGTCGCCCAGTGGCTCCAGAAGCATCCGAAGGTGGCGTGGGTGAAATATCCCTCGCTCACCCAGCCGGAACTGGCGGCGAAGTATCTGCCGCACGGCGCGGGAGGCGTGGTCGTGTTCGGCGTGAAAGGCGGTTCGGAAGAGGCGAGGAAGCTCGCGGACGCGGCGAACGGCGACATCTTCTCGATTCTTGCGAATGTAGGCGATGCGAAAAGCCTGATCATTCATCCCGCTTCGACCACGCATTCACAGTTGTCGGAGGAGGATTTGGCGAAAGGCGGCATCGCTCCGGAACTGATACGCCTCTCGATCGGACTGGAACACATCGATGATATCATCGGTGCGTTGGAAGACGCGCTGGCCGCAATCTAACGCGGCTGTGGCGAACCTGACTGCCGAATAACAAAGAAAGGAGAACAACCATGAGTCAAGTATTGGATGAGGTTTTGGCGGCGAATGCCGCCTATCAAAAAGGTTTTGGCGAGAAAGGCAAACTGCCGATCCCGCCCGGCCGTCACTTCGCGATTGTAACCTGTATGGATGCCCGTCTCGACCCCGCCAAGTTTGCGGGGCTGGCGGAAGGTGACGCCCATGTCATCCGCAACGCCGGCGGACGCGTGAACGACGAGACGATCCGGTCATTGATCATCTCGCACAAGTTACTCGGAACGCAGGAATGGTTCGTGATCCACCACAGCGACTGCGGGATGCTCACGTTCACCAACCCGGTGATCCACGCGCTGCTGGACGAGAGTCTGGACACGGCATCGCTCGGCCCGGATGGCTGGTACAACGAGACGAAGAACGGCGGCGCCGATTCGCGTCATATCGATTTCCTGCCGATTTCCGATCTGACTGCCAGCGTGGTGGAGGATGTCCGGAGGATTCGCGAGAATCCGCTCGTTCCGAAGTACATCCCCATTTACGGGTACATCTACGATGTCAAGACGGGGGCGTTGGTCGAAGTACCGGAAGCGACCGCGCTCGGAAAGGCTTCCTAGCCAGAGTCGAACGCCATCCGGCTTTCACCCCAAGCCGGATGGGGTTCCTTTTGAACAAACGATTCACAGACAGAAACAGCGAAAAAACAGGACGCCCCGGAACGAGGCGTCCCAACCACAGAAGGAGTTTGAACCATGAACAAGAAGAACAGCAACAGTCTCATTCGCGCCGCGCTTGCGGTCGCGGCATTCGGAATCGGATCGGGAACCGCTTGGGCGGGTGTCCCGCTGAACAACCTGCAGGGTACGGGCGGTATCGCCTTCAACCCACTCGCGTACACGGCTGGTCTGCCGTGGGAAGGCGGCGAGTCGAACGACGTGAACAAGGTCGTCTCGAAGCCGCAGGCGGGGCTTTGGTACGTCAATCTGAACGACGCGGGAATCAACTGGTGGGCGGCCTCCGCCGCGCTGACCTTCGCCGATCGGCTGGAGGTCTCCGCCGGGTACGGGTTCGTGAACGCGCACAAGTACGGCGACAAGAACATCAACACCTACAACCTTGGTGCGAAACTGCGGTTTCTGGACGAGAACGCGTTCGACACTGCGTGGTTGCCCGCGTTCGCGGTCGGCGGCGTGTACAAGTACACAGATTCGGAGACGGTTGACGCGCTCGGACTCGATGATGACGGATTCGACGCCTATCTGGTGGCGACAAAGTTGATCACGCAGTTACCGGTACCAGTCCTGCTCTCCGCCGGCGTCCTGCTTTCCGACGAGGTGGTGAACGGCGTTGTCGGACACAACGAGTACGATGCGGTCGCGTTCGGCAACATTGACGTGTTGCCGGCGAAGAATGTCGCCATCGGTCTGGAATACAAGCAGGGCGTGGATGCGGGTGACGGCATTCGTAACCACGACTACTACGACGGGCATGTCGCGTGGTTCGTGACGGATCGGCTTTCGCTCGTGGCGGCGTTCGCCGAGACGGGCGACAAGGACAAGTTCTACCGGCGCGGTTCGGCGAAGAATCTCGGGGTCGGCTCGGGAGCCGTCTTCTCGATTCAGTACCAGTTCTAGGAATTCAATTCAGAAAGGAAAGGCAATGAGTACGATTAACACCAACATCCTCAAGAAAGTCGGCGGTACGCCGCTTGTGGAAATCTCTCCGAAACTCAATCAGGGCGCGGCGCGGGTTCTCGCCAAGGTCGAGTTCTTCAATCCGGGCGGCAGCGTGAAGGACAGGATTGCGCTCGCGATGGTCGAGGCCGCTGAAAAAGACGGCATCCTCCAACCCGGTGCGACCATCATCGAGCCGACGAGCGGCAACACGGGTGTCGGACTCGCGCTTGTCTCAGCGGTGAAGGGGTATCATCTGATCCTCACCATGCCCGAAACGATGAGTATCGAACGCCGCAAGCTAGCGGCGGCATACGGCGCGGAGATCGTGTTGACGCCCGGTTCGGCCGGAATGAAAGGGGCGATCGCGAAGGCGAATGAGCTTCGCGACGCGACACCCGGCGCGATCATCTTGCAGCAGTTTGAGAATCCCGCGAATCCCGATTTCCACTACCGCACAACGGGACCGGAGGTCTGGAGCGACACCAACGGGGAAGTTGCGGCGTTCGTCGCGGGTGTCGGTACGGGCGGAACGATTACGGGGACGGGCAAGTATCTCAAGGAGAAAAATCCGGAGGTCAAGCTCTTCGCCGTTGAACCCGACACCTCGCCCGTCCTTTCCGGTGGACAGCCCGGCCCCCACAAGATTCAGGGAATCGGCGCGGGTTTCGTTCCGAAAGTGCTCGATACGACACTCCTGAGTGAAGTGGTCCAGGTTTCCGCCGACAATGCGGGCGCGACCGCCCGTGCGGCGGCGGCACAGGAAGGGTTGCTGATCGGTATTTCGTCCGGTGCGGCTCTGTGGGCGGCGCTGGAACTTTCCAAGCGCGAGGAGTTCGCGGGCAAGACGATCGTCGCGCTTCTTCCGGATACCGGCGAGCGCTACCTCTCCACCTGGCTCTTCAGCTAGCTTTAGGCCAATCGCATTGAGGCGGTGCGGGGTATCCGCGCCGCCCCATTTTTGTACCCGCGTCCCCGTAGGGGGCGCGGGACTTGTCACGCTAGGAAAAATTTCCGGAAAGCCCGGAAAATCTGGAATGCTTCCCCCGCTTATCCGGGAGTGTCGCGCCCCGTCGCGACCGCCTTTCAGTTTCCCCCTACTTCTCAGCTTCGCTTCATTCTGTTCTGTTGCCCCGCAAGGCAACAAATCAACGTTCCTTTCGGTGCTGGGGGTTTGGGAGGTTGGGAGAACAGTACCCCTGTCTCCGAAACTCCGGGACTCCCCGTAGCGAAAGCAAGTTCCGCCCCGCCGAAACGGCCGCGACGGGGCGCGGCCCTCCCATTCGTTGCACATGTTTCTTCTTCTCAGTTTCCCCGCTTCTCAGCTGGTGCGAAGCGCCTATCGCTTCCGGCAACGGCACAGTCACCCTGTCCGGTGTCGCTCCCCGTGGCGGTCGATTCCGGCCGCGTCACGGTGGATGTGCTGGTAGGCGACAAGCCGTTGCCATTCCTCAAGCTCAGGCTTTCGGCAACACAGGCGCAATAAATTACGCCCCTCCCGCGCAAGGGGCGCATGACGAGGTTGGAGGCCACCAAAACTTCCCGATTTCACATGCGCAGGGGAAGTACTACAATATGATAGTCGAACAACCACATCGGACGCCATGAGAGATTCAAAGAAAGATGCGGCCGAGATGGCTGTTCGCCGGAAACGCGTGCTGGAGGCGGTGTTCCGCCTCTTTGCCGCCTGCTCCATCGAGGCGGTGAAACTCACGGAAATCGCCGAGGCGGCGGTCCTCGGCATCGTCACGCTCTACCGCTACTTCAAGACGAAACCCGACCTCGTCATCGAGCTTGGCACCACGAATACTATGCATGAAGAGGTGGAGCGGAACTACGCCGCGAAGAACGGCGCGCAGCTCGATGCCCTCGGGGAGATGGAGATCTACCTCGACAGCATCATCGAGCTTTACCGCTCACACAAGGATCTTCTCAAGTTCAACCGCAACTTCGACACCTACGTGAAGCACGTGGAGTGCTCCGCCGAGCAGATGCGCCCCTCAACGAGGCGGTGAATGTGTTTGCGAAGAAGTTCCACACCGTCATCCGCAAGGCCCGGGAGGACGGCACGCTCGACATCCGCGTCTCGGAGCAGGAGCTGTTCGTCGAGACCCTCTACACGGTTCTCTGTGTCGCCGGCAAGCCCGTGAATGGGCCCTGCATCAGCCCCGTCCCGCACCTCGAGTGGATCTCCAACCTCGGCATCCTCATCGAAGGGCAATAGGGAGCTCGTCTCGTCCGCATACCCCCTCGGCGCTTTGCGCCACACCCCCTGTCTCAGGGGGTGTATGACAGTAGGAAAAACGTGAGAATGTTATGTCTGGCAACTGACGTTTTCGTGGGAAAACAATGTTTGGCAACTTGCATTTTCGTGATAACTTATGATATAATCTATCGCGAAACGCGAGGAATGCCATGTTTTTCAAGCGAAAAATCTATGATAAGATGACGGAATGGAAAGCGGTGTCGTGCGGTAGCACGGCACTGTTAATCGAAGGTGCGCGTCGCGTCGGCAAAAGTTCCATTGTCGAAGAGTTTGCAAAACGCGAATACGCTTCCTCCATTCTCATAGACTTCAACCGTCCCAAAGAGGGGGTTGTGGATGCGATTGTCAACCATCCCGACGACCTTGACGGACTTTTCAACCTCCTCATGGTCTCGTATGGCAGGAGATTGGAGAGGCGCAAGAGCCTGATTGTATTCGACGAAGTGCAGAAATGCCCCCAGGCGCGTCAGTTGATCAAGTACCTTGTCGCCGACGGGCGCTACGACTACATTGAAACAGGATCGCTCATTTCCATCAAGAAAAACGTAAAAGGCATCACGATACCATCGGAAGAGGAGTCCATCGGAATGTTCCCAATGGATTTCGAGGAATTCTGCTGGGCGGTTGGCGATTCCATTTCGGTGGATTTCGCCCGCAAGGCGTTTGTGGAGATGAGGCCCATGGGAGAGGCCATCCACAAGGCGGTAATGAAACGTTTCCGCGAATATCTCCTTGTAGGGGGCATGCCCCAGGCCGTGGACGCATATGTCAAGACGTGCGACTTTGGCAGGGTTGACCGCATCAAGCGCTCCATCCTGAAACTGTACGGGAACGACATATCGAAATACGCCGGAATAGACGCGCCGAAAATTCGCGGCATCTTCGAGCAGATACCCGGTCAGCTGTCGAAGAAGGAGAAGAAATACATGCTGTCCGCCGTGGATGCGGACGCGCGGATGCGGGAATACGCCAAATCGTTCAGGTGGCTTTCCGAGTCGCACATCGTAAACATCGCCAGGAACGCCACCGATCCGAACGTCGCGCTTGCCTTGAGCGAGGATTTCGCGACGCAGAAAGTGTACTCGTCGGACACGGGTTTGCTGATAGCGCAGACGTTTGCCAGCAGACCGTACACTGAAAACGAACTCTACCGTGCGCTTATGCTTGACAAGCTGTCGGTGAACGAAGGCATGATAGCGGAAAACGCCGTGGCGCAGGCGTTTGCGGCAAACGGCGTGGAGCTCTATTTCTATTCCAGGCCGGACCGTGGCGACGGCGAGGGGCGGGTGGAGATAGACTTCCTTTTGCGAAAGGGAGATATGATATGCCCCGTCGAGGTCAAGAGCGGAGCATACCAACATCACGCTTCGCTGGACAAGTTCGTGAAGAAGTTCAAGGATCGTCTCGATGCCCCCTGTATCCTCTACACAAAGGATCTGGTAGTTAAGGACGGCATCCGCCATCTGCCAATCTACATGGCAATGTTCCTGTAGAACGCCCCGTCCCTCAAGTGGTTCTCCAACCTCGGCACCCTCATCGAAGGGGCGTAGGGAGGGTTAAACCTAATAACCGCGGTTGAATGTCTCACGCAGAGGCGCAAGAGGCAGAGAACGCAGAGAATGTTCCAAGAATCCAGTAGGAATGAACCTCCGATTGGAAACGTTGAACCTAAATTCCGCTGTTGGACAATTTGAAAAACCACGGAACACACGGATTACACGGAAAATCATCCGTTTCTTGGAACGTCGTTTTCGTGAGTTTCGTGTATTCCGTGGTGAATCATGGCGCTTTGGAATTTTACAGGCTTTCACCATTTGGGTGAATCCGTTTTCTGTCGTAACGTGTGTGCGGGTGAAAGCACTTTCTCTGCGTATTTTGCGACTCTGCGGGAAAACCCAAACGAGGTTGGCACGCCTACCCGGCTTAACACGCTTACCCGGCCCACCCACTTCTAGGCAAGGCTTGATCTTGCACTCGCATCTGGCTGGTTATTTTGGTATAATGCCCATGAAATGAGCGAAATGAGGTGAAGTCATGTCATTGACAAATGCATTGAGACTGCGCCGATCGGTTTACAAGATCGGCAAGGCGCTGCCCGTGGACGCAGGGGAGATTGTGCGGCTCGTTAAGGAGGCGGCGGCGCTTGTGCCGGACGCTTTCGACATGAAGAGCCAGCGTATCGTCCTTGCGCTGGGTGAGGAGCACGACAAGTTGTGGGACACGATCTACGATGCGTTCGGCGGAAAGGTCGCACGCGAGAAGATCGATGGCTTCAAGGCGGGGTACGGCACCGTGCTCTACTTTTACGACTCGGATGTCGTAAAGGCGCTCCAGGAACGTTTTGTTCCCTACGCCGCGAACTTCCCGATCTGGGCACAGCAGGCGAACGGTATGCTGCAGCTGGCGGTATGGGCGGGGCTCGCCGAACTTGGTGTCGGCGCGAACATCCAGCATTACAACCCGATCATTGATAAGGCCGTGCGCACACTCTTCGGGCTGCCTGAAAACTACATCCTTGTGGCACAGATGCCGTTCGGCGGCATCGTGGAGCCACCCGCCGCAAAGGCTGGCGAGGACATTGCCCGGCGCGTACAAGTACTATGATGAAGTGGTTCAGGATTTCATTGGCTGTCGAACTGGCCGTTCTGTTCATCAGCGGACTTGCGGTCGTCTGGTACCTCTGGCTGGGTGGCGGGGTGTCGGCGCGAATGGCTCTCGGATGCGACATCGCGGTGAACCTGTTCGCAGCCTGTGCCCTCGCCGTTCTGATCGAATTGCTCACGCTCAAGCGTTCGACCCGCGAGGAAGCGGCGAAGATTCTGCGGAACGATGACCTTGCGCACTACTACATCTCGCGTTTTGCGAAACTGTACTTTGAGATGACATTTGCGGACAAGGCGGAATTCGCGGCCGCGCGCAAGGGACTCGATTTCGCGCAGCGGGCCGGAGTGGAGCATCTTCAAGGGCGAGACGTGCCGGTCGGTGCCCTGCCGAACCTGTTCAAGCCGTCTGATTTGATTGGCTGTTTCTACTCCCGGATGCTGGTGGAGGAGTTCTTTGACAACGAAACGCGTCTCATGGACTGTTTCCGCCGTGCCGTAACCGCGTTCGACTATGAGCATTTCGGCGAACTGCGCGACATCATGCTGGCGTTTGTCAAGGCGTCCACGGACTTCACCTGCAGCTCTGAAATCCGCAGTACCCTGCGGCGGAAGATTGGCGACCGCAAGATGACGGATATTCTCTCGGAATGGTTCGTGGACGGAACTTTCGGGAGATTTCGGGATGCGGTCACATCCCAGTCGCAGAACGGCGTCGGCGAGCCGCTGATGCCATACGCGGTGTTCTGTGAACGCATCGTACACGAACGCGACCTGCTCATCGCGTATGAGCGGGAAATGGACAAGGTGCGTTCGTGTGCCAGTGGAAAATCCGCCGTTCCGCTGTCACGAAAGTGACGGAAGGCAACAGTCGGTAGTCAGCCCGCCGCCCGCGCTCACAGGGCGGGGCGCTTCGCGCCAGCTGAAAAGCTGGGAGGCTGAGAAACGAAAGGAAGGCGTCAGGATTACCTCACGCAAAGTACGCGAAGTCCGCAAAGGGTGGAACATACCGCCAAATCGGGGGTGCGACACTCCGCAGCCTTGAGGGCACAGAGGTCGAGTTGGTGGAACATACCGCCAAATCGTGGGTGCGACACTCGGGTCGCTGTTGCATGGAAACGGAACAGAATGAAGCGGCAGGAGTACCGCTTCCCCGAATCATTCGCTGATCGCGGAGAACATCCGAGAGGAGGAAGGGCAACAACTGAAACAACGGATCGACAACGCGCGACGGTTTTCATCCGGCTCGCGGTTGCGGGCCGTCCCGATTCAAGTTGTTCTGGATGTTGTTTCCGTTGTTTCCAAATCCCTGCCTTGCCTATCGGTTAGTGGGTAAGGCGCTTCGCGCCAGCTGAGAGACTGAAAGGCTGAGAAGAAGGGACACGCGACAAGCGACGGGCGCGTGTCGCGTGTCTTTTCCCTCACGCAGAGAACGGGAGGGCGACGTCCTTGTTGCCCGAATTGGGACGCGCTTCGTCGCGTGCGCAATGCAGAACACGCTTACCCGGTTAATCTATAGGCAAGTAGGCAATAGGATTGCATCTTCAGCGGCTTCGAGAGGCGAAAAAGTGGCACGGGGGGGGGATCATTAGCGGTTGGGTAGATTGCCACCATTCAGGACTCGGGAACGAGAATTTGGAAGGGACTCACAAATAATCGAACTTTCGGCTTGCCAAATGCTGGAGAAAAGCGGAAAATAGGGAAAAAGAACGCTGGATTAGGAGTGCCATGAACCGGATTTTGAACAATCGAGCTTTTACGTTGGTTGAGTTGATGATCGTCATTGCGATAATTGGCGGTCTGATGGTTGCCTTGATTACGCCCATCAGTAATGCGGCGGAGGCAGCGCGTGGAGCGCGCTGCAAGAACAATTTGCGCAATCTCGCCCAGGCTGCGTTGAACTACGCGAGCGCGGGGAAGTACCATTATCTGCCTTGTGCGGGTTCTTACGACTATGCCGTGCCAGACCTCAAGCGTAAAGTGATGTACCGGGAACAGGGGGCATGGGTCGGTTGGACAGGGCGTTCTAAGGGTGACCAGGTTTCTCCTGGGGCTGGCGCCAAGACCGCGAATTGTTTTGCGGAGGGGCAGAAAATGTCGGTGCATGATCCGGCGTTCCAGTCGATCTCCAACGGTGTATTGTATAATCTGGTCGGCGGCGATATCAAGGTGTACGGGTGTGACGCGCACAAAAAGATTTGCAAGGCGCATGGGAAAACGGCGTTGCGGTCGTACGTGATGAACCCGTATTTCGGATGGGCGCGGTCTGGGAACAACAAGCCGAATTCGGAGAGACGGGTTTCCCTCACCGCCTTGTCCCGGCATGGCGATGCCAGCAAGTTGCTGTTATTCGCGGAAATACCTTGTTACAAGCCGGGTACCCGCGAGACCGATGTCAAGACCTCCGAGAGCGCGTTGGACGGCGTGTTGCAGACGAAGATTGTCGATAGCCAGTACTCGACGTCCAGCAGTTCGGAAGAGTTCATCGGGTTCAACCACACTTCCGGCCGCCGGAATTCGGGGCATGTCGCGTTCGCGGACGGTCACGTGGATGCGGTTGTCGAGCCGACGACGGCGACCGAAAAGGATTTGCAGGACATCACGCGGGCTTTCTGCAACGGGGTGGAGATTGAGCAACGGCTCCAGAAGCGGATGCGGTGATGACGTTGATAGAAAGGAGTGAACCATGAAGAGAAAGTGCTATTTCCTACTCCTCTTCGCTTTGGCGGGAGTGTTCTCCGCACAGGCGGATACCGCTATTTCCCTGCCGATCGAGCGCCGGATGCTGTTCAACCGCTGGACGGACGGCCAGGATTACGGCGACTACTACGGTGGATGGACGCACGAAGGCGGGGCGCCGAACGGAGTTTCCACATCCAGCCGACAAAATTCCTATTACCGTCGCTATTTGCTCGATGGGTCTAACCATTTTCACACGTCAGGATGGCGGGTGTATTCGGGAAGCGTGGGATCGTCTTCATTTCTCCGACCGACAAATTCAGTTAGTTATATCGCACCCCAGATTTATTCCTATTCGTCGGGCAATTTTACGAATTATCAGGCGAGCTTGCACAATACCCTTGGGGCAAGGATCGAATCGCCTGTCTATTTCGAGGGCATTGGCACGATCTACTTTGACGCGGTGAACAACTCGACCGCTTCCGGTACGCTCTCGATCCAGATTGCCACAAATATGGTCCACAATACGATTAGTGGAACGTATGGACCGCTGCTGGCGCAAGAGTCTTCCACGTGGGCATACAATTGGTTCACGATCGACACAGTAACGTTGGATATTTCGCCGGGAGTCTATGAAGGCGGTGTACAATACCAAAAAACATTGGACTTGTTCCAGCCGGTCTGTTTTCGCGTTGTCCGCGCGACAGTCGATGCAACGGTGACGGAATCATACACGGACGTCGCCTTTCTTGCGGTCGATAATATCTGTGTCTCTTATCCCCGCCATAGCGTACGGGTACAGGGAGGCGAAATCTCCAAGGTGCCCGGGGTGCTGTCGCAAGCGAATGTCGGTTGCCGCGTCTCGAACGCCGATTTCGACTCTTCCGCACTTGCGTTACTCTATTCCACGCACGAGATGCGTGCGGTCCGGATTTATTACAAGCCATCTACGGCATCCGCCTACTCTTCCAAACTGCTGTCGTACAGCCCCGGCACGGGAGACGGTTTGGGAAACAACGAGACCTACGAGGGAGTGATCGAGTTCCCGACGGAAACCGTTGCTGTAGATTACTACTACGAATGCACCGTGACGGGCGGCAGGTATTTCCCCACCGATTATACGCAAACGGGAGTCACCTACTGGACGGATGGCGGTGAACCCGTCCTGACCGTGCAGTCCGCCGTGAACAGCAAGGATGTTTCGAAGTGGTCGATTCCGAAAAGCACTTCGGAACTGGATACAAACCGGTTGATGCTGTTCAATAAGTGGACGGATGGGACGGATTATGGGGATTATCTTGGAGGACAATGGGAACACGAGGGGGGGGCACCAAATGACGTTTCTACTTCCAGCCGTAACGCAAGTTACTACCGCCGTTATTTGCTGGATGGGTCGAACCATGTACATGTTGCTAGTTGGAAAGTGATTGAAGGTAAGACAGGATCGAGTACTTGGATGCGCGGACCCTACTCAAATTACATAGGGCCACAGGAGTATATGTCTGGTATAACAAATTATCAGGCGAACTTGAATAACACATTTGACGCCCGCATCGAGTCTCCGTTCTATCCCGATGGAATTGGTACAATTTATTTCGATGCGGTCAATGTGAACCAACCCGGTGAAATCTCGCTGGAGATTGCCACGAATATGTTCGACTGGGTGACGCGGAATGTGTACACCAACTTTGTTTCCGATTTCGACGAGCTGGTTGTCTCGAACGAGAACGGAGAAATTGCGCACATCTTCTCGAATAACTGGGTCGCAGTCTGTTCTACGAATCTAGCGGCAGAAGAGAATACAATCCAAAATTCGGAGGGGTTCGTCCGCTTCCAGCAGACGCTCAATTTTTATGATCCAATTCGATTCAGGATTCGCCGAAACTCTGTCGTGACAACGAATGAAATTCCCAACGGACTAGTTTCCTATCCAGATGCCTACTTTCTGGCAATCGATAACATTCAGGTGTCGTCTCCTCCCTCCGACGTAAAGATTGAGCAGGAACCCCTGTCGTTCGATCCTGGGTATCCAACACCGGGGCAAAGGTTGTCGATTCGTTGCCGCGTGAGCAATGTCGATACGAACGTGCCGACTGCGTGGGAAGATCGCAACGTGCAGGTGGTCTATCGCTGGCGCTATCTGGATCAGTCGATTGGCGCGTGGACAGCTAGCACGATGGAATATGTGCCGGGCGCGGAAGGAGATGACGGTGCGGGGAACGGAGAGCTGTACACGGGGGCGATTCCCGCACAGGAGCGGGTGGGCGATTTGGAGTACTATTTCGTCTGCAACTTCGACGGTTTCCGCTTCATTCCGGTCGATTATACGGGACTCGGTTATACCTACTGGCCGAATTCGAGCGAGCATTCCGAATCGCTCTCTCCTCGGATTTTGCGGAACACGGAGCAGGGCGGGGAACGTGAGTTCTTCGTGCGGTTGCGGCGTTACGCCTCGGACATCGGGGATATGCAGATCGGCACGACCATTCAGGACGAGTCGTTCCACATGGAGCTGATAGGCGACAATATCTGGCGTGCATACCTTCCGCTGCGAACGTTGGATGACGGTACGTTCGAGTGTTGGATGTTCACGACCAACACCTATGTCGCCGTAACGAATGCGGACGGTTTCTTGGATCACCGGCTGGACACGACCTATCGGTGCTGGGCGGAACTGGCACAGTCAACCAGTGTCACGGCCTTTGCGCCAACCGGTGGTTCCTGTCAGGAGACGGATCACGAGCATCGGATGAAATTTAACGTGACGGGGAGTGCGTATGCGTCGGTCACGCTGGATCTGAACTTGATGGAATACAAGGTCTGCCGTGCCGAGTACCAGAACTTCAACGATTGGCAGTCGTACACGAACTTCTTCGCCACGACCTACGCGCAGCCGGATGCGATTGCGTTTAAAGAAAACTTCGACAGCTGGAACAAGAGCGAGGACGATCTGCACAACGCCTATTTCCGTTTCCCTGCCGTGATGCCGAACACGTATCGGTTGGAATTCGAGACGGAAGATCTCATCAAGGCGTACAACGCGGCTTACGCATCGGAACTGGAACGGGCGGATGAAGCCAACAACCCATACTGGACTGCCAGCACATCGTCGCGTGACAGTTTCGGGAACGTTGCGGTGCGGCTGATCGGCGGGGATATGCTGACCTCCTCGATGAATACCAACGGGATCACCAGTTTCGGGTATCTCACGACTGCCAAAGACTCGCTCATGGACGGGTTGAAGTCCATCTCATTCAAGGCGCGCGTCAACACGCCGCTCACCCCGGAGCAGATGGTGCAGTATATCGGTTCGTCTATGCCGACCACGAGTGGAACGGTTCCGGAAAGCTATAGTTTTACCGCCAAAATAAATATTACGCAAATGGCGCCTGAAGAGTTTTCCGTCTCGCTGGTCGGATACATCACGAGCGACAACTCCTTCTATGAGCTTCGCGTGACGCAAAAACGTCCTGCATCAGCCACCGCAGCTCTGACAACAAAGCAATGCCTGTTTGCTTTGTATCGCTGGAATAACGGGACACCGACTAAGCTCGCGGAGAGCGGTGTATTGAGCGGGACGTTGAAGGATCTTGTTTCTAGTCGATCGTTGGTACTGAACCTGTTTACTACGAGTCGAGACAACAACAATAATACCGGAAGCGTGTACATTCGGGGAGCGTTCGGTACAGATTCGCTTTCTATAGAGGACGCGACTAGCCAAAAATTGACCTGTGGCAACGCGGGAGTGTTGATCTCGAATTGTACGGGGAGTTTCAGTCAGCTTCGCGTTGCCCGTATCAGTTCATGGAGCCAAGGTCCAGTTACTGGAGGTCCGGTTATTGGATCTTACACGAGTTTGATTGCCGATTCCGCCAGCGCGAACTACAACTGGCGCTGGCCGTCCTCCCGGTACAACATTGCCAACGGTACGATTACTTCCCTGCTTCCTTCGCAGTCCCTTTACCTCTATGTGCAGCCGGTCAACAATTATGAGTACAGGACTGACCCTGCGGATCACGGGTGGGAGTTGGCGCAAACGTTTACGGTGAACAGTTATTCGTACCAGTCGTTCACATACGCGCCCGAAACGGCGACGTCCTACCATGTGAAACTCCAGAACGGCGGTTCTGCGGACATCGCGATCGATGAGATTGTCTCCCGCAGTTGGCATGGTAAGACGCAGACGGGCGGTAATGACGAGTGGTCGATGTATGAAGGCTGGGTGACGACTGAAAGTGGCACACGTGGTACGGTCGTGGAACTGGATACCTCTCGATCGAAGAGTTCCTCGGAGCAGTATATCCAGACTCCCGCGCTGGAGAACGGTCACGGGCAGCTTTCGTTCGATTACAAGGTCTCTTCCGCCCCGACCCACCTGACTGTGCAGGAGAAGTCGCTATACGGTTCGACATGGCATGACGTGACCAGTTGGACGGAAACCAGCGCGACCGGGTGGAAGCACGTCACCGCCTATCTTGGCAATACGAATGGCGGCTACTTCCGCATCGTAAACGAGCAGTACGGGAACGCCAAAGGAATTGTTCGGTTCGACAACATGGTGGCTTGGGATTATCCGCAGCCCTCGAACACCTCGTGGAAGACCTATAACGGATTGGCTACGGACACAGACCGCGCCCGTATCGCTCTCGACGAGAGCAAGATGCTCTTTCTCAACAATTCGACGACGAAGGATGTCAATGCGGACATCTCACCGATGGATGTCTTTGACCCGTACTTGAAGACGCCGTTGCTGATGAACGGCGTCGGCGAGGTTCGGCTGGAGGCCCGCAAGTACAACGCGACCGACGCGGATACATCGATTGACGTCTATGGCATGACGGATGAGGATTGGAATACGGATACGACAAACTGGGTCTATCTCGAATCCCTGACGATTACGAATGTGAATTCCCAGTACTACACGGTGTATTCCAAGACTTCCTCCGAATTGGAAGACTTCGATGGCGAGAAGTACAAGGCCATCCGCTTCCAGATGAGCAAGGCCGGTGACAAACCGCGCGTCTGCCTGGAGAATGTGGCGGTTTGCGAGCCGATCTATCCGGGGTTTGACATCAATGACGTGAAGCTCTTGCGCCACAACAACAAAGGTGAGTATGAGGTGTGCGAACAGCCGCTTGTCTCGGACCTGATCGGCATTGAGGCACGCCTGACAAACCTCCGGATGTCCCCCTCGAACATCCATGTTTTCGTTAGCTACCACGTGGGAACGAACACGTGGGGTATCGCGAATCTTTGGGGTGAACCGAATCGAAACAACTGGCGGCCCCACCAGGGGACTACCCTGCAGATGTATCCCGATGAGAATGATCCGCAGCTTTTCCGTACGTCGATCGAGGACGATATCCCGTTCCAGGAGGAGAATGCGGTTGTCCAGTTCTGCGTCTGGGCGCTTTACTCTGACGCGCAGAATGTCAATTCCTACTTCCAGGTGCAGAAGAGGGACTCCTTCAAGAATCCGGAATGGTACTATCCGATCGACCTGAACGAGAGGTACGACGGTTGGTCGCCCTACTTCATCGTGTACCGTATTCCGTTGGGTACGGTTTTCGTGAACGAGATCAACTCCTATGAGAACAGAAACTCCTCCGGTAACGCAAAGGAGTGTCTCAACCCGTACGTCGAGCTGGCGATTCCGGCAGACATGGATCTGCGGAATTGGAGTATCAACATTGAGAGTGACAATTCTATAACGAAAGCTCTGGATATTGCGATGGAAGGAAAGGCTGAGGTCACCAATGGTTATGCCTTCTTCTTAGTCGCTAGCCAAGAGCAAGAATACACTCCTTCGTTGACGAACGTGGATATGTATATCGCGGGATTTCTAACGTACCTAAACGGCGATTACGGCGGTATCCGCATCAAGCGCCCGTTGGGGATGTATGAGGATACCATAGCGTATGCGTATTCGGACTTGGACGGTGCCGATTTTGCCGCGCTGGATCCCGAAGGCAAGCTCGTGTACGTAGGTGCGGATATCCCGAACGCCTCGCTCAGCGTAACCAACTGCGTGGATTCCACTACCCGTGACTGGTGTACCCTGTTGCTGGAGGGGAACGAGTCCGGCTATATCGAGAAACAGAGGTCGTTCCCCGTCGGGACCAAGGTCTGGACCCCCGGTGCGCCGAACCTCATGCAGATTCTGCCGCAGGTCCCCGAGATCTACGCCGGGCTCTCCAATGTGGTTGTCACTGCCGTCATCACGCCGTCCGATTACGGGCTTCAGAACGGCACGACGAGGAAACTCTCCTTCAAACTGCCCAAGGGGACCGGCGCGACCAATGTCGTGTACGATACGCGCAACTGGTATCGTATCACCTCGCTGGTTGCCGTCCATCCGGATTCCAGTACGAGCGAGAACCTGTTGAACAGCGCATACTTTACGCAGAACTCTACGACCAATTTCACGCTGGTCATCACCAATGTGCAGGAAACGACCGATATCACAGCGTATATCTCGCGAGACCCGACGTTGAACACCTACGGCCTGCCGCCGACCGCACTCTCTTGGTTGATGAGCTTCCCGGACAACCAGATCCGGTATGACAGTTGGTGCGTACCGGAGAACCGTCCGCTCTCCTTCATGGAGCTGTACTGGCTGAACTGCGATCCGACCAACCGCTACGTGTTCGACGGCGGATTCACCGGAAAGGTCGAGCGCGCGATGGGCGGCACAAACATCTTCCTCACCGCCTGGATGTCGCTCGCCTGCAACAACGGTGAACCGCAGAATGTCACGACCCTTCGCGGGAATATCGATCTGGATCGCCCGACCTTCAAGATCAAGGGGAAGCACAAGCTGACCGATCCGGAATGGATTACCGCGCGGCAGTACACATTCGATGAAAACTCGTGGGACTCGAACCATGCCTGCCGCATCCTGATCGACAACTATCCGTTCGCGGACGGTATCCCGCACCTCCGCGAATGGAAAGACTCGGCATTCTTCAAGTGGCAGCTGGAGTATGACGAGCAGCGTGCGATGTCAATCCGTCTGCTGACAAATTGTCCCGCCCCCGCCGTCTGGTGAGGGCGCGGATACTGAGGTGCCGCCATGACGAACGAGCGACCCGTTGTCGAGATCCTCGCCGAGGTGCAGTCGAAAGTGGAGGAGGCCTGTCGCCGCGCAGGACGCAATCCCGCTGAGGTCGAGATTTTGGGCGTGACTAAAACGCATGGCCCAGATGTCGTTCGGGAGGCATGGGATGCGGGGTTGACGAAATTCGGGGAGAACAAGGTGCAGGAAGCTGCCGCGAAGATCCCTGAATGTGTCCCCGGCGCCGAATGGCATTTGATCGGTCATTTGCAAAAAAACAAGGTGCGTCCCGCCCTGGAACTGTTTTCTACCATTCACTCCGTTGATAGTGTCGAGTTGTTGCAGCGCATCGAACGTATCGCGGACGAGTGCGGAGCGCGTCCCGAGGTTCTGCTGGAGGTCAATGTCTCCGGCGAGTCCAGTAAATCCGGCGTGCGTCCCGATGCCGCTCCCGCCGTTCTGGAAGCGGCTCTCTCCTGTCGCTCGTTAACCCTGACCGGATTGATGACGATGGCCCCGTTTGCTCCCGACCCGGAACTCGCGCGCCCTGTTTTCGCTCGTCTTCGCGAACTGCGCGACCGTTGGCAGGAGTCATTCGGGATCGGTCTGCCTCGGCTCTCCATGGGCATGAGTCACGACTTTGTTCAGGCTGTCGAGGAGGGAGCCACTTGGCTTCGTCTCGGAACCGTCCTCTTCGGCACTCGCCCGCGCTGGCAACCGCAGCGTATTCAGGAGAACTGGGAACCGTAGGGATCAATTCCTTTGTTGGGATTTGGCTTAAGCACAAAGAACACAAAGGAACAAGGGCTTTTCCATACGCAGGGGATTGGGAAACAACAGGGACAACATCGAGAACAACTTGAATCGGTACGGCTCGCAACCGCGAGCCGGATGGGAATCGTCATGCGGTTGCGCGACGACCGCCCGCAAGTTGTCCATCCGTTGTCCCAGTTGTCGTCCTTGCAAACCCCCTCTGCGCAAACGGTCGTCGGTTGTCACCACACGTTCTCTGTCCGAGGCAATCCTGCGGTGGGAGACGCGCCCCGTCGCGTCCGCGTAAGCAAGTCGTGTTCCGTATTATCGTCGCGACGGGGCGCGACCCTCCCGTTCTCTGCGTAAGGCAATCCTACGGAGGGGCGCCGTCCTCGGCGATCGCTTAGGCAAGGCGGAAATTGCTTTCGCTACGGGGAGTCTCGGAGTTTCAGAGATAGGGGACTCTCTTCTCCAAGTCTCCCAAACTCCCGGTACCGAAAGGAACGTTGGTTTGCGGCATTGTCGTCATTTGTAACACGGTAGTTCTGAGCAGGACATTCGGGGACGTGACACGCGGTCGTGGCGCGTCGCTTGGTAGAGCGGGCTGCTAGCCCGTTTGTGCGCTGCTCCGAACGAAATGCGCAAGCCGCGCGTTCTACTACAGAGGTCGCGATCCATCCTACGCACGGCTACGGAGGACTGGCAAGCGCCCCCATCCCGTTCTCTGCGGCTTCGCGGCTCTGCGTGAGAAAATGAAACGGCGGTCTTGCAACACGTGACTTGTGGCTTCTGTCCCTGTTTCCCCATTCCTGTGAACTGAGCGAATAACTTTTTTGAATCTTTTGATTGACTTCCGAACAAAGATGGTATAAACTTTTTTCATTGTTTTATGTGATTGTAGGTTTCGCGCTAAGGGGGTTGCTTGTGAGCGAGAAGAGTCAGATTTCGTCCGTTTTCAAGAAGGTGTCATTCGTTGTGCTGATGATTGCCGTGATTGGAGGCGGGATCATGTTCTGCAATCCGATTGTCAAGCAGTTGCACGGTTTGGAAAACCAGCGTGCCGAGCAGGACCAAGAGATTCGGGACTTGGAAAACGAAATCCAGGCGCTCAAGACCAAGCAGCAGCGTTTTAAGAATGATCCCAGCTTTGTAGAGTTTTTGGCGCGCGAAGCGAGACAGGCGCAACCAGGCGAACTGGTCTTTGTATTTAACTCTGGACAGTAAGTACGGTGTCTAGTGTGTAGCCGGGTAAGCTAAGGCGGTCCGGGACCTTTCTTTTGGGAATCCTCTCTTGTGAAAGAGAGGATTTTTTTATGGAGACCATTCTGACTCCCCCCTGCGGTTTTTTGTACAAGCGTGTCAACGGCAAATACTGCCCTGCGACTTCCCCCAAAGATGGAACTTTTTATTATCGATTCCCGTTGCCAAGTACACCGGGTGGTCATGTGTCGGTCAGTCTCCGGACTCGTGATGCGGAAGAGGCGAGCAGACGCGCTTTGGTGTTAACCACTTCTCTGCCGACCCTTTCCGTTCCCAATCTTGCGGAGGCGATCTCGATTCTTCTGCGCGTGATCAAGTCGCGGACCCTCCCTGCCTCCCCTCGCGAACCCGGTACGGTCGCAGTTGCCGCCCAGTCCCCCGTCCCGTCATCCTCCGCTCCGGAACCGCAACTCACGCCCTTTCCGCGCGTCGCACTCTCCGACATCTGGTTTCTCTTTACGCAGAAATACCAAGTGGCTTCGTCAAGCCTCGGATGTTACCGTCAGATCTTGCGTAACTTCCAGAACTGGACGGTTGTCGAATACGCCGACGAGATCACCCGTCCACTCGCCGAAGAGTACACGCGTCACCTCTTCGCCAGTAAGATTTCGGCGCGAACGGAACTCAATACGCTGAAACGGATCTGGCAGACGATCTGGCCCGATGCGCCGAATCCTTGGAATACAGGCTTGCGTCTCCAGCCGAAAGAGCGAACGGGGGTGTTCCGGTACCGGCGGCTCTCACTAGACGAGGCGCGTGCGTTCCACCGTCAGTTACGGAGGGAACGCGATCAGCGACGCTCTCCCGATCGGGGACGGATCATCCGCTGCCGCCCCGGGGACGCCGACCGCAGGAAGGTGATCGACGCGCAACTCTACGATGACTTACATGACGCGCTCTATTTCGCTTGGAACTACGGAATGCGCGTCGGGTCGCTCGCCAACCTCCGCTGGGAAGACTTCAGCACAAAACTGAACGCCGACTTCTTTCTCCACATTCCACCCAAGACGAAAGGGACGAAACCGTGGCCGTTGGAAATACCCTATCTGCCTGAAATCGTGACCCTCCTCGTCAACCGTATGGTCCGTTACCCCAAGCCACCGACAGGCTGGCTCTTCCCCTGCCTGCACGAAACCTACACCTACCATCCGACGCGCATCACCTCCGTTGTCAAGCGGGTTATGATTGCCGCAGGTGTCCGCGACGATCACCGAGGACGCGCTTCCATGCACTCTTTCCGCGCTTCTTTCATCACGCGCATGGACGAGGCGGGATGTCCCTCCGGTATCACGGACAGCATCACCGGACACGCGCCGCAAACGATGCACGACCTCTACAGCCACTCCTGCATCACCGTCAAACGCCGCTGGCTCATTCGCGCCATCCCTCCGCTCTCGGATAAAAAGGGGGAGGGTATGGGCAGGTAATGGAATTTTCTCCAGCTCTAAACTTACAGGCAAGTTCCCCACCCGCGCTTGCGCGTGAATGGAAATGAGAATAACTTTTTCTCATGCAAGGTACGCAAAGTACGTGAAAACGGGAGGAACGCGCTCCGTCGCGTCCGCGTGAACAAGAACGGACGCTTCCCTGGAAGCCAACAGCCAACAGCTCGTCTATAACTTCATTGTTCACAACTCTCAAATGCTCGCAAATGCCAACAATGTCACAAATCACAATGCCATTTCAATTTGTATTTGTGGCAATGATGACAATTGTGCCAATTGTGAACAATCGGAGAAGTTATCTGAATCGAATCACTCACGCAACGCGCGAGCGGGGGGCTAACAGCTAAGCTAAGTTATGGGTAAGGTTTATGATTCACAGATCCGTCTATTCCGTAAAGTGCCACGGTTTCCACTTGCGTGTACCCTTTTGATTTGTTATTGTCGCTTTGTCCGGCAGGGAATCATTTGAAATTGGTGTTGTGAACAGGAAGGGGAACATGCCATGTGGAAGAAATGGATCGGAATGATGGTGTTGGCGGAATGTCTGGTGTCCGCTACCGTTTGGGGAAAATCGTTCTCTCTCGACCTGCGTCCGAATCCGGCGAAGGCGGGGGGAAATCGGGCGGCGAGAGACCAACTGGCGGCAGCTGTCGCGGATGGCGTGGTGCGGTCATTCAACCTCGATGCGGGCGCGGCGGATGTGGGCGCGGTGGCGCTTGGCGACGTGTTGGCGTTCACGCTCTTTGACGACGTGACGCTCTCGCTGACCCTGAAAGAGAAAATGCTGTCGCCTTTGGGCGGCGATGTCTTCCTGGCGGAGGTTGCGGGCTACGAAGGTATCCAGACGGCGGTCGTCCTGCGTACCGCCGACGGCCTGACGATCGACGTGCAGGACTTCCTCAATGACAAGGTTTACAGGGTGGTTTCCTCTCCGGCCGGTGTGAAGGTTTCGGAAATCCAGCCTTCACACGCGGGCAAATGCGGCTGCGATGCGCTGGAGACGCCTATCCAGGACGAGATGCCGTCCGCCGACCGTTTGCAATCCGCTCCGCGTCCCTCGCCTGTCGCGGAGCAAGAGGACACTTGTATCGACATCCTCGTGGCCTACGATCAGAATGCCGTGGCATACGCCAATTCCAGCGGCGCTGGCCTCACCAATTTCGCTCTGGTCGCGGTTCAGAAGATGAACGCCGCGCTTGCCAACACGGGGCTGGATGAGAAGTTCCGTTTCCGGCTGGTGGGCGTGTGCGCACTTGATGTCTCGGCGACATCCGTGCATGATGCCCTCTATGCGATCGGCGACAATGAAGACGGCTGGGCGGATGTGAAAACTGTCCGGGAGGTGGTCGGTGCCGACATCGTGACGACGCTCATCGACACGGGGTCCGCCTACGGCTCGACCGGTGTCGGCTGGTCGCTTCAGTCCGAGACGGGACTTTCGAATTTCGGCAACTCGGCGTATAACGTCTGCGCCATCCGCGCGGTCGAGCAGGGGAACACGATGGCGCACGAGTGCGGACACAATCTCGGAGCCGGGCATAGCGACGTGCAGAAAACGCAGCCCGGACCGCAGCTCTACGAGTATTCCGCAGGATACTTTTTTACCGTAGGAGACAACGCGTACGGCACGATCATGGCATACGAGGGCGAAAATCCCAGTGGGGCTCGGACGACGGAAGTCCCGTTCTTCTCCTCGCCGAACTACACCTATGCGGGCGTGGCGGTCGGCGACGCGATGCATGACAACGCGCAGACGATCGCCAACACGTTTTCGTATGCCGTCAACTGGCGGGCGCAGACCGTTCCGATGTCCTACGCGATCACCTTCGAGCCGGAGTCCGGTACACTGATCGACGGTTCGCTCCAGGTGACCCTCACGCCGGGCAAGGCGGGGACGGCGATGCGGTACACGCTGGACGGCAGCGACCCGATGCCGGATTCGCCGCTCTACACGGGACCGATTACGCTTACCGGAAAAACGACCGTCAAGGCTTCGACGTTTGTCGATGGGGAATGCTCCTTTCCTTACGAGGCGACCTATTATTCCAAGACAGACTACGGGTACGCCCTCGGACTGCCCGAGCTGGTCTGGACGGCGAGTGGCGACTGGCGGGTGCAGACGACAAACACGGTTGACGGCGTGGCGCTTGAGACACCGGATGTCCCGGACGCCGTCGCCCAGCTCACGACAACTTTAACAGGACCGTTGACCCTCACGTTCAAGTACCGCCAAGAAGGATACTACAAGGCGGAGGTTCTCTGTGACGGCGACGCGGTTTGGTCGGCAACCCAGTGGTACGGGGCATGGCAAGGTGCGGTGGCTGAAATCCCTGCCGGTAACCACCAAGTGGCTTTCCGCGTGACGACCACATACGGGTATTCAGAAAACTTCTTCGGACTGGACGCGGTGCGTCTCCATTCTGTCCGGATGCCGTCGCTCTCACCGGCGACCACGGCAACGACCTCCACCGCCCGCACGTTCGAGGGCGAGCTGCTGGTGTCGCTCACGTCCGAGGAAGAGGGCGCATCAATCTACTACACGCTGGATGGTAGCGACCCCAACGAGGAAGACGCCCTGCTGTACAACGGGCCTTTCTTTGTCCGGAAATCCACGCGGGTGAGAGCCGTTGCGTCTATTCCCGGAAAGGGAGAAAGCGCGGTTGCGGAGGGCGTGTATGTGGAACGCCATGTCCCCAAGGCGGGCGAATGGACGCTGTGGGGCGAGGGGGCATACGAGGCGGTCGCGGAATCCGGCCGCCTGATCGCGGAACTCTATTGGGACTATCCGGGATGCGGCTGGAGCAAGGCGCTGGAACCGGTCATGACAAGCGATGCCTTCACGACATGGGCCGCCGCGAATGGGGTCTATCTGCTGGCCGACTCCTGGGGGGATCAGGAGGGGGCTTCGGGAAGCCGTTTCTGGTCGTTGTACAGATCCAGCGACTTGTATAGCCAGCAGGACGGATGCGTATCCCCCCCGACGTTCGTGTTCGCCTCCGCGTCGGACACGGGTACCTGTCTCGATGCGATGCTCGCCCGCAATGACTCCCTGCATACGGTCAACGGGTTGTATTACCTCGGTACGCCGGAATCCCTCATCGCCTGTTTTGCGTCGTTCTTCGGCGTGACTCCCCCCGATGCGCCTGTCGTCTCCGTGACGGACGCGGTCGGTCTGTCGTTCCCGTTCTCCCTGACGCTCTCCGGCGGCGACGGAAGCGCTTCGATCTATTACACGCTAGACGGATCAGTGCCGACGCGCGAAAACGGAATCCGCTACACGGGGGAGGTCACGATTCCCGCGCCCGGCACCACGCTCAAGGCGGTCGTGTGGCCGGACGGAGCGAACGCGGTTTCGGGAATTCCGCTTACCATCACATACCAGTCGCTCGATGAGGTGATCGGAATCGACGGCATCACGTGGGAGAACGACGCGTCTCTGCCGTGGACAATCTCGAAGACATCCGACGGCATCATCTTGTTTGGCGGAAAGGATCACGCGTTGACATCCGGCACCGTGACTTCGACCCTGACAGCTACGTTCAGCAAGCCCGGAACGTTCCACTTCAAGCCTACGCTGTGGACGCGCGGAGGGTCGAGTCTGTCGCTGAACGGCGATACGGTACTGGCGGAATCAACCAATTGCAGCGTGACGGTAAACGCGGGCGAGAAACTGGTCTGGACGTACACCTATTGGTACGGAGACTCCGGTTCTTGGTACTGCGGAAAATTGGACTCCTTGCTTTGGGTACCGTCTTCCGTTCCCGACCCGGTGTCGGGCCTGACGGCATCGCAGGGCGAATACGAATACGGCACGGTTCTCCGCTGGACGGCATCCTCCGGCGCAACGTCCTACGCCGTCTATCGCAACACAGAGAACGATTCAGATACCGCAACGCAGATCGGCACAACGGAGAAATGCCAGTATTGGGATACGGAGGGAGAGGTCGGTGAAACCTACTGGTATTGGGTGAAGGCAATCAATGAAAACGGGGAGGGCGAATTCTCGGCGGCGGTGTCCGGATGGCGACCGATCGTGTATTCCATCGCCTACAACGCGAACGGCGGAAGGGGAAGCATGGCATACCAGTCATGCCGGAGCGGCGGCTCCTTGACCGTCGCGGCCAATGAATTCCGATTCGCCGGACAGATCTTCGTCGGCTGGGCAACACAGGCCGACGGCGCGGTGGTCTGCAAGCCAGGCGATTCCGTCACGGTCACGTCCGACATGACGTTCTTCGCCGTCTGGGAAATCCCGTCCTTCGATTTCGGCGGGGATGCCGACTGGATGTATCTGGGTGACGGCGTGTGGCAGAGCGGATCCATCGGCGACAACTGTGAAACGTGGATCCAAAAGACGGTTTCCGGTTCCGGTAGGATTTCGTTCGACTGGAGCGTGTCGTCAGAAACGGGCTGCGATGAACTGCGGTTCTTCATCGACGGAAATAGAAGGTCGTGGATCAGCGGCTCGTCGGCCTGGACGACAAAATCGTTCGATATTTCCGGAACGGGCAACCATGTGCTGAAGTGGGTGTACGCGAAAGACAATGGTGGGCGTTCCGGTTCCGACTGCGGATGGATTCGCAATGTCGGTTGGGAGTCGATTGTCACCGTGACATTCAATGCGAACGGTGGAAGCGGCGGAAGGTCTGTCACGCTGACTTCGGGAACGCCCCTCTCTGCGCCGACGGTGACACGCACGGGATATGCGTTCACCGGATGGTCTCCCGCCGTTCCCGCGACCGTTCCGGAAAGAAACACCACCTATACGGCACAGTGGGCAGCCAACCAGTACACGATCATATTCCACGCGAACGGAGGGGCTGGGACAATGGAAGACCTCCTGATGGTGTATGACGTTGCACGGAACTTGCCGAAGAACGCCTTTGAAAAAGAGGGTTTCAGGTTCAAGGGATGGGCAACGAGTGCCACAGGGAAAGTGGCTTACAAGGACGGAACGAGCGTGAAGAACCTCTCCGCCTCGCAAGGGGCGGTGATGACACTCTTCGCCGTTTGGGCGGACGGGACTGTCCCCGACTACGCGTTGCAGGAAGAACCCGGCTACGGGAATCTTCCGTCGGCGTATAAGGGCGGGACATTCAACGGGTATGTGCTGGATGCCGAGGAACAAATAACCGGGACGTTCGTGCTGGCGGTGAAGAAACCGGCAAAGGGGAAGAATCTCGCTGCCGCCACGCTGACGTTCGTCTCGCTTGCCACGGGTAAGAAGACGAAGGTCAACGGAAACGTCAATCTCGCCACCGGCGAGGGAAGCGGCGCGCTTGCGGGACTGACGTTGGGCGCGGACGCGGCTGGCGGAACGGTTGCGAAAGTCGGTACGCTGGAAGGCGGTGCGGACGCGGCGAAAACGAAAAACGCCGCCGCGCTCGCCGTGCTGGCGAAGTTCAGCGGGAAGAGCTATGTGCTGGCGCTCGGCCCGGAAGATTCCGACGCCTTCGCGCAGGGCGGCTACTCGACGCTGGCGATCACAATGGCGGCGAAGGGCAAGGCGAAGATCTCCGGCGTGTTGGCGGATGGCACGAAGGTGAGCGCGGCTGGCGTGATGACGGTGGGTGAGGAATTCTGCTGCGTTCCGGTAATCTACTCGAAGAAGAGCAAGCTCGGATTCGTCGCGTGGTTCGACAAGAACACGCGCGAACTTTTGGACGTGACGGCACTGACGCCGTGGAAGAACACGGTGAAACCCGCCTTCACGATGGCGTGGGAGGTGTTCGGCCTCGGCGCGAAGAGCAACGTCGCCGCCGGCAGGCGGACGGTCGAGCTGGATGGCGTGAAGATTGCCGGTTTCGTGCCAGGGCCGATTGCGCAGACGCCGTTCGACATTCCGTTGTCGGTAAGCGGCGCGAAGTGGGATGCGGGCAAGGCGGCGAAGGTTGCGTACAAGGGCGGGAATGTGACGGTGACAGGCACAAACGTCTCTGGACTGAAATTGACTTATACTGCGAAAACCGGCCTGTTCAAGGGCTCGTTCACCGTCTATGCCGTGAAGGGCGGTAAGCTGACGAAGAACAAGTTCAACGTCTTCGGTGCCGTTACCGGAGGCGTTGGCTACGGCACCGCAGTTTTGAAGGGCAAAGGCAGCGTGGCGGTACTGGTGGAGTGAACGGCGCAGAACACCACAGGCTGATATTGGCCTAGATTGGATTCTCGTGCAGAGCTGCAGAATGCGCTGTGTACCAGTTCTGCGCGGGACATTCGGGGAAGCGAACACTTGTCGCTTCACGGTGTGTTGCTTTCCTCACGCAGAGAAAGCGAGGAATACAGAGTTTTCTCGAAACCGAATGGGCGTGACCTGCGGACAGAAACGTTTTCCCATCAGCTTATTCCGTGTGTTCCGTGTGCTCCGTGGTTTTCAAATTGTCCAACGGATCAAGGTTAAAACAGTTGGCCCGGCAAGCGCAGGCGTTCCTTGGGCGGGAACTGGCGGTCGAATTCTTCTGCCTGTTCTTCATCGACGAAGTATCCTGACGGTACGCGGTAGCGGGCTTGGATCCCGTTCAGCGCGCCTTCCTTCAGAACTTTGCCGAGAAAGAACGGAACCGGATCGTCCGCAGGTTCGTCCATGTAGTGAACACCCAGCGTCGAGGCGACCACAAAACCGGACTTGCCGTAAAAGTGGATGTTGCCTTCCATGAACACGCCGACCGCATTCGTCTCGGCCGCCAAAGTCAACGAATGATCCAGCAGGAATTTTCCGAATCCGCGCCGCTGGTAATTCGGATGAATGCAGATCGGTCCCATCGTCAGGATCGGCAACTCCGTCTGCGAGGCAGTCCGCAGAACATTCTTCACATACATGATCTGACCGATCAACTCGCCCTCGCGAATCAAGACCAGATCAAGGTCGGGACAAAACTCCGGATGGCTCCGGAACTCGTGAAGGACGAAGTGTTCCAGGCATCCCGGACGATACACGTTCCAGAAGGACTCGCGCACCAGATTCTCGGTCGCGCGGTAGTCCTCCGGTTCTTCCAAACGGATGGTCAAACGGTTCATCTTCGATCCGCTACAGTTTCTGGACGGTTTCCGACAGCGGTTTCTTCTGCGCGTGGAACGCGGCGGGCTGGGCGTTCGCCGCCGGATACCCCAACGGCATCAGCAAGACCGGGATTTCTTTCTCCGGCAACCCGAACGCGCGAGCCGCTTCCGTCGGGGAGAAGTAGTTGACCCAGCAGGAACCGATTCCCTGTTCCCACGCGGCGAGCATGATGTGCGTCGCGACGATGCTGACATCTTGCACACCCGCATGAACACCCGCCTCCAACGGGTTTTGCCAATCGTCGGTGCGGTCGTATGCGAACAACAGCACGACGGGCGCGTTGAAGTGGCAGGAGGTAACCTTGCGGACGGTTTCCAGAGCCTTGGCCGACTGGATGACATAAATCCGTTGCGGTTGCTTGTTGCATCCCGTCGGGGCAACATTGCCGACTTCCAAGATACGTGTCAACTTCTCTTCCTCGATCGGGCGCGGATCAAACGCCCGTACCGAATACCGTGCCCTTGCCAATTCGTCAAACGTCATCTCTCTCTCCTTTCTTCGCGTGTAGCTGTCAGCTTCTGGCTAGCTACCACTACCTATTGTCTGCTACCCGTTCCCAATAATTCCGCCCGGCTGATTGCGCCTTCGCGCAGGATAACCGGCGCACCGGCTTCATCGAAGCGGACAACGGTACTGGCGACACCGCCCGGCGAGATGCCGCCGTCAATCACCAAATCCGCCTCCAGTCCGATTCCGCGCAGCGTCTCGACCGCGCTGACGGCGGGTTGCCTTCCGCTCAGGTTTGCGCTGGTCACGCGCAGAACGCCCCCGCACAACCGTAACAGTTGCCTCGTCGGTTCGTAATCCGGTACCCGAAACCCTTCCGTCGTTCCCCTGCACGGCAACACCAGCGTCAACGCACCCGGCCAATACGTCTCCGCCAACCGCATCGCCGCACCGGGAAAGACCGCGCCGAAGTCAACCACCGACTGGCGGTCCGCCGCCAGCAACGCAATCGGCTTGTCGGATGGACGACCCTTGATGCACTGGATTCGCCGAATCGCTTCGGGATGACCGGGATGCGCGGCGATTCCGTACACGGTGTCCGTCGGGAGAATCACAACCCCGCCCGCATTCAGGATACGGGCGGCGGCCTGCAACGATTTCTCGTCCATCGGCGACTGCACTATTTGTCGCCCTTGCTATCCGCCTCGACGCCGACCGGCAGCGGCGGTTCCGCCGTGATTCGCGAAATGATCTCCTGCACCACATCGGGATGGTTCCGCAAGAACTCCGTCGCGGCGAGCGCGCCCTGCCCGATCTGGTCGGAACCGAAGCTCAACCAGGAACCGCGCTTGTTGACGATGTTGCGTTCGAGCGCGGCGTCCAGCACCGACCCCTCCCACGAGATGCCGCGCGCGTACAGAATGTCGAACTCGGCCTGGGTGAAAGGCGGCGCGACCTTGTTCTTCACGACCTTGACACGCGTGCGGTTGCCGACCACGGCGCCCGTCGCGTCCTTGATCGCACCGACGCGCTGCACGTTCAAGCGCACGGAGGCGTAGAACTTCAACGCCTTGCCGCCGGGCGTTGTTTCCGGGTTTCCGAACATCACGCCGATCTTCTCGCGCACCTGGTTGGTGAAGATGCAGAGCGTCTTGGTCTGCGCGATCGCGCTGGTGAGCTTGCGCATCGCCTGGGACATCAGGCGCGCCTGGAGGCCCATGTGGGAATCGCCCATGTTTCCGTCGATCTCAGCCTGCGGCGTCAGGGCCGCCACGGAATCTACAACGATCACGTCGAGCGAACCGCTCTTGATGAGTTGCTCGGTGATCGTCAGCGCCTCCTCCCCGGAGTTCGGCTGCGAGACCAGCAGGTTGTCGAGATCGACGCCGATCCGGCGCGCGTAGGAGGGGTCGAGCGCGTGCTCGGCATCGACGAACGCCGCGATGCCGCCGTTCTTCTGCGCGTTGGCGATGACATGGAGCGCGAGCGTCGTTTTACCGGAGGACTCCTGCCCGTAGATTTCGATGATGCGGCCGCGCGGCAGCCCGTTCACGCCCAGCGCGAGATCGAGGGAAAACGCACCGGTGGAAATCACCTGGATGTTCTTCTGCGCGTCCGACTCCCCCAGCCTCATGATCGAGGTTTCGCCGAACTGCTTGCGGATCTGGTTCATCACGGCGTCCAGCGCCGAATTGGTCGAATTCTTTTTCTCAGCCATTCTGAAAACTCCTTTGAAACATTGAGTGCAACTATCCTAACATACGGAACGCGCCGAAAACAAGGCGCAAATCCAATGATCGTCACATCCCCCGGAAATAAGCGATTGTCTTCGCCAGACCGTCGGGAAGCGCAATCTCCGGAGTCCAGCCCAGCAGCGACTTCGCCAACGTGATGTCGGGCTTGCGGCGTTTCGGGTCATCCTTCGGCAACGGCTCGTACACGATCTTGCTCTTGCTCTCCGGAATCTGCCGCAGCGTCTCCTCCGCCAACTGCTTGATGGTGTATTCGCCGGGGTTGCCCGTGTTGATGACGGGAACAGGCAGGTTGTGCTCGCGGATAAACTCGCGGACTACATCCTGGTTCAACTTCATGTAGGCGCGGAAGGCGCGGATCAAGTCGTCGATGTACTGGAAACTGCGCGTCTGCGAACCATCGCCGTACAGCGTGATATCCTGGTCATGCAATGCCTGCATGATGAAGTTGCTGATCACGCGTCCGTCCTGCGGGTGCATGTGCGGCCCGTAGGTGTTGAAGATACGGACCATGCGGATATCCACGCCGTACTCACGGTAGTAGTCGGCGCACAGCGTTTCGGCGGCGCGCTTTCCCTCGTCGTAGCAGCTGCGGATTCCGATCGTGTTCACATTGCCCCAGTAGGTCTCGGGCTGCGGGTGGACAGCCGGGTCTCCGTAAATTTCCGAGGTGGAAGCGTGCAAGACGCGCGCCTTGGTTTTCAGCGCGAGTTCCAGCACGTTCATCACGCCCATGAAGGAGGTGCGGATCGTCTCCACGGGATTCCGCTGGTAGTGGATGGGCGATGCGGGGCAGGCGAGGTTGTAAATCTCGTCGAACTGTCCCCAGAACGGCTGCGTCACGTCATGCAGCATGAAAGTGAAACGGGGATTTTCCAGTAGCCCGTAAATGTTCACCTTCGTGCCGGTGAAAAGGTTGTCCAAGGCCGTCACCTCGTACCCCTCGTCCAGCAGCTGCTGCGCCAGGTGCGAACCGATGAATCCGGCGCCCCCGGTAATCAATGCCTTTTTAATCATGGCTCAATGCCTCCCGCTGAATCGCCGTCAATTGCGCGATTCCTTTTTTCGCCAAAGTCTTCAGCTGATCCAGTTCCTCATCGGTGAACGGATTGTGTTCGGCGGTTCCCTGAATCTCGACGAATCGCCCGCCATCCGTCATCACGAAATTCATATCGACGTCGGCGGTGGAGTCGTGCGCGTAGTCCAGATCCAGCATCGGCGCCCCGGCGCAGATTCCCGCGCTGACCGCCGCGACGGAACACAGCAACGGATTCTCCGTGATCTCCCCGTTCGCCAGCAGCCGGTTCACCGCATCCGTCAACGCCACCATACCGCCCGTGATCGAGGCGCAGCGCGTGCCGCCGTCCGCCTGCAACACGTCGCAATCCACCGTAATCGTCCGTTCGCCGATCTTGTCCATCGCAATCGCGGCACGCAGGGCGCGACCGATCAACCGCCCGATCTCCACGCTGCGGTTGTCCTGCTTCAGCTTTTTGATGTCGCGCTCCTTGCGTTCCACCGTGCTGCTCGGCAACATATTGTACTCGGCAGTCACCCATCCGTTTCCCGTATTGCGCAGGAATGACGGCACCTTGTCCTCGACGCAAGCCGTACACAACACCCATGTGTCGCCCCACTGGATCAAGACCGACCCCGCCGCATGTTTGGTGAACCGGCGCGTAATCCGGACCGGTCGCAACTCATCATTTCGTTTCATGCCGACAGTATAGCAAACCGCCCGCCCCCTTCCAAGCGAAATCGCAACCCGGCTGAGGTGCGGGACCCTAGGGCGGCGCGGGGTTGCGCCCGGCGGGTGCCGAGGGCGGGACTCTGGGGCGGAAGTCGGGTTTTGCCAAGCGCTCTCCGAGTGCTGCACGGGGGTGTCTGGCGGGACCCTAGGGGCGAGAGCCGCGGTAGTGGATCAGGGCGGGGTCTTCGCCGCAGATTTCGGCGGCGATGGCATTGATGGCGAAACACCGCTCGCGGGTGAGGCGTTCGGTTTTGGAGATTTTCGGGGAGGGGGAGACCAGGAGAAGATTCCCTCTTTCGCAGGCATCAAAGTAATCTCCGCTCGGCCTGAAATAGGGGGCGCCCCCCTGGGGATGATCGCGATGAGCGGCAGTCCCGCTTCGCGAACCGCTCTCGCCACCGCCTGTTCTCCCGGCGAAATACAGCCGGAGACCACCACGCCGCCGCGCGAGGCGTGCAAAAGAGCCTGCTCGACCACGGCGGCGATTTCGGTTTCGTCCGCGCGCCGCGAGACCTGCACGAACATTTTGACGGGCTTTTCCAGGAGAAAGTGGTTGCCGACGGAGTCGCCGTGTTTTCCGGGGACGATTTCCATGTTGCGCGTCGTATGGAAAAGGTCGGGATTCTGCATGACGGCCCGGCGACGTTTCGCGTTGTTGAGAATGTAGGCGGTCATTCTCTTGAGCCGCCCCTTCGAAAAGAGGATGGTGTCGTACAGGCCGGGAAACCAGAAAGTCGGGGAGCCGTCGAAAAGGCAGGGGGCCTCCAGCGAGGCGTTGGCCTTGGAGCCGGCGATCTTGAAGCTGCGGATCACTTCGCCGAGGGGCGAGGCCAGGCGTTTCCTCACCCAGATGATGCCGTGGAAATGTTCGGGCATGACGGGCCCATTGGCAGGGTTCCACCTCGGGAAAGACGGCGCCAAGGTTTTTCCAGGCGGCGGCGACTTTTGCGCCGATGCGGGGAAAGGACCATTTCGCCGTCGGCGATCTTTCCGAGAATCGGTCGGCGGTTCTTGACGGTGAGGGTGATCATGTAGAACCACGGCTGGCAATAATCCCAGCCGGGTAACCGGATGCCAGCCTTGAGATGCCCGTTTTTGTCCCGTTCGTATGGCATGGCGCGGGTGATAGCAGAATTTCCGGGGGCTGGGAAGAGAAAACGGCGCAGAGGCTGCGCCTGCCGGAACCCCGGGGCGGCAGGGATGCGCCTGGGAGTTCCGAGGGCGGCGCGGGGATGCGCCTGGCGGGTGCCGAGGGCGGGACCCTGGGGCGGAGGTCGGGTTTTGCCAAGCGCTCCCCGAGCGCTGTCGAAAAAAGTGAAAAATTGGGCTTGTCTTGGTCTTGGATTTATGCTAAACTAACCAAATCTTTTTCGAGTGAAAAGGTGAATTATCCACATGATCTTTGAAAACAGGAAGTGATCAAGTGAGCGTCTTGGATAGCAAAGGAACGGAGAAACAGGCCTCCGTCGGCAACCAGCCGGCGGGCGGTTTGACGTCTCTTTGCGATGTTCGGAACATCGGGGTGGTCGCGCATATCGATGCGGGCAAGACCACGACGACCGAACGCATCCTCTTTTACGCAGGGCGCACGCACCGTCTCGGAAACGTGGACGAGGGCAACACTGTCACGGACTGGATGATTCAGGAGCGCGAGCGCGGGATAACCATCACCAGCGCGGCGATCACCTGTTTCTGGCTCGGTAAGTGTATCAACCTCATCGACACGCCGGGCCATGTGGATTTCACGATCGAGGTAGAGCGTTCGCTGCGCGTCCTGGACGGCGCGGTGGGCGTGTTCTGCGCGGTCGGCGGCGTACAGCCGCAGTCGGAGACCGTATGGCGTCAAGCAGACCGTTACCAGGTGCCGCGAATTGCCTTCGTGAACAAGATGGACCGCATGGGCGCCGATTTCGACCGCTGCGTGGGGGAGATCGCGACGAAGCTGCACGCGAACCCCGTGAAGGTCGAACTACCGATCGGCGCGGCCGAGACGTTCCGCGGCGTGATCGACCTTCTCGAAATGAAGGCGATCATTTTCGACGACGCGACGGAGGGGAAAGAATTTACCGTCTCCGAGATATCCGGGGACATGCTGGAAACCGCGCGGCTGGCGCGTGAGGAGCTTTGCGAGAAGGCGGCGGACGCCGATGACGACATCGCGGAGAAATACCTCGAAAATCCCGATTTGACGGCGGACGAGCTTCGCCGTTCCCTCCGCAAATCGACCCTCGCCGGGAAGATCGTCCCGGTGCTGTGCGGGTCGTCGCTGCGGGACAAGGGCGTGCAGCAGCTGCTGGACGCGGTGGTGTGGTACCTGCCCTCGCCGGAGGATCGTCCGGCGCTGGAGGCGACCGACCTGAAGAGCGGGGCGAAGGTGACGCGCGCGCTGGGCGCGGACGCCCCGCTGACCTCGCTGGTCTTCAAGATTGCGGTTGACCCGTATGTGGGGCGGCTCTTCTTCGTCCGCGTCTATGGAGGGACGCTGAAGAAGGGGCAGAACGTGTTCAATCCCCGCACGGGCAAGCGCGAGCGCGTGATGAAGCTGGTGAAGCTGTTCGCGGACGAGCAGACGGAGGTCGAGAGTCTGCGGACGGGGGACATCGGCGCGATCGTGGGGCTCAAGGGGGCCACGACGGGCGACACGCTGTGCGCGGAGTTCCAGGCTTGCTACCTGGAGCGCATCACCGTTCCCGAGCCGGTGATGTTCATGGCGATCGAGCCGAAGAGCAGCGCGGACAAGAAGAAGCTGGAAGAGTCGATCGACCTGCTGGCATCGGAGGACCCGACCTGCCAGAAGCGCGTCGATCCGGACACGGGACAATTGATTTTAAGCGGCATGGGCGAGTTACACCTGGACATTCTGGTGGATCGCCTGCGCCGCGAGTTTCACTGTGAAGCGAACACGGGCAGGCCGATGGTGTCGTACTACGAGACCGTGACGGAGACGGGGAGGAGCGAGTTCCTCTTCGACCAGACGGTGGGCGGGAAACGGCTCTGTGCGGGCGTGACCGTGGAGGTTTCTCCGCGGAAACGCGGGAGCGGCCACGCGGTGGAGATCAGCTCCGCCGCGCGGCGCGATCTGCCGGACGAGAAATTGGCCGGCAGCATCGAGCAGGGATTGACCAACGGCATCCTGACCGGCGTGCTGGCGCGATACCCGATGACGGACGTGCTGGCGAAGGTGGTTGCCGTTTCGGTGACGGATGAAGAGTCGGCGACAGACGTGGCCTTCGTGACCGCGGCCGTGATGGGGTTCCGGGAGGCGGCGCAGGCCGCGAAGCCGGAATTGCTGGAGCCGATTATGTCCCTTGACATCGTGACGCCGCCCGAATGTGTGGGCGACATCATGGGGGACATCAACGGGCGCCGGGGGAACGTGCAGGAGATGAGTATGCGTGGTGACATGCAGATCGTCAAGGCGCAGGTCCCCCTGGCGGAACTTTTCGGGTACGCTACCGCAATCCGCTCGCTTTCGCGCGGGCGCGCCAGCTACACTATGGAGCCTGGCGAGTTTGCGGAGGTACCCCGGACAGTAAGAGAGAAACTACTGAACAGGTAAGAGAGAATGCAAAGCCAGAAAATCCGCATTCGTTTGCAAGGTTATGACCATCGAATCCTGGACCAGGCCGTGGCGAACATCATCGACACGGCGCGTGGCACAGGCGCGCAGGTCGTGGGCCCGATCCCGTTACCGACGAAGATCGAGCGCTTCACGGTCAACCGCAGTGTCAACACGGACAAGAAGTCCATGGACCAGTTTGAGATGCGTACGCACAAACGGTTGCTAGACATCGTGGGGCCGACGGCCAAGACGGTTGACGAGCTCAAGAAACTGAATCTGCCTGCCGGCGTGGACATCACCATTCGGGTATAAGGAGACGTGACACCATGAAAGGACTGATTGGCAGAAAAATCGGCATGACCCAGATCTACGACGACAACGGGGTCCGTATCCCCGTGACGGTCATCGAGGCGGGGCCGTGCCCGGTCGTGCAGGTGAAGACGATGGAGCGGGACGGGTACGTCGCCGCGCAGATCGGGTTCATCGAGCAGAAGGAACACCGGATGACGAAGCCGGTGGCCGAGCATTTCAAGAAGGCTGGCGTGCCGCTGTGCCGCGAGCTGAAAGAGTTTGAAATGGACGAGGGGGAGCAGCTGAGCGTGGGCGACACCGTCACGGTCGATATCTTCAAGGATGTGAAGTACGTGAGCGTGCGTGGCGTCACCAAGGGCAAGGGCTTCCAGGGCGTGATGAAGAAGTGGGGCATGAGAGGCGGTCCCGCCGGACACGGGTCCCACACGAAGCGGCGCCCCGGTTCCGTCGGCGCGCGCGACCTGCCCGGCTGGATCGAGAAGGGCAAGCACATGCCCGGACACGCCGGCGCGGTGAACCGCAAGGCGCTGAACCTGGCCGTCGTGCAGGTGCGCCCGGATGACAACGTGATTCTCGTGAAGGGGTCTGTCCCCGGACCGAAGTTCGGCATCGTGTATGTCACCAAGGGTTGGAGGAAAGCCTAATGAGTACGATTCCAGTTTTCTCTGCGGCCGGCGAGGCCGCGGGCGAAGTCAGCGTCGATGAATCGAAGTTGACGCTCGACAGGGGCGAGCAGGCGGTCAAGGACACGATTGTCGCGATCCAGGCCGGCAAGCGCGCCGGATGCGCCTCCACCCTGAGCAAAGGCGAGGTGGCGGGAAGCAACAAGAAGCCGTGGAAGCAGAAGGGGACGGGACGCGCCCGCGCGGGATTCCGCCAGAGCCCCGTCTGGCGCGGCGGCGGCGTCGCGTTCGGCCCGAAGCCCCGCGACTACTCGCAGAAGATCAACATCAAGGTCAAGCAGCTGGCGTTCAACCGTGTCGTGAGCGACATGATCAACGAGGGCCGGGTCAAGATCATTGAGCAGTTCGATCTGGCGGAGCCGAAGACCAAGGCGTTGATCGCCTTGCTGAAGAAGATCGGGACGGAGCCGAAGGGGGTGCTGATCCTCTCCGACCGTCTGGACGAGAAAGACAGGAACCTGCTGCTCTCCGCGAGCAACCTGCAGAAGGTTGAAGTGGCGCAGGCGGTCGATGTCGATCTGTACACCCTGATGCTGTATCGGACGTGGGTTGTGACCCGTGCCGGCTATGAGGCGATCCTCGCCCGCATGGCGAAACTCGCTCCGAAACGCGCCCAGAAGAAAGAGGTGGAGGCATGAAGCACGAAGGAGTCATCCGCCGTGTGCTGGTCACGGAAAAGAGCACGAAGCTCAGTTACGAAAACCGCTACATGCTCGAGGTGGCGCGGGAAGCCAACAAGATGGAGATCCGCCAGGCCGTCGAGAAGCAGTTCGGCGTACACGTGTTGGCAGTCAACACGCAGAACTACAAGGGTGAGCAGCGCGTTCTCCGGAACCGCCGCGTGGTAAGCGGGCACGCCTGGAAACGCGCGATCGTCACGGTCAAGGCCGGCGAGCGCATTGAAATCGTCTAAAGGATAAAGAGCCATGGGTCTGAAAACATTCAAACCTAGAAGCGAGGGTCTCCGCCACCGCGTGTCGCTGACCTTCGAGGAAATCACGGAAAAGCGCCCGGTCCGCAGTCTGACGGAGGCGATCCGCAAGAACGGCGGCCGCAACGCCCACGGGCACATCACGGTGTGGCACCGCGGCGGCGGCGCGAAACGCCGGTACCGCATTGTGGACTTCCGCCGCGACAAGGCGGGGATGCCCGCCCGCGTCGAGGCGATCGCCTACGATCCGAACCGCAGCGCGAACCTCGCCCTGCTGGTGTACGAGGACGGCGAGAAGCGCTACATCCTCGCGCCGAACGGCCTGAAGGTCAACGACACGGTCGTGTCCGGTCCCGACGCCGAACCCAACGTGGGCAACGCGCTCCCGCTGGGTAAGGTCCCGCTGGGGCTTTTCGTTCACAACATCGAGCTGGCTCCCGGAAAGGGCGGCACGGTGGCCCGTTCCGCCGGCGTCGGATGCCAGGTGATGGCTCGCGAGGGCGGCAAGGTGACGCTCCGCATGCCCTCCGGCGAAATCCGCCTGTTCGACGCGCGCTGCCTGGCGACGATCGGCCAGGTCGGCAACTCCGAATGGGGCAGCGTGAAGCTCGGCAAGGCCGGGCGGGCGCGCTGGCTGGGCCGCCGTCCGCACGTGCGCGGCGTGGCGATGAACCCGGTGGACCACCCGATGGGCGGCGGTGAAGGCCGCACGTCCGGCGGCGACCACCCGCAGTCCCCGTGGGGCAAGCTGGCGAAGGGCGGCAAGACCCGCAATCGCCGGAAGACGAGCAGCAGAGTCATTCTGAAGCGGAGGAAGTAACGTATGTCACGTTCATTGAAAAAAGGGCCTTACGTCGAGCAGAGCCTGCTTGACAAGGTGCAGAAGGTTTTGGAGAGCAACAACAGGAAGCAGCCCATCAAGACCTGGTCGCGCCGCTCGATGATCCTCCCGGATTTTGTCGGGCTCACGTTCGCGATCCACAACGGGCGGCAGCACATGCCGATTTTCATCACCGAGAACATGGTCGGGCACCGTCTGGGCGAGTTCGCCCCGACGCGCACGTTCAAGTCTCACGGGGCGCACACCGACAAGGCGGTCAAGTAGGAGTGAAGCGAGATGGAAGTAACTGCGATTACCCGTAATTTCCGGATGTCCGCCTTCAAGGGGCGCGCGCTGGCCCGCGAGGTCCAGGGCAAGACCGTCCCCGCCGCGCTGAACGTCTTGATGTTCCACCCCAGCAAGGGCGCTGTGGTGATGCTGAAGACGCTGAAGAGCGCGATGGCGAACGCCAAGAACAACAACAACCTCGAACCGGAGACGATGCTGGTGAAGCTGGCCGTTTTCGACGAGAGCAAGCGCATGCGCCGTTACTGGGCCGCGGCGCGCGGAAGCGCGCGGCCGATCGCCCGGCGCCTCTGCCATTGCAAGATCGTGTTGACCGATGCCGGTCTGAAAGCGAAAGCGTAAGGAGAAGACTGTGGGACAAAAAGTAAATCCGATCGGTTTCCGCATTGGCGTGGACAAGCAGTGGCGCAGCCGCTGGTTCGCCAAGAAAAAGGACTTCGGCACGCTGTTGAACGAAGACCAGGAAATCCGCGATCTCGTTAAGAAACGCCTGAAGGAGGCGGCGATCACCAAGATCGTCATCGAGCGGTACGCCAACCGCGTCCGCGTGAACCTCTACACCGCCCGCCCGGGCATCGTGATCGGGCGCAAGGGGCAGGATGTGGAGAAGATCCGCGCCGAGCTGGCGAAGAAGACCGGCAAGGAGATCTACCTCGAAATCCACGAAGTCCGCGACCCGGATGCCGACGCGCAGCTGGTGGCGGAGAACATCGCGCAGCAGATCGAGCGCCGCGTCGCCCTCAAGCGGGCGATGAAGCGCGCCGAGAAGGTGGCGATGGACATGGGCGTGGACGGGATCAAGATCCGTGCGGGCGGCCGTATCAACGGCGCCGAAATCTCGCGCGCCGAGTGGAGCATGCAGGGGTCCGTCCCGCTGCACACCATTCGCGCCAACATCGACTACGGCTTCGCGGAAGCGCACACCACGGCCGGCCTGATCGGCATCAAGGTGTGGATCTGCAAGAAGCCTGATTTCCAGCCGATCCGCCAGGGCGGCCAGGGAAGGAGGAAGAATTATGCCCATGATGCCTAAGCGGGTTAAACACCGCAAACAGTTCAAGGGAAACCGTTCCGGTTACGCGACCTCCGGCGACCGTCTCGCGTTCGGCGAGTACGGCCTGAAGGCCCGGACGCGCGGCTGGGTGACCAGCACGCAGCTCGAGGCCTGCCGCGTGGCGATCAACCGTGAGATGAAACGCAAGGGCAAGCTCTGGATCCGGATTTTCCCGGACAAGCCTGTCACGAAAAAGCCGATCGAAGTCCGTATGGGCGGAGGCAAGGGCAACCCCGAGTTCTGGGTGGCCGTGGTCCTTCCCGGACGGATTCTGTTCGAGGTCGGCGGGGTGCCGGACAGCGTGGCGCGCGAGTGCCTGCGTCTGGCGGATACCAAGCTGGGCATCCAGACCCAGTTTGTC
This sequence comes from Kiritimatiellia bacterium, assembly GCA_017450695.1. GTDB lineage: Bacteria > Verrucomicrobiota > Kiritimatiellia > RFP12 > UBA1067 > RGIG8368. The sequence goes on along the minus strand of JAFSTA010000254.1, from coordinate 18,594 downwards.
ACACGTACCGTAGCGGGGGTCTAGTCGATGAAAGCGAAAGAACTGAGAGAGCTGAGCGACGAGGAGCTGGCCGTCAAGCTGGCGGAGACCGTCAAGGAACTCACGACGATGAGGATCAAGCACAATTCGTCGGGCGTGGGTCTGGAGAAACCCGAGAGGATGCGCGAAATGCGCCATGACATTGCCCGGATGAAGACGATTCAGACCGAGCGGAAGGCGAAGAAGTAGTTATGTCTGAAACAACCGAAACAGCAGCCGCCGTTGTGGCGGAAACCGCCGCCGAGGCGAAGCCCGTTACCGCTGCCGCAGCCCCCAAGAAGGCCCGCGGCACGCGTAAGGTTCGCAAAGGGGTGGTCGTCAGCAAGATGGGCATCAAGTCCGTCGTTGTCAAAACCGAATGGCTCGAGCGCCACCCCGTGTACGGGAAGGTGATCCGCCGGTTCAAGAAGTTCCACGTGCATGACGAGGCGGACACCGCCAAGGTGGGTGACGAAGTCACGATCATGGAGACCCGTCCGCTGAGCGCCACCAAGCGCTGGCGCATCGTCGCGAAGGAGAAGTAACCATGATTCAGGAAGGTTCACGTTTGGTGGTCGCGGACAACACGGGCGCGAAGAGCGCCGCGTGCATCCGGATCATCGGCCAGCGGAAGAAGTCGGCGGGCATCGGCGACATCATCCGCGTGGCCATCAAGGAAGCGGCCCCGACCGGGCTGGTGAAGAAGAGCCAGGTCTGCACGGCGATCATCGTGCGCACGGCGTATCCGATCGCCCGTACGGACGGCTCGTTCCTGTCGTTCGACGACAATGCGTGCATTATCGTCGATAGCAAGCAGTCTCCCGTCGGCTCCCGTATCTTCGGGCCCGTGGCGCGCGAGTTGCGCGACTTCGACTACGGGATGAAAATCATTTCGCTCGCACCGGAGGTGGTCTAATGAGTATCGCGAGAATCAGGAAAGGCGATATCGTCATCGCCATCTCCGGCGAGTCCGCCGGTAAGACGGGCAAGGTTCTGCGCGTCATGCCCCGCAAGGGCTTGGCGGTCGTGGAAGGCCTGAACATGATCAAGAAGGCGATCCGCCGCTCGAACCAGAACCCGAACGGAGGGTTCGTCGAGAAGGAGGCGCCCATGCATCTGTGCAAGCTGATGCCGTACGACCCCGTCGCCAAGAAGGGCGTCCGCATCAAGCGCGTCAAGGAAGGCGACAAGTGGGTCCGCAAGTCCAAGGCGACCGGAAACACGATCCCGACACCGAAGGCAGGGGAGTAAGAGACCATGGCAAACCTAAAGGAAAAGTACGTGACCGAGTTCGTCCCCGCGCTGCAGCAGCAGCTCGGGATCCAGAACAAGATGCTGGTCCCCCGCTTGGAGAAGATCGTCCTCAACATGGGCTTCGGTATTGTCGAGAAGGACGTGCAGAAGCAGATCGTCGAGGACCTCGCCAAGATCACGGGCCAGCGGCCCGTCCTCTGCAAGGCGCGGAAAAGCATCGCGAACTTCAAGCTGCGCCAGGGCATGGTGATCGGCGCGAAGGTAACGCTGCGCCGCGACCGCATGTACGAGTTCTTCGAGCGACTGACCCAGAGCACGCTCGCCCGTATCCGTGACTTCCACGGAGTCCCGAACCGCGGGTTCGACGGGCGCGGCAACTACACGCTCGGGCTGAAGGAGCACTCGATCTTCCCGGAAATGATCGATACCGGCGTCACCGGCGAGCTGGATGTCGGACTGGACATCACGTTCGTGACGACCGCGACGGACGACAAGGGCGCGCGTGCGCTGCTCACGGTGATGGGCATGCCCTTCGCGGGCCGGAACGCACAGAAAGCGCAATAAGGAGACGACTTGAATGGCTAAGTTAAGTCTAATGGTAAAAGCGAAGCGCGAGCCGAAGTTCTCCTCGCGCAGGTATCACCGTTGTCAGCGTTGCGGCCGCCGCCGCGGGTACATGGGCAAGTTCCAACTCTGCCGTATCTGCTTCCGCGAGCTTGCCGTGAACGGCATGATTCCGGGTGTCACAAAGGCAAGCTGGTAGGAGGATGTCATGACCGATCCGATTTCTGATATGTTGGTGCGGATCCGCAACGGGATCAAGGCCGGGCATGCCGTGATCGAGCTTCCCGGCTCGAAGATCAAGGGCGAGATCGCCCGCGTGATGAAGGCCGAGGGCTACATCACGGACTTCACGATGACCGACGACGTGCCGCGTGTGCTGTCGATCGAGCTGAAGTATAACGACCGTGCCGAATCGGCGATCTGCGGGCTGACCCGCGAGAGCCGTCCCGGCCTCCGCAAGTACTGCGGTGTTGAGGATATTCCCGAGGTGCTGGACGGGCTTGGCACCGCCATCCTGTCCACCTCCCGGGGCGTCATGAGCGGAAAAGAGGCCCGCCAGCTGAAGGTCGGCGGGGAACTCCTCTGCACGATTTGGTAAGGGGGATCTCATGTCACGTATCGGTAAACAGCCAATCGCAATCCCCGCCGGCGTCACGGTGTCCGTCCAGGACGGCGGCGTACACGTCAAGGGTAAGCTCGGCGAACTGACTTTCGCCCCGCACGCGGGCATCACCGTCGAGGTGAAGGACGGCCAGGTGGTCGTCACCCGCGCGGACGATTCCCTCAAGAGCTTCCACGGGACCGCCCGCGCCGTGATCCAGAACATGGTGATCGGCGTCTCCCAGGGCTACCACAAGGGACTGGAGATCTCCGGCACGGGCTTCAAGGCCGCCGTGAACGGGAAGGTCCTGGTCCTGACGCTCGGGTTCGCCTCGCCCAAGGAATACAAGATTCCCGACGGCGTGAAGATCGCGGTCGATAAGGATGTCAACATCTCCGTCGATGGCATCGACAAGGCCCTCGTCGGGGAGGCGGCGGCTCGCATCCGCGCCTACTATCCCGCCGAGCCTTACAAGGGCAAGGGGATCAAGTACGCCGGTGAGAAGATTCGCCGCAAGGTCGGAAAGAAAGTGGCGTAACGCCTAAACGGAGTTGAAAGAGTATGAGTTTCAATCGCAAAGCACAACGTCAAATCCGTCACCTGCGCATTCGCCAGAAAGTGAAGGGTACGGCGGAGCGTCCCCGCATGGCGATCTTCATCTCGAACAAGCACATGTACGTGCAGTTCATCGATGACGTCGCGATGAAGACGCTCGCCTCCGCCTCGTCCCTCAAGGACGAAGCCTCCGCCAACCTCGCCGAGGCGAAGGTGATCGGGCAGCGCGCCGCCGAGGCGGCCAAAGCCGCGAACATCTCGCTCGTGGTGGTGGATCGCGGCGGGTTCAAGTTCCACGGCCGTGTCAAGGAGATCGTCGATTCCGCCGTCGAGGCGGGACTGAAGATCTCGGAGAAGCCGCCGAAACCCCCGAAGGCCCCCAAGGCCGAGGCGGAAAAGAAACCCGCGGACAAAAAAGCTAAGGAGAAGAAGTAATGGCTGACCCCAAGTTTCGTAATGACCGCGAAAGAGATGGTCAGGATGAGTTCGATGAGCGCGTCGTGTTCGTGAACCGTTGCGCCAAGGTCGTCAAGGGCGGCCGCCGCATGAGCTTCTCTGCGGTCGTCGTCGTGGGTGACCATCAGGGCCGCGTCGGTTTCGGCTTCGGCAAGGCGAACGAGGTCGCGGACGCCATCCGCAAGGGTGGCGAGGCCGCCAAGAAGAACCTCTTCCACGTGAAGACCAACGGCAAGACGATTCCGCACCAGGTCTTCGGCGTCTGCGACGGCGGCCGCGTGCTGCTGAAGCCGGCACCGGACGGCACCGGACTGATCGTCGGGGGCGGCATGCGCCCGATCCTGGAATGCGCCGGCGTCCGTGACGCCGTCGGCAAGTCCATGGGCAGCAAGAACCGCCTGAACGTGGTCAAGGCAACGATCGACGCCCTCAGCCAGCTCCGCTCGGCCGAGGAGATCGCCGCGATCCGCGCCTAGGTACTGTTATCCGCCTCCTGCGGCCGCGCCGGTTTTCCGGCCGCGGCTGCCGAGAGGCTAAACAAGGAGTTTATCATGGATCTCTCTTCTTTGAAAAATACCCCCGGTGCCCGGAAGGCGTACCGGCGCGTCGGCCGCGGTGGCGGTTCCGGCATGGGCAAGACCGCGACAGCCGGCCAAAAGGGCCAGATGTCTCGCAAGGGCCACAAGCACAAGCTGGGATTCGAAGGCGGTCAGATGCCTCTGATCCGTCGTCTCCCCAAGCGTGGCTTCAAGAACCCCAGCCGCGTCGTCTATTTCGCGTTGAACGTGGAGCGCCTGAACCGCTTTGAGGACGGAACGGTGGTGGATCTGGAGCTTCTGCACCAGGTCGGACTCTTCGCCCACAAGTACGACGGCGTGAAGATTCTCGGCATGGGCGAGCTGACCAAGAAACTGACGATTAAGGTCAACGCCGTCTCTGAAACCGCCAAGAAAAAGATCGAGGCGGCGGGCGGTACGGTCGAACTCGTAAAACGTTAGAGGGTGACTCGCCATGCCAATGCTCACCACCTTTGCAAATACCTTCAAGATCCCGGAGCTGAGGAAACGGATCCTGATCACGTTCGGTCTGGTCTTTATCTGCCGACTGATCTCCCTGATCCCCACTCCCGGAGTTGACTGGCAGACATTGCAGGCCACGCTGGAGGGAGCCAGAAAGGCTGCCGGCGTGGGCGGCGGGCTGATGGACTGGTTGAACGTGTTCAGCGGCGGCGCTTTGAATCATTGCGCCGTCGGCTTCCTGAGCATCTGGCCTTACATCAGTGCGCAGATTATCATCCAGCTGCTCACTGCCGTGATCCCGACGCTCGAACGGGCCTCCCGAGAAGGCGAGACCGGTCGTCTGAAACTGGCGCAGTACACGCGCTACCTGACGATCGCCATCTGCATCTTCCAGGGCTGGGCGATCGCGACGGCGCTCCAGCGGCCTGAGACGCTGTTCGGTATCTCCGCCACGATCGTGCCGGGAACGGATCCCGCTCACCTCAACATCGGCTTCAATGTCATGACCGTGATCTGCATGACCGCCGCCTCGCTCTTCGTGATGTGGCTGGCCGATCAGATCACCACGTTCGGTCTGGGCAACGGGACCTCGCTGATCATCATGATCAACATCACCTCCCGTCTCCCCGCCGCGTGCGTGGAGGCCTGGCAGCGTTACTTCGGGAACAGCGAGATCTCTCGCAGCCCCGTCGAGCTGGTCATCCTCCTCTTCATGGGATTCCTGATCATCATGGGAACCGTGATGCTGACGGAGGGCGTCCGCAAGGTGCCGATCCATTCGACCCGTCGTTCGGCCGGCATGGGTGGAAACGCCTACGGGATGCAGCAGACGTTTATGCCGCTCCGCGTCAACTACACGGGCGTCATGCCGATCATCTTCGCGCAGCCGATCATCCAGTTCGGCGGTGCCATCCTCTCCCGTATTCCGGAGAACATCAAATGGCTCGCCTGGCTGAAGTCGTTCGGCCAGCAGCTGATGAACATGACCAGCGCCACACACCTCCTGCTCTACGCCCTGCTGATCCTCTTCTTCTCGTTCTTCTGGGTTGCCACGCAGTTCAACGCGATGCGCATCTCCGAGAACCTGCGGAGGGACAGCTCCTACGTGCCGGGCATCCGTCCGGGCATGCAGACGGCAGAGTATCTGGATGCGCTGATGACGCGCGTCACGCTGATCGGCTCGATCGGCCTGTTGATCATCGCCTTGCTGCCGCAGATTCTGCGCGGCTGGCTGCAGGTCCCGTGGGAAATGGCTTCCTTCTTCGGCGGCACTTCGTTGCTGATTATCGTGGGCGTCGCCCTCGATACGCTCCGCCAGATGGAATCGCACCTGCTCATGCGCAACTACGACGGCTTCCTCCGTCACGGTCGCATCCGCAGCCGCCGCGGTATCTAATCCGCACGGTCTGCCTTTGCGGGCGGGGATTCTTCCCCGCCCGTTTTTCGTTTCAGCCTAGATTCCTCGTTTGGGTTCTCACGCAGAGTCGCAGAGCACGCAGAGAAAGTGCCGAAAACATGGCTTTTCGATCCCTCGCTCACACATTACGACAGAAAACGGATTCACCCAAATGATGAAAGTCTGAAAATTCCAAACCGCCATGCTTCATTTCAAAGTGTCCAACAGAGAAATCGAATAACCGAAAGCTGAGAAGAAGGGACACGGGACAGGTCTCGACTGTATGATCGGAAAGTGAAAGAAGGGACTTTGGGATATGAAGAAGATCGCATTTCTGAAAGCAATGGGAGGAACGAGTTTCTGTTCGTCTGTAATCGGGAGGACCGGACTTGGCGCGACCATCGTATGCGTGGTGACAGCACTTGCGGCTGTCGCCGCGTTCGGCGGTGCGCCGGTAAACCCGAAACTCCCGATGTCCTTCGGCGTGGACTCAAAGGGGCATAACCGCTTCGTCGGCGAGTTCACGGAGATCGAACTTTCCTTCGGCGGCAAGACGTACCACGCCGGTCCCGCGAAGGCTTGCGACACGGTCGCGCCGTTTCCGTCGGCGGAAGACGCGGCGAAGGGAATGCGCTTCAAATGCCGGTTCGTCACGAAGGACGCCGCGAAGAGCCAGCGGCTTCTCGACAACGTGACGCCGGGGAGGGGCGACGGGTTCCTCGTGGACGTCTATCAGGGGAAGTTCCGCGCCGTGATCGGGAACGATATCTGCTCGTGGAGCCATCCCGTGCCGATTCAGTCAGGACGCGAGACCGTCGTGGAAATCAACGTCTCCGCATCCGACGAGGTGACGATGTCCATTGACGGCGATACGCGCAAGGTTCCGTCTGGCAACGGATTCGTGCCGAAGTGGCAGAGCGTGAAGCGCACGGAGAACAAGGCGCCGCATCCTGACGCCACGTGGAAGATCCGCTTCGCGGAGCCGGCGGAGTGGAGCAAGTGCGGCTGGCAGAGGCGGTCGCTCTCGTTCGGGAACGGCTACTTCGGCGCGTCCGAGTTCGGCGGTATCGATGTGGAGAGCCTGCAGCTCACCGAGCCGACGTTCCACACGCAGCAGGTCCATAAACGCGGACACCGGCAGGGCAATCTGACGGACGCCGCCGATCTGTTCGCGGAGTTCGGGCACAAGGACGCTACGGAGTATCTGCGCGAGATGGACCTCGAGGACGCGCTCGTGTCGGTGAAGTACAAGGCGGGCGGCGTGGACTACACGCGCGAAATGTTCGCGTCATATCCTGATAAAGTCGGCGCGATGCGCTTCACGGCGTCGAAGAAGGGGGCGCTTTCGTTCACGCTCCGTGCCCAGGTGCCGTTCCTCGATGCGAAACCGCCGATGGACAGGACGGGCATGGTAGAAAGTCGAAAAGTCGAGGGTCGAAAGACTGGATATCGGATGTCGGATTTCGAATGTCAGGCTGGCGAAATTGCCCTTTCCGCAAAGAGCGGCGCATACGGCGTGAGGCTCGCCGGGCGGTTCAAGGTCGTGTGCGACGGCGTGGTCGAACAACGTGGTGACGGTGCCCTCGCCGTCGCGGGCGCCACCGAGGCGACGGTCATCTACACGCTCGCCACCAACTACCGTTTCGTGCCGGAGATGTTCGAGGCGGACTGGGACCAGTACAACTTGGGGAAGGAGTTTGATCGGACGCCGTATTTCGGACCCGACCCCGCCGCCGAGGCCGACCGCCGCATCGAGGCGGCATCCGCGCTCGGCTACGACGAACTGAAGAAGCGCCACCTCGCTGACTTCCACGCGCTCGTGGGGCGTAGCGCCATCGATGTTGACTTCGACGCGGCGGACATGGCGCTCGCCACGCCCGAACTTCGCGCGCTCGGCGGCAACAGCGTCTATCTCCAGGCTCTCTACTGGCGGCTTGGCAAGTTCCTGCTCGCCTCGTCGTCGCGTCCGGGCACGTTGCCCGGCTCGCTCCAGGGCTGCTGGGCAGGACCGGTACTGGAAACGGTGTGGGGGTCCGGCTTCTGGCACAACATCAACGTGCAGATGGACTACTGGGGCGCGTTCTCGTGCAACATGGCGGAGTGCATGGAGGCGTATGCCGCGTTCAATGCGGCGTTCCGCCCCGTCACCCGGCGCCTTGCGGAGAAGTACCTGCGCCGCGTGAACCCTGCCGGGGCGAACGAACCGGTCACGGAGGACTTCTGGAGCGTGGGCACGGCGGCCTGGCCGTACCAGGTCGCGTGTACTCCGGGGATGCACTCCGGCCCCGGCACGGGCGGCTTCACCACCGCGCTCTACATCGACTGGTACGACTTCACGCAGGACCGCGAAGTCCTGGAGAAGCAGTGCTGGCCCGTGCTGCGCGGCATGGCGGACTTCCTCACGCGTTGCGTCGTCGAGACGAACGGCTTCTACCTCTCCGCGTTCTCCGCCTCGCCGGAGCAGACGAAGCGCGGCGGCGGCTACTATCACACCGTCGGCTGCGCGTTCGACCAGCAGATGATCCTTCTCAACAACGCCGCGTTCGTGCGGTTCGCGAAGCTGCTCGGGCGCGAGGACGACCCCGTCGTGCGCCGCTGCCAGGAGCAGCTTGCGAAGTACGATCCCGTGCAGGTGGGCGAAAGCGGGCAGATCAAGGAGTTTCGCGAAGAGTGCTTTTACGGCGATTTTGTGCGGGAGAAGCACCACCGCCACATCTCGCATCTTGTGGGGCTCTACCCCGGCGCGATCATCAACCGCGCAACGCCGGAGTGGCTCAAGGCGGCGAGCCGTACGCTCGATTTGCGCGGCGAGGTCACGGAGGCATGGGCACTCGTCCACCGCGTATGCTGCCGCGCCCGCACGGGCGAGGGCGATGCGGCGGTGAGGCTCTTCGGCAACCTCATGGAGGTCAAAACGGCGGACACGCTTTGGTCGATTGCCCACGGCGTCCACATCATCGACGCGAACTACGCCGGCGCGGCGGCCTTCGCGGAACTGCTCTTGCAGAGCCACGAGAAGGACGGGAACGGGAATTTCATTATCGACCTCCTCCCCGCGCTGCCGTCTTCGTGGGCGAAGCACGGTTCCTTCCGCGGCCTTTGCGCTCGCGGTGGATGGGAAGTCGATTGCGAGTGGCGCGACGGCAAACCGGTGAAGGTCGATCTTCGCCCAGGTCCGAATGCGGGTCCGAAACCGACCGTGAGGTTCGGTGGCAGCACGCTGGCATTGTGAAAACAGATTTTGTTTTAGGGAACGGGAAAAGGAGAGAACGGGTATGCATGTGAATAGGACAAGATGGTTGCTCGCTGGAGTTGCCGCGTTGTGCGCGGCGGCGAACGTTGTGGCGGAGGACGCGGTAATCAGGCGGCTCGGGACGATCGACGAGTATATCGTCGAGACGTCGCCGATCGTCCACAAGGGCAGGCTATGGCTTTTCGAGTACATCCGGTACACGAACGAGAACAAGAAATACGCGGGTAATTCGCTTGGCGTATCTTACTTCCGTTTCCGGGATCTGGAGACGTTACAGGATTTCACGCCACCGTTCGCGAAGGGGCTGCACCTCGGCAGCGCGTTCGTGGAAGGGGACCGGGTGGTTGTTACGGGCGTGAGCAAATGGGGAGGCGACAGGTTTTTCCTCACGGAGTCGAGCGATCTCGTGAACTGGACTGAACCGCGCGTCATTCTGTCGGGCGAGGGATGGAGCGGCTACAACACGTCGGTGTGCAAGGCGGGCGACCGGTACGTGATGGTGTATGAACTCGGAAAGCCGAAAGAACTTGTCGGACACCCGTTCACCATGTTCTTCGCGGAATCAAGAGATCTGCGCGACTGGAAAACAATCCCCGGCGCGGTGTTCGGAAAGGACTTCTACACGGGAGCTCCGCTCCTGCGCCATTTCGACGGAATGTTCTACTTCTTCTATCTTGACCACCAGAACGGGGCGTACCGCACCCGCGTTGCGCGTTCGCGCGACCTGAAGGCGTGGGCGGTCAGCCCGAAGATCGTCATGGCGCACGAGGACGCGGCTGACCGGGCGATTCATCCCCAGGCGCGGCTCACGGATGCGCAACGCAAGTCGATCGCCGCCGCCGAGAACCGAAACGTCTCCGATCTCGACTTCTGTTTCCACGGCGGGCGGCTCGTCTGCGCCTACAGCTGGGGTAACCAGCTCGGGACGGAATTTCTCGCACTCGGCGAAGTGAAAGGCATGACGGAACAAGAGTTCTGCGAGAGTTTCTTCGAGAAAACGGAAAAGTAGCCAGACTACGAACCTGGAAACCTACTTGAAGGAAACGGCTCCGAACGGAAACACGGTGACAGACGGGTGAAACCGAACGGTAAGATCAATTCAAATGTGCTTACACCTGGCCTTACGACATGGTACTCTACTGCCATTCGCCTAAATAGGAGTTTGGTATTTGCCTAAAAAGAAAGATGGCAGTGGAGCGACGAGTGCCGGAAAGAAGAGGAGAAACCATAGGAGGAACGCAAATGTCAGATGAAAACCGAATCTCATCGTCCCTCTTGATCTGGATTGTATGCGCTGTCTCGCTCGGCGGATTGCTGTTCGGGTTTGACTCGGGGGTGATCTCCGGGTGCGAGGAGACGATCCAGCACGAGTTCGCGCTTTCGCCGTTCTGGCACGGTCTCGTGGCGTGGCAGATTTCGCTTGGCCCGGTCTGTTCGCCGTGGCTCGCGCTCTGCGGCGTGTACGGCTTCATGGCAGCCGTGGCGTTCTCCGCGAGCGCGGTGATCTGGGTCTTCATCTCGGAGATCTTCCCGCCGGACGTGCGGGCGAAGGGGCAGAGTTTCGGCGGCACCGTCCACTGGGGGATGTGCATGCTCGTCTCCTGGCTCTTCCCGGTCGCCGTCGCCCGGACGGGGACGGGAGCCTTCGCGTTCTTCGCGGCGATGATGCTCCTGGAGATGGTCTGGGCGATCCTGTTCATGCCGGAAACAAACGGGAAATCGATAGAGGAAACGCTGTAAATGGAAAAAGATTCGATTGCGGAGTTTGGTGCGAAATGCCGGACAGAGCTGGTCGGCAACATCCTGCCGTTCTGGATGGAACACGGATGGGATCGGGTGAACGGCGGCGTGTTCACCTGTCTCGACCGCGACGGTACGCGGATGGATTCCACGAAAAGCGTCTGGTTTCAGGGGCGGTTCGCATATATTCTGTCCTATGCGTACAACCATGTGGAAAAGAATCCCGAATGGCTGGCGGCGGCGAAATCGACGATCGGGTTCTTCGAACGTCGCTGCTTTGACGCCAGGGGGAAGATGTACTTCGAGGTTGCGGCGGATGGTACGCCGCTTCGGATGCGCCGCTACTTGTTTTCTGAATGCTTTGCGGTGATTGCGCTCGCCGAATACGCACGGGCGTCCGGCGACGGGTCGTGCGCGGAACGGGCGCTGTCGCTGTTTAGACGCATCCTGTCGTTCCGGAACGATCCCGTGGTGACTCCGCCCAAGTACGAACCGGCTGTCGCCGCGCAGGGACATTCGCTTACGATGATTCTCATCAACGTGGCGATGGTGTTGAAGCAGGTTTTGGACGATCCGGTTCTCGATGCGCAGATTTCCGATTCGGTCGATCGGATCTTGAAATATTTCGTCCATCCTGAGTTCAGGTGCGTGCTGGAGACGGTTGGTCCGAACGGCGAGTTCATTGACACGTGCGCCGGGCGTATGATCAATCCAGGCCACGCCATCGAGACGAGTTGGTTTCTGATGGATGTCGGCCCGGCTGCGCGGAGACAAGGCGCTTCTCGAGCGGGCGTTACAGATTCTAGACTGGTCATGGGAGTGGGGATGGGACGGAACGTGTGGCGGCGGTATCATCTCGTTCCGCGACTGCCGCAACTTCCCGTCACAGTGCTATGAGCAGGATATGAAGTTCTGGTGGCCGCAGTGCGAGGCGGTCATCGCCAATCTGGAGGCATACCGTTTGACGGGCGAGCAACGGTATTTCGACCGTTTCAAACTCGTTGCGGACTGGGCGTGGGGTCATTTGAGGGATCCAGACTTCCCAGAGTGGTTCGGATATCTCCATCGCGACGGTACCGTGGCGCAGCACGCAAAAGGGAACCTCTTCAAGGGACCGTTCCATATCCCCCGGATGCTCGTCAAGTGTGATGTACTCAGCAGGGGGACAGATTGGAAAGATTGAACCTCTAACCTCGTCTTAAGGTTAGGTGGTTGGGTGGTTAGGTAGTTGGGTGGTAAGCTCACCGAGCATCGCCTAGAATGGCTAGAAGTTCTAAAAACTCTAGCCTACCGCCTACCAGCTACCAACTAAAACCTACCAGCCACTAACCAACCACTACGCTTAACCGGCTTTACTCGCTGGCGGCGTCCCCGGTTTCGCCGGTGGCTTGGACGGGAGGGGTGTGCTCGATGACCGCTTTCGTTTTCAGCTCTTCGAGTTTCTTGCCGGTCGCGATGGCTTGCTTTTCTTGAAACACGCGTTTGCGGATGAGAGGATAGACAGTCGAGAACGGAAGGACCCCCAGATCTCGTACCGCTTCGAACCGGAAAAGATCGATCGTATTTTCGCTCGTGACGATCGGTTCGCTGATTTGACCGGGAACCGTACACTTGAACAGGGGCGCCTCGATTTGCGGATCAAGTTTCCCCTTCTTGACCGGCGGGTATTCCCCGTTATCCTGATCCACCGTGATGGAATACTTGCCGATGGCATACCACCAGCTATCATCCGGATTCTGCGAGGATTCGATTCTCGCCTTCAGGTTCAGGAGATCCACCGTCGCTTCCGTCTGCGACTCATAATTGTCCAGCGAAAAACAAATGTGCGTGAACCGATAAACCTCGCCTGCCGCGAAATCATCCAGATGCTCCTCGTAATACTTGTTGCACTCCTCTTCCGTCGGGTGGGGAATACAGCTGTCAATCAGCTTGAAGAACTTCACGAGATAGTATTTCTTGACCGCGATCTGCAGCAGTTCTTCCTCGAACGGCGTAACCGTATCGGTCGGCAGATAAAGATCGGATTTCAGCTGGGAGAGCCGGGACTTGATCGCGTGTTCCTTGGGCGGCGGGACGGCGGCTTTCGCGCCCTGCAGGATGACCGTATCCTCAATGATCCGATCCTCGTTGAACTGTCTTCTGCCTTCGTCGGTTTCCTCAATGCCCTCGCTTTTGCAGTGTTCGGTGTAGGCATTGCGAATGCGATCCGAATTGTATGATGTTTCCAAGACGTCGTCGGAAATGATTTCGCCGTTGATAATCAGTCCCATGTGAACCCCTTTCTCGTTGTCTTCTTGTTGCCTGGTTAAATGGTCGTCCCTGTCGCGAATGCGTAGGCGTTTCGGAACATACGCATCCAAGGCCCCGCCTCGTTCTCGAAGATACCTTCGGGACGGTAGGAGAGCTGGACGCTGCGGAAGCAGCGTTCTGGGTGCGGCATCATGATGGTGGCGCGTCCGTCCTCGGAGGTGAAGCCCGTGAAGCCCCCCGCCGATCCGTTCGGGTTCCACGGATACCGCTCCGTCGCCTCTCCCTTTCCGTCCACATAACGCAATGCCTTGACCGCCTTGGCGGCATCTCCCGTGTGCGTGAAATTCGCATATCCCTCGCCATGCGCGACGGCGATCGGAATGCGTGACCCCGCCATGCCGCGCAGGAGGATCGACGGAGAATCGAGTACCTCGACCGTCACGTAACGCCCCTCGAACTGTTCGGAGACGTTGCGCGTGAAGGCCGGCCAGTTCGACGCGCCGGGAATGATGTCCTTCAGCTGCGAAACCATCTGGCAGCCGTTGCAGACACCGAGCGTGAAGGTGTCGGGGCGTTCGAAGTAACGGCGGAACTCGTCCAGCAGCTTGTCGTTGTAAAGGATGCTGCGCGCCCAGCCGGAACCCGCTCCCAGCACGTCGCCGTAGGAGAAGCCGCCGCACGCGACCAGTCCCCGGAAGTCATCCAGCTTGACCCGTCCCGTCTGCAGGTCGGTCATGTGGACATCGACGGCGTCGAACCCCGCCAGCGTGAAAGCGCCCGCCATTTCGACCTGTCCGTTTACGCCCTGCTCGCGCAGGATCGCGATTCGCGGTTTCGCGGAGGTTGCCGCCTGGATGCTCGGCAGGGCGTCCGGATCGTAGGTGAGGTGGAGGTTCATGCCGGGATCTTCCTCGTTCGCCGCGTTCCCGTATTCTTCCGCCGCGCACTTCGGGTTGTCCCGCAACGCCTGCATCCGGTAAGTCAGCTCCGACCAGACGCAACGCAACCAGGTGATGTCCGTATCCAGCAGACGGCGCTGCAGGTTCTGGTTGTCTTTCATATAGACGGCGACCGTGCGCGTGTCGGTCGGCTCGCCGATCTTGCGGATGTCTTGGTCGGATGCGAAATGGTGTTTCGCGAAAATCGCCTGGACGGTTTCCAGATGCTCGTCCGCGACCTGCAGCACGGCGGCAGGTTCCTCGCTGAAGAACGCCGCCAGCTCCTGTTCCGGTTCGCCCGCCTGCCCGGGGAGGAAGGCGGTGAAACCGCGCCCGCCCGCAATCGCCATCTCCGCCAGCGTGGCGATCACGCCACCGTCGGAAACGTCGTGGTAGGCGAGCACCAGACGCTTGTCAACCAGCTCCTGCATCGCCTCGAAGAACTCTTTGAGGCGCGACGGATCCTTCATGTCCGCCGCCCGATCACCGACCTGGTTTTGCGTCTGCGCCCAGGCAGAGGCGCCCAACGCGGGAACGTCGGGTTTTACGGACGGCTCATGCGGCACGAGCGAGACCAGGAGAAGGACGCTGCCGCCGGGCTTCAAATCGGGCGTGACCGTCTTGCGCACGTCGCGCACGGGGGCGAACGCGCTGATCACGAGACTCAGCGGGGCGACCTGCTTGTGGTCGGCACCTTGGGAATCTTTCCAGACGGTACGCATCGAGAGCGAGTCTTTCCCAACGGGAATCGAGATGCCCAGCGCGGGGCAGAACTCCATGCCGATCGCTTCCACCGTGCGGAAGAGGCGCGCGTCCTCGCCCGCCTCGCCCGCCGCCGCCATCCAGTTGGCGGAGAGCTTGATGTTGCCGATGTCGCCGATGTCGGCGGAGGCGATATTCATCAACGCCTCCGTCACAGCCATGCGGCCGGACGCGGGACCGTCGATCAACGCGATGACGGGGCGTTCGCCCGTGGACATCGCCTCGCCCGTGTAATGCACGAGATCCGTCATCGTGACGGCGTTGTCCGCCACGGGCAACTGGTACTTGCCGACCATCTGGTCGCGGTGGACGAGTCCCGTGATCGTGCGGTCCGTGATAGTCACGAGGAAGGTCTTGTTGGCGACGGAGGGCAGGTGCAGGACGTTGCGCACCTCGTTCTGCATATCCACCCGCGCGGGGAAGGCGAGCGGCGCGGGTTTGGTGTTGTCGGTCTGCACGTCGCGCACCATACGGGGCGGCTTGCCGAGGAGAATGCCGATATCCATGTCGATCGGCTTGTCCTGAAAATGGCTGTCGGTCAGAACGAGACGGCCGTCGTCGCGAGCCTCGCCGATGAAAGCGACGGGGCAGCGCTCGCGCTCGCAGAGCTTCTCGAAGTCGGCGCGGTCTTCCGGCTTGATCGCCAGCACATACCGCTCCTGCGCCTCGCAACACCAGATTTCCATCGGGTTCATCGAAGGCTCTTCGTTATGCACGTTCCGCAACTCGAAGGTCGCCCCCGTCGCCTCGATCAGTTCGGGGCAGCCGTTGGAAAGGCCGCCCGCGCCGAGGTCGTGGATGGAGAGGATCGGGTTCTTCTCGCCGCGCGCGACGCACGCGTCGATTACCTCCTGGCAACGGCGCTGCACCTCGGCGTTGCCGCGCTGCACGGAGTTGAAATCCAGTTCCTCGTCGTTCGTGCCGATGACGAGAGAGGACGCCGACCCGCCGCCGAGACCGATCCGCATGGCGGGGCCGCCGATCTGCACGATCAGCGCCTTGGGCGGCACGTCCTGCTTGTGGACGAGCTGCCGCCGGATGTTCCCCATGCCGCCGGCCAGCATAATCGGCTTGTGGTAGCCGCGCTCGCGTCCGTTCACCAGTTCCTGATAGGTTCGGAAAAAGCCGCAGAGTTGCGGACGCCCGAACTCATTGCCAAAGGACGCGCCGCCGATGGGACCCTCCATCATCACGGAGAGCGAGGGCGAGAGGCGGCGCGGGAACTCCGCGAACTCCTTCTCCCACGGCATCGGGAAATCCGGCACTTGCAAGTTGGAGACCATGAATCCGCAGATACCCGCCTTCGTCTTCGAGCCGGTTCCCGTGGCTGCCTCGTCGCGAATCTCCCCGCCGACGCCGGTGGCCGCGCCGGGATAGGGCGAGATGGCCGTCGGATGGTTGTGCGTCTCCACCTTCATCAGCATGTCGATGCGATCCGGCTCGAAGCGGTAGGTGTGGGTCTCGCCATCGACGAAGAAACGATCCGCCTCGAACCCTTCCAGCACACCGGAGTTGTCCTTGTAGGCGACCAGCGTTCCCTGCGGGTGGAGCCGATGCGTGTTCTTGATCATGCCGAAGAGCGTCCGGTCCATCTTCTGCCCGTCGATAATCCACTCCGCGTTGAAAATCTTGTGGCGGCAGTGTTCGGAGTTCACCTGCCCGAACATCACCAGTTCCGTGTCCGTCGGGTTGCGTCCCGCCGCTGTGTAGCTGCGGAAGAGGTAGTCGATCTCCTCCTCGTTCAGGGCGAGTCCCATCGAGACATTCGCCTCCTGCAACGCCTCCAGACCGCGCCCCAGCACGTCGAACACGCGCCCCGGACGGGGCGGCTGCTGGTCGAAGAAATCGGAGAGATCCGTATAAACACCCTCGGTCATGCGGTCGTGCAGGACACAGAAGACCGGCTGCAGTTCCTGCACCGACAGCTCGCGGGGGACTGTCCCGCTTTCGAGCGCACCGCGGATGCGGAACTGGACACCGCGCTCCACCCGGAGAATGTCGTCCAGTCCGCAGTTGCGGAAGATATCGGTCGCTTTGGAGGACCACGGGGAGATCGTTCCCTTCCGCGGCGTGACGAAGAACCCGCCGTCCCCGACCGGTTCCGCGGTCGCGCCCAACAGGGAACGCGCCTTCTGCAATTCGGCGGAATCGTCCGTCAGCGTCGCCTCCGGACGGACGGAGAGCAGATAGACGAAACGGGCGTCGATTTCGGGATCGGAGATGCCGGGAATCCGGCGATGAATCTGCTCGGCAAGCGCGTCGAGACGAAACGGAGAGAAGGCGGGAAGACCCGCGAGGAGTGTCAGCGAGGATTTCATATCAGAGTGCTCCTTCATCAACATGACTCAAAATGGCTCGGATCACATCGTCCCGGCACTGGGCGCCGAGAAGCGAGGTGCGGACATCAGGCTCCTGAAGGCTACGGCTCAACTGTGCGAGGAACTCGATGTGACTACAGGCTTTGCTGAAGGGGATCAGCATGAGGAAGAAGAGCCGGGTCGGTTGTCCGTCCGGCGCACCGAATTCGATCCCCTGCGGATGAACCCCAATGATGCAGACGATGTCTTCCACGGAATCTGTCTTGGTGTGGGGAAGGGCGATCCCATCCGGCAGCGCGGTGGAAGCGCTCATCTCGCGCTTCAAGACGGCACGGATTGCCTTGGGGGCGAGTTCTTGGCTAATCAACGCCTGCGACGCGGCTGATTCCACCATCCGGGAAATAATCTCGGTTCCAGTGTTTCCCGTTAGCCCCAGACAAACATGGCACTTGTGAATCACATCATCGAATATCGACATACAGACTTCCGTTCCAAAAGACAACGCCATCATACCATTTTCCCGCTGACAATCCAAGTGTCAAAAAAGTTGGCGGGTGAAGCGTGTGAAGCCGGGTAAGCGTGAGAAGCAATGCGGACGCGACGAGCGCGTGTCGGATGTTGCGTACCTTTTCTCTCACGCAAAGAACGGGAGGGGCAACGTCCTCGTTGCCCGAATCGGGAGGGACGCGATTCATCGCGTCCGCACGGCCTTGCCTCGCCGTGGCGAAAGGAACTCTTTTGGAGAGGACATCAACTGGAACAACGGATAGACAACACGCTGGCGGTAAGTTGGCAGGATAACGTGTGAAGCCGGTTAAGCCGGATAATCCGACGGTCGCGACGGCGCGCGACGGGTGAGGCCGCCCCCATGACTTTGACAGGATTAACAGGATTTACAAGATTCGGATCTGCCGCCAATCCCGTGAATCCTGTAAATCCTGTCTGAAAACATGCCCGTAGA
Organism: Kiritimatiellia bacterium; assembly: GCA_017450695.1. Lineage (GTDB taxonomy): Bacteria > Verrucomicrobiota > Kiritimatiellia > RFP12 > UBA1067 > RGIG8368. The sequence goes on along the minus strand of JAFSTA010000254.1, from coordinate 509 downwards.
ACGGGTTGTCAGTCCGTTCGCGTCACAGCGGACGCGAGGAGGCGCGTCCCAAACAACGAATCTGGAATCCATGTTCCTTTCGGTGCTGGGAGTATGGGAGGCTTGGAGAACAGCCGCCCCTGTTTCCGAAACTCCAAGACTCCCCGTAGCGAAAGCAATTTCTGCACAGTCCAAATGATCGCGATCCATTCTACGCACGGCTACGGAGGACGGGCAAGCGCATCCCCGCGAGGGAAAGTTAAATCGCTTCGCTTTGAAATGGTGAAATGGACGAGACACTGAAAAGCGGGGCGGATCAGGCTGATTGAAAGCCTCCGAAGGAGGCGATTTAACCACTTAACTTTTTAAAGGCGCCTGCGCCGATTGAAAGCCGCGTTAGCGGCGATTTAACTATTTAACCTAGATTCCTCGTTTGGGTTCTCACGCAGAGCCGCTGAGAACGCAGAGAACGTCTCAAAAAATAGCGGCTTTTCGATCTCAAACGCGCACGGTTGCGGCAGAAAACTGAT